>NZ_JBHVCP010000026.1:0-69987 GCF_042803315.1 Streptomyces sp. NPDC057424
CAGAGGCGCGTGCCAGACCCCGCGTCCGCGGTCTGATCCAAACGACAGGCCCTAGGGGTGTCCGGAACACCTTGTGAGGGGCGACCCGCCGGTCGGCGGGCCGCCCCTCACCCCGTCACGACTTCTTCGGGCACTCCTTCCACGCCAGGTGGTACACCGTGCTGATGTCCCCGTCCGTGGAGTCCATCGTCATGAAGCTGACCTTGTCGGCCGACTGGGTGCCGGCGTTGACCCGGAGCTCGGTGTTGATGTTGAAGTTGCGCTGGACTCCGCAGGGTGCGTAGACCAGTTGGGCCCAGTCCGTCTCGTCGGTGGCCGACCAGTTGTCGTTGAGGGGGCCGCTGAAGGGGTGGTTCTTGTAGACCGTGCTGGGCGAGCCCTGGAAGTAGTACGAGGCCCGCTGGGAGGCGCTCGCGCCGCGCTGGAGGGCGGCGAAGCCCCGGTAGTCCGCGCTCGCGATGGCGTAGGTGAAGCCGCCGGGGACGTGAACGACCAGACTGAGCTGGCAGTTCCTGCGGAACGCGGTCGGGTCGGAGTTCCCGCCGGCCTGGGCGAGGTAGTCGCTGTAGGTCACCGTGAACGCCGTGTTGTCCTCGGAGACGGCGACCGCCGCCGTGCCCTGCGGGCAACCGGAGCCGTTCACCGTGGCGACCTTGATGATGATCTTGTCCGGGGGCGGGTCGTCGAACCCGGAGGACGGGGATTGCGCGGGAAGTGCGCTGGTGAGGAGCGCGGCGATCGCGCCGCTCAGAAGCAGGCCACCGGCCATGGTTCTCCCATCCGTTCGTGGGGGGTGGATCAGTCCGCGAACATCGGCATGAGCATGGGCATGTCAAAGCGACAGCACATGCACCCCCGCCTGTGAGCATCCCATGAAGGAGATGTGAAGAGCGGGAGCGGTCGCATCGTACGCAGGCCTGAAGAGGTCGGCCAGGTCGCTGTCCGGCCATTCACACTGGCGGGAATTCACCCGGGTACCGGCAGGCACATAAGGTGCGTTGCACCAGTGCGTCAGACCGAGGACACCCCGAGGACATCCCGAGGACGGAATGAGGACCACGCACAGCGCCGCGCACGGCCGCCGCCCCTCGGAGGTTCTCCCGGGCCGCCGGTTCCACCGCCGGCCGCCCGACCGGCTCCGGCAGCGCCCCCGCCGCGAGGCCGGCGACGACACCGCCGCGCCGCTGATCGCCGGGGATCCCCGCCAGGAACCCGTGGGGGATGTCCTGCGCGGTGGCGACGGCCTCCGCCGTGACCGGCCCTTCCCCCTGCCGGACGGCCGGCTCCACGACCCCTCGCAGCGCGTGGTCCGCACGTGCCGAGATCCTCATAGGACCATGGTCGCCGTCACCCTGTAGACATTGAGGCACACGCACCACACAACACAGCGAACACACGCACCCCGAACGACAAGCACACGCACCGCACGGCACAACAGGAGGCGCTCCCTTGGAGCTCAGCAGGCGTACCTTCCACGCTCTGGCCGGCACCGCGGCGCTCGGCTTCGCGCTGACCGGCAGCGGGTCGCCGACCTCCGCCAACCCGGCACGCCCCGCGCCCACCGGCCCGCCGCCACCGGTGCCGAGCACGGACGGCAGACCGCACGAGATCGGCTTCGACCACTACTCGCTGGTGGTCGACGGCCGTCGCCTGGTGCTCTGGTCGGGCGAGATGCACCCCTTCCGGCTGCCGAGCCCGTCGCTGTGGCGGGACGTGCTGGAGAAGATGCGTGCCCACGGCTACAACGCCGTCAGCGTGTACGTCGCCTGGAACCACCACTCCCCCGCGCCCGGCCGGTACGACTTCAACGGCGTGCGCGACCTGGACCTGTTCCTGCGGACGGCCGCCGAGACGGGGATGTACGTGATCCTGCGGCCCGGGCCGTACATCGACGCGGAGGTCGACGCCGGCGGCTTCCCCGGCTGGCTGACCGCCACCGAGGGCCGCGCCCGGACCTCCGACCCGACGTACCTGCGCTATGTCGACGAGTGGCTGACCGCCGTCAACGCCATCGTCGCGGGGCACCTGTTCACGCGGGGCACGGGCACGGTCCTGCTCTACCAGATCGAGAACGAGTACGACGCGCACGCCGACGAGCCGTCCGGGCGCGCCTACATGTCGTACCTGTACGAGAAGGTCCGGGCCGACGGCATCGACGTACCGCTGTTCCACAACGACAAGGGGCGCAACGGCCACTGGGTCCCGGGGTCGTTCGGCACCGGCGGGGAGAAGGGGCGCTGGCTGTACGGGTTCGACGGGTATCCGGAGCCGGACCGGGTGCCGCCGGACTGGGGAGCCTTCGGCACCGGCGGCGCGAAGGGCGGGGCGACGGCCAGCCCGCGGACGCCCGGGTTCATGCCCGAGGCCGGCGGGGGCTGGTTCGACCCGTGGGGCGGGGCCCCGTTCGGCGGCAAGGGGTACGCCGAGGCCCGCCGGACCCGGGACGCGGCGTACGAGCGGCGCTTCTACCTGACCAACCTCGCCAACGGCATCACACTGCACAACGTCTACATGACGTACGGCGGCACCTCCTGGGGCTGGCTGCCCGCACCGACCGTCTACACCTCGCACGACTACGGCGCCGCGTTCGACGAGGCCCGCAACCCCACCCCGAAGCTCGCCCCGATGCACCAGATCGGGCAGTTGCTGCGGTCCGTGCCCGACCTCGCCAAGCTGGACCGGGCGAAGTCCGTGCGGGCGGCCGACGAGCGGATCAAGGTCTACCACCTGACCAACCCCGACACCGGGGCCCACTTCTACGTCCTGCGCAACGACACCGGCGAGGCGGTCTCCGCGACGCTGCCGGACGCCGGTATCGACGTGCCGGTCACCGTCCCGGCCCGGGACGCCAAGCTGATCGCCGCCGGTCTGAGGCTCGGGAAGCGGACTCTGGTGCACTCCACCGTGCAGCCCATGGTGAGCCTGACCGCCGGACGGCAGGACATCGCCGTGTTCGCGGGCCGCCGGGGCGAGATGGCCCAGGTCGTCCTGGAGTGCGCGGACGAGCCGACACCCATGCGGCTGGACGCGGAGCCCGCCTGGGCGTACAACCTCGGCAAACTGAACATCACCGCCCCGCTCGGCGCCGGCGGACTGAGCCGGGTGAGAGTCGAGGGCGACGGCGTGGACACGCCGATGCTGGTGCTGTTCGCCGACGACGCCACCGCCGTGCGGCTGTGGCCCTGGGAGACCCCGTCCGGCCAGCTCCTCGTCTACGGCCCCGCCCTGCTGCGCTCGGCCGAGCTGCGCGGCTCCACGGTCCATCTCACCGGCGACACCACCGGGGCGACCGGCCTGGAGGTGTGGGGGCCGCGCGGGATCACCCACGTCACCTGGAACGGGCGCCCGGTCCCCACGCGGATCAGTGCCTCCGGCAGCCTGCTGGCGCTGCGGCCGCTGCCCGGTGTGACCCGGCCGGCCCTGCCCGCGCTGGACGGCTGGCGGCGGCGGTCCGGGAACCCGGAGGCCGAGCCGGACTTCGACGACTCGGACTGGACGACGGCCGACAAGGAGACGACCTTCAGCACCACGCCCGTGCCCGACGGGCAGCCCGTCCTGTTCGCCGACGACTACGGCTTCCACTACGGCGACGTCTGGTACCGGGGCGAGTGGACGGACACCGGCGGCGTCGAGTCCGTGTCCCTCGCCTACAGCACGGGCACGCAGGGTCTGCTGATGGCCTGGCTGGACGGCGAGCCGCTGGGCACGCACCGGATGCCGGTCCCGGACGAGGACCGGGCCCGGCAGGGGACGTGGAGCGCGAAGGCCACCTTCGACCTGCCGGAGGAGCTGCGGGACGGGTCCCGTGAGCGGCGCCGGGAGCGGCATGTGCTGTCCGTGCTGGTCCGGCGGATGCAGCACGACATGGACGGCGATGCGCGCGACACGCACAAGGCCGCGCGCGGGCTGACGGCCGTCACCTTCGAGGGCGGCGCCCCCGAGGTGAAGTGGCGTGTCCAGGGCGCCTCCGCGCCGGACCCCGTGCGCGGGCCGATGAACAACGGCGGGCTGCACGGGGAGCGCGAGGGCTGGCATCTGCCCGAGCACGACGACGAGGACTGGAAGGACGCCGAACTGCCCCGGTCCGACCGGCGGCAGGGCGTCACCTGGTACCGGACGGACTTCCGGCTGGACGTCGCCCCCGGCGTCGACGCCTCGATCGGACTCTTCCTCGACGACGACCCGGGCCGGGCCTACCGCGTCCAGATCTTCCTCAACGGCTGGAACATGGGCCAGTACATCAACGACGTGGGCCCGCAGCACACCTTCGTGCTGCCCAACGGGATCCTGCGCACACGGGGTGCCAACACACTGGCGCTGGCGGTGCTGTCGGACGGGACCACACCGTCCGGGCCGGGAGAGGTGCGGCTGACGCTGCTGGGCGCCGCCGCCGGAGGAGTGCCCGTCCAGCAGGTGTGACCGGATCGAGCCGTCCTCGTGCATTGCCTTCTCCGGCACGGTGGGTCACCGTGTTGACCCTTCAGGCCGGCGACAGGGAGGGGACTCTTGTGCACAGACGGCGGTTCATCAGCGGATTAGCCGGTGCCGGGGCGGGTCTGGGACTCGCCCCGGCGCTCGGGAGGCCGGCCGCGGCTGCGCCCGGCCGGGCGGCCGGCGCGGCCCGTGCGTGGCAGGCCGTGACCGCACCGGACGGCACACCGGCCGCCCAGTTGCGGGACGTCGCCGCCGCCGGGGACGGCCTGGCGTGGGCCGTGGGTGAGGAGGGCCGCAGCGGAAGCGCCCTCGGCTCCCCACTGGCCCTGGTGTGGGACGGCACGGCATGGACGCGGACCGGCCTCGGCCAGCTGGGCTTCCGCGGCTACCTGCACTCCGTCGCCGGGACGTGCGCCCGCTCGGCGTGGGCGATCGGCACCGACGCGGCCGGCGTCACCCACCTGCTCGCGTGGGACGGAGGAACCTGGCGGGAGACCGACTTCCCCGGCCGGGGCCGGTCCGGCACCTCTCTCACCGGCGTCGCGGTCGACCCGGGCAGCGGAGCATGGTTCTCCGGGCGCACCTCCGAGGGCCAACTGCTGCTGCACCACGACGGCGGCACCTTCACCTGGCTCCCCGCACCACCGAGCGCCCCCACGGCCACGCCCTCGGGTGTCCAGCTCACCCCGCGCGGCGACGTCTGGCTGTACGGCGTCGGCATCGTGGCCCGCTGGAACGGCTCGGCCTGGGCCGAACTGCCCGCCTACCAGGGCATCCGCGCGAGCCTCACCGGGCTGCTGCCGGTCGCCGACGACGACCTGTGGCTGGTCGGCTACGACTACGGTGTGGGCGGCCCGGTCGGCAAGCCCCCCGGCGTCCTGCTTCTGCACGGCGACGGCAGCACCTGGCAGGGCGTCGCCGAACCGTTCGGTGTCGGCATGCTCAACGGGATCGTCGCCGACGCCCGGGGGCGGCCCGACCGGATCGCCGGCTGGGACTTCTGGGACCAGACCCGGGCCCACTACCTGCGCTGGGACGGCACGGCCTGGGTGAGCGAGCGGGGGCCGGTCGCCACCACCCCCGTCGTCATGAACGCCCTGGCGAAGGTGCCGGGTTCGGACGGCTACTGGGCGGTCGGGACGACCTCGACCGCGGCGTCCTCGGCCGCCCGGCTGCACATCGAACGCTGACCGGCGGCTGTCACGCCAGCCGGATCACGTTCCAGGACATCGGCTCCAGGGCGGCGCTCAGCGTGCCGTCCTGGAGAGCCGTGCCGTCGACGGGGTGGGGGGCGACCCGCTCGGGGTCGTCGAGGGTGTTGCGGGCGTCGGGGTCGGCGTCCGCGAGGGCGCTGTGCTCGACGACCCGCGTCAGGCCGAGGCCGCTCAGGGCGACTTCGAGGGGCAGGGCGCCGGTGCGGCTGCGGTTGACCGCGAAGACGGTGACGGTGCCGTCCTCGGCGCGCACGGCGGTGGCGTGCAGCAGGTCGGTCTCGCCGTACTTCCTGGTCTCGTACGTCGGGGAGTCCACGCGGACGTCCAGGACCCGGCCGCGGCCGTACCGTGCCGCCTGTGCGAACGGGAAGAACGTGGTCTGCCGCCAGGCCGGGCCGCCGGGCTCGGTCATGATCGGCGCGATGACGTTGACGAGCTGGGCCAGGCAGGCGACCGTGACGCGGTCGGCGTGCCGGAGCAGGGCGATGAGGAGCGAGCCGAAGACGACCGCGTCCAGCACGCTGTAGTTGTCCTCCAGCAGGCGCGGGGCCTCGGGCCAGTCGTCCTGCTCGAAGGTCTTGGCGCGGGCCTCCCACTCGGGCAGGTACCAGACGTTCCACTCGTCGAAGGAGAGGTTGATCCGCTTCTTCGACTTCAGCCGGGCGCCGACGTGGTCGGCGGTCGCGACGACGTTGTCGATGAAGGACTCCATGTCGACGGCGGAGGCGAGGAAGGAGTCGAGGTCGCCGTCCTCGGGCCAGTAGTAGGCGTGCAGCGAGATGTAGTCGACGAGGTCGTACGTCTCCTCGAGGACCGTCGCCTCCCACTCGGCGAAGGTCGGCATGGACTGGCTGGAGGAGCCGCAGGCGACGAGTTCGACACCGGGGTCCATCTGGCGCATGGCCCGGGCCGTCTCGGCGGCGAGGCGTCCGTATTCCCCGGCTGTCTTGTGGCCGGTCTGCCAGGGGCCGTCCATCTCGTTGCCGAGGCACCACAGCCGGATGCCGAAGGGGTCCTTGTCGCCGTGGGAGGCGCGCAGGTCGGACAGTGCGGTGCCGGCGGTGTGGTTGGCGTACTCCTGGAGTTCGAGGGCCTCGGCGACCCCGCGCGTGCCGAGGTTGACGGCCATCATCGGCTCGGCCTGGGGGCCGATCTTGCGCAGGAAGCCGATGTACTCGGAGAGGCCGAAGCGGTTGGACTCCGTCGAGTGCCAGGCGAGGTCGAGGCGGCGGGGGCGGGCCTCGGCGGGGCCGACGGAGTCCTCCCACTTGTAGCCGGAGACGAAGTTGCCGCCGGGGTAGCGGACGGCTGTGACGCCGAGCTCCCTGACGAGTTCCAGGACGTCCTGGCGCAGGCCCTGGTCGTCGGCGGAGGGGTGGTCCGGTTCGAAGACGCCGGTGTAGACGCAGCGGCCGAGGTGTTCCACGAAGCTGCCGAAGAGGCGAGGGTTGACCTCGCCGACCGTGAAAGCGGGGTCGAGGGTGAAGCGGGCGGTGTGCATGTTCGCCTTTCGGGGTGGGTGGTTCTGTCGTATGGCGGCTGCGGGTCGTGGGGGTTGTTCGCGCAGTTCCCCGCGCCCCTTCGGGAGCTCTTCTACTGCCCTGCCAAGCCCGTGTGGGCGACGCCCGCCACGATCTGGCGCTGGAAGAAGACGAACACGATGATCAGCGGCAGGCCCGCCATGAGACCGCCGGCCATGAGCTGGGCCCACTGGATGCCGTAGGAGTTCATGACGGTCGCGATGCCGTTCGGCATGGTCATCAGGTCGGGGTTGTTGGTCACCATGTACGGCCAGAGGAAGTTGTTCCACGAGGCGATGAAGGTGAAGATGCCGACGGCGGCGAGGGAGGGGCGGGAGAGCGGCAGGACGATGGTGAAGAAGACCCGCCAGCGGCCCGCCCCGTCGATGAAGGCGGCCTCCTCCAGCTCCCGCGGGATGCCCTGGAAGAACTTGTAGAGGATGTAGACCATCGCCGCGGGCGCGCACTGCGGCAGGATCATGCCCCAGTAGGTGTCGACCATGCCCATCTGCTGCACGGTGGTGAAGAGCGGCACGCCGAGGACGGCGGGCGAGATCATCAGCCCGGCCATGACCAGGCCCATCAGGGGCTTCTTGCCGCGGAACTCGGTGCGGGCGAAGCCGTATCCGGCGAGGGCGCTCACGAGCAGCACCACGGACGTCACGCAGACGGAGACGACCACGGAGTTGACGAACCAGTTGGTGATGTTGCCGGTCTCGAAGAGGGCCGTCCAGGCCTGGCCCGTCCAGTCCTCGGGGAGCCAGTGCGGCGGGACCTGGACGGCTTCGGTCTCGGACTTGAGGGAGGTGAACAGGCCCCAGGCGAAGGGGGCCAGGAAGACGACCGAGACGGCGGTGCCGAGCAGGGTCAGGATGATCTGGCTGGGGGTCCACGCCCTGCGGGCCCTCACCGGGACGGCGGTGGTCATCGGGCGGCCTCCTCACGGTTGCGCAGCAGCCACATCCGGGCGAGGGCGACGGCCGCGATGATCACGAAGAAGATGACGGAGATCGCGGAGGCGTAGCCCACGCGGTAGCTGGTGAAGCCCTCTTCGAGGGTGTACTGCACGAACGTGCGGGTCGATCCCTCGGGTCCAGGGAGGAAGTCCATCATCACGACGGCCTGGTCGAAGACCTGGAGCGAGGCGAGGATCTGGAGGGCGACGACGAGGCCGGTGATGTTGCGCAGCATCGGCAGGGTGATGTGGACCATGCGGTGCCAGGCGTTCGCGCCGTCCAGCCTGGCGGCCTCGTAGAGGTGGCCGGGGATGCCCTGGAGCGCGGCGAGGTAGAGCAGGAAGCTGAAGCCGACCGTCCACCACAGGGTCTGGATGACGATGGCGAGCATCGCGTACGACTTGTCGGCCAGCCACGGCGTCTCGAGGCCGAAGACGTGGTTGATCATTCCTGTGCCGGGGTTGAAGAGCCACTGCCACAGGTTGGCCGCGACGGTGGACGGCAGCAGGAACGGGGCGAAGAAGCACAGCCGCCACAGCCACTTGCCGCGCTCGATGTGGTGGGCGAGCATCGCGAGGAGGAAGGCGAGGACCGTGATGCTCGGGACGACCAGGAGCGTGAAGTACGCGCTGTGCCCGAGTGAGTCCCACATCAACGGGTCGTTGAGGGCCTCGCGGTAGTTGTCGAGGCCGACGAAGCTCGCGCCCTCGCCCGAGATGTTGGCGTCCGTGAAGCTGAGGTGGACGCCGCGCAGCAGCGGCCAGATCACGAAGAGCGTGAACAGGACGAGGAACGGGGCCACGAACCAGCCGCCGTGCTGGAAGCCCTGCCCCCGGCGGGGGGTGGCGCTGTCGGCGGCGGTCTTGGCGCGGGCGGGTGCGGCGATGGTCCGGGCGCTGGTCGCCGTCACGCGGCCGCACCTCCTTCTGCGGCTGTTCTGCCGTCCATGGGGTTCTTCATGGCGAGCAGTCGGGTGAGTGCGCCCTTCATCCGGCGGGCGGCGGTCTCCGGCTTGGCGGAGCCCATCGTGGAGGCGGCGACGATGGGGCCGACGCGCTGGGCCAGGATGCCGGTGGAGCCCGCGAACCACACCTTCGGCTCGGTGGCCTGGTGGTCCATGGCGGAGACGTACTCGCTCTGCGGGTTCAGCTCCTTGTACGCGGCCGTGGACAGGGTGGGCGTGTACGCGGGGATGTGGCCGCCGGCGGCCCACTGCTGAGCATGCCGGACGACGTAGGCGGCGAGTCGGTGGGCCGCCTCGTTGGTGGCGCCGCCGCGGTCGGGCTGGTGCGGCAGGACGAAGGCATGCGACTCGGCGTGGGTGGCCGGACTGCCGAAGACCGGCGGCAGTGGGGTGGCGCCGTAGTCGATCTCGGCCCCGGAGTAGACCGGCACCGACCAGTTGCCCTCCCAGACGAAGGGGGAGCCGTTGAGGAACTGTTCGGCGCCGGCGAGGCCCGCGAAGCCCGGGTTGGAGTACCCGTCGGTGATGTGCCGGCGCAGGAACTCCAGGACCTGGGTGGCCTTGCCGGTGTCGAAGGTGACCTCGGTGTTGGCGGCGTTGAACCAGGTGCCGCCGAGCTGGGTGTAGAAGGCGACGAAGAACCACCACTGGAAGTTCTGGTCGTTGGACCACATGCCGATGGTCTGGAGCCCCTTCTCCGTGGCCTGCTTCGCCTGCTTCAGCACGTCGAACCACTCGTCGGCGGAGGTGACGGGCACGATGCGGCCGTCGTCGCCGAGCAGCCCCGCCTTCTTCAGCACGTCCTTGCGGTAGAAGCAGAGCTGGACGTGGATGTCGAGCGGGAGGGCGTAGAGCTTGCCGTCGATGACGGCGCGCTTCCACAGCACGGGGTTGAAGTCCGCTTCCCGTACGCCGTACTTGGCGAGCAGGTCCACGTCCCAGGGGTCCAGGAAGCGGCCCGGTGAGAAGCCGGTGACCCGGCCCAGGTGCATGACGCCGAGGTCGGGTGCGCGGTTGCCCGCTGCCGCCATGGCGAGCTTGGTGTAGAAGGGGCTGCCCCACTGGAGGGTGGAGTCCTTCACGGCGATGTCCGGGTTGGCCGCACGGAAGGCGTCCAGCATCGCGATCATGTTGGAGCCGTCGCCGCCGCTGAAGAGGTTCCAGTAGCGCACGCGGGTGTTGGCATCGGAGGCGAGTGCGTCGGCTCCGGTGCCGAGTGCGGCGAAGCCGAAGCTGCTCGCGACGAAGAGTCCGCCGAGCCCGCCGAGTAGCTGCCTGCGATTCAGGCCAGGTCGTCTCATGCCCTGCCCTTACGATCGATGAGTCATGTGTTCGGCATTTCGGATGGTGCTCGTTACTTCGAACGGGACCGTAAATTCGAAGCGCTTGCGCGTCAATGGCCCGGCCCAACTTCGGTCAGGACTTTCCGTGCAGGAACGGTCGTTACCCGTTGAACATCGGACGTCGGATCGCATGACGCGCACACTTTCGGGCGCGTAGTCTCGGACGCGCTGCCAAGCCCGTCGGCCGGTGGTGAGAAGGGGGAGCGATGGACATCGCGGGCGCGCGGACCAGGGCCGCCCGAGTCACCGCCGCGCTCAGGCGCTCACGCAGTGGCTCAGCCATGCGCGGCCTGGCCGCCGAGCTCGCCACCGCGGTCCGGGAAAGACCCCTGCAGCCCACCGACGTACGGTCGTTGTGCCGGGCGCTGTGCGAGGAGATGAGCAGCCGGCGCGGCGGACGGCCGGTCGAGCTGCGCTTCGAGCGCTTCCCGGACGAGATCGAAGTGACCGGGCTGTGGGTGGAGTTCCAGGACTTCGACCTCGTCATCGTCGAGGAACGGGCCGAGGCCGTGCAGCAACTGGTCATCCTCGGGCACGAGCTGTGGCATCTGCACGCGGGCCACGGCCATCACCACGTCGCCGGTACGGCGGCGGCCCGGGCCCTGGACCAGGAGCCCGGCTGGGCTTCGGTGCCGCTGACCGTGGCGGCCCGGGACGGCTCGCGCCAGCGGGACGAGGCCGAGGCCGACGCGTTCGGGCACCGGCTGGCCGCCGCGTTCCGCTCGTTCGCGGACGGCTCCCTCGCGCGCGGGCGCGAGACCGAGCAGGCCCTCGACCCGGTGCGGCGGTCGATGGGCTACCGGGGCCGGGGAGGCGGCGCGCGGTGATCCAGGCACGGGACGTCCTCGACACCTTCTCCGTCTCCTTCTGGCTGCCCATCGGGGCGCTGACCGTCGCGCTGGTCATCAAGCTGCCCAGCCTGGTGAAGATGTGGCGGGACCCGATGCTGCGGGCCGTCGGCGGGCTGCTGCTGTTCGCCTGCGCCGTGTTCGTCTTCGCGTCCCCGGCGGTCATCGGCTGGACCAACCGCGTCACCGGCGTGCCCAACATCGCGGCGCCGCTGGTGTACTCCCTGCTCACCGCGTTGTGCGCGTCCTGGCTGCTGCTGATCGTCGCCTGGCGCAACGGCCTGTCCGACCGTTCGGCCTCCACACGCCGCGCCGCCCGCTGGGTCGTCCTCGCCTACGCGGGTGTGGTCGTCGCCCTGTGGGTGCTCTTCTGGCTCGCGGACGTCCCCGTGGAACGCCGCCAGGACCTCGACACGTACTACGCGAACACGCCCTTCATGCGCGAGGAGATCCTGCTCTACCTGCTCGCGCACACCGTGGCCTGCTCGATCACGGCCCGGCTGATCTGGAACTGGGTCCGCACCGCCGGCCTCGACGCCTGGCTGCGCTGGGGGCTGAGGTTCCTCGGCGTCGGCTACGCCACGAACCTGCTCTTCGACGCGGCCAAACTCACCGCCGTCACCGCCCGGTTGACCGGCCACGACCTGGACTGGCTGAGCACCTACCTGGCCCCGTCGGCCGCCTGCGTGTCGGCCACCATGGTCGCGATCGGCTTCATCATTCCGCACGGCGGCCAGTACCTGCACGAGCGCTGGCGCATCCGGCTCGCCCACTGGCACCTGCGTCCCCTCTACCTCCTGCTGCGCGACGTCGGCGGCGGCGCTCCCTTCACCCCGCGCGCCACCGGCGAACTGCGCCTGATCCGCCGCGAGACGTACATCCGCGACGTGCTCCTCCAGCTGGCCCGGCACCTCGACGAGGACCTGCGGGAGCGGTCCCACGCGGCCGCCCTGGATCTCGGGTTCGAGCCCGGCCGGGCGAAGGCCCTGGCCGCGGCCGTGACGATCCAGGACGGCGTCGCCGCCCGGGAGCGGGCCCCGCACAGTGACAGCACCGCCTCCCCGTCCGGCCCCGACACCACCTATCTGCTGCAGGAGATCCAGGCCGTGTCCCGAGCCCTGCGCCACCGCGACCACATCGAGGCGGTACGCTCGCGCGCGGCCGCCCCCGGGAGAGAGAACGCCCGCGCATGACTGACAGCACCACCCCCGCCAGAACCGCCGTCGTCCTGGGGGGATCCCACTCCGGCATGCTCGCGGCCCGCGCCCTGGCAGGCGTCGCCGACCGGGTCGTCGTCGTGGAGCGCGACACGCTGCCCGCCGCCCCCGGGCCCCGCAAGGGGCTGCCGCAGGCCCGGCACGCCCACATGCTGTGGTCGGGCGGGGTACGCGCCATGGAGGAACTGCTGCCGGGGCTCACCGGGGAACTCCGGGAGGCCGGGGCGAACCGGCGGCCCGTCACGACGGACGTCGTCGCCCTGGGGACCCGGGGCTGGTTCCGCCGCTGGGCCGAGTCCCACCACGTGATCCTGGCAGGCCGGGACCTGCTCGACGCGACGGTCCGCGCGCGGGTCCTGGCCGACGAGCGCGTCGAACTCGTCGAGCGTGCCGAGGCGGTGGGCCTCACCGGCACGGGCACCGCGGTCACGGGCGTCCGCATCCGGCCCCACGTGGGCCCGGAGCGGACCCTCGCCGCGGACCTGGTCGTCGACGCCTCGGGCCGTGGCTCCCAGGCCGCGCACTGGCTGACCGGTCTCGGCCTGCCCCTCGCCGAGCGGCGCGAGGTGGACGCGGGCCTCGCCTACGCCAGCCGCCTCTACCGCGCCCCCGCCGCGGCCCGCGACGACTTCCCCGTCGTCAACATCCAGCCCGACCGGCGCGAGGGCGGGCCCGGCCGGGCCGGCTTCCTGCTGCCCATCGAGGAAGGCCGGTGGATCGTCACCCTGTGCGGCACGCGCGGCGGCCGGCCGTCCCCGGACGACGACGACTTCGTCCGCTTCGCCCGCGAGGACCTGCGGCACCCGCTCATCGGCGACCTGCTCGAACAGGCCGAACCGCTCTCCGAGGTGTCGTTCACCCGCACGACCGTCAACCGCCGCCACTTCTACGAGCGCATGCCGGCGTGGCCCTCCGGCTTCACCGTCCTCGGCGACGCCCTCGCCGCGTTCAACCCGGTCTACGGGCACGGCCTCGCCGTCGCCGCGCAGAGCGCCCTGCTGCTGCGCGACACGGTGGAGCGTCACGGCTGGGGCACCCCGGGGCTGTCCCGGCGGATTCAGAGGGCGGTCTCCCGCCCGGTCGGAGCGGCCTGGGACCTGGCCATCGGCCAGGACGTGTTCTACCCCGGCGCGACGGAGCAGGGCCCGACGCTGCGGGACCGGCTCGTGACCTCGTACGTGGACCGGCTGATGCACACGGCGACGGGCAACGGCCGCATCGCCCGCCGGGTGACGGATGTGACGTCGCTGGAGCGGGGGGCGGGGGTGCTGCTGATGCCGTCGGTGCTGCTGGCGGCGGCGGTGGGCCCGCTGAAGCCGGGGCTGGGCGGGCCGCCGCTGACGGCCGGGGAACGGAAAGCGGCCGGACTCGGCTAGCCGGCGAACGGGGGCTGCGCCAGTCCCTTTCCCGCGCCGGGCACCACGAACAGGGATCCCGCCAGTGCGGACGGCTCCGTCAGCCCCACACGAGCGGTCGTCACGTAGAGGTCGGTCAGCCCGTCCCCACCGAACGCACAGGCCGTCACCAGCGGTACCGGCAACTCGATCACCCGGTCCAGCCCGCCGTCGGGTGTGTACCGCCGCACCGCCGAGCCCTGCCACAGGGCGACCCACACGCATCCTTCGGCGTCCACGGTCAGCCCGTCCGGGAAGCCCGCGCTCTCCTCGATCTCGGCGAGGGTCCGCCGCCCGGAGATCCGCCCGTCCGCGTAGTCGAAGACGTCGACCCGCCGGGTCGGGGAGTCGATGTAGTACATGAGCCGCCCGTCGGGGCTCCACCCCGTGCCGTTGCTGACGGCCACGTCGTCGAGCACGACATCGACCGTGCCGTCCCCGGTGACGCGGGACAGCGCCCCGCCCCCCGGCGCCTCGTCGTAGCGCATCGTGCCCGCCCACAGCGCGCCGTCGGGTGCGACGGCGGCATCGTTGGCACGGTGGCCGGGGACGGGCTCGTGGTGGAGCCAGCGGAAGCCGCCGTCGGGGTCGAGGAGACCGATCCCGTCGCGCAGGTTCAGCACGAGCCCGCCGCCGGCGCGCGGCTTGACGGCACCGATGTGCTGTTCCGTGCGGCGCACGCCGCGACGCCCGGTGGCCGGGTCGTACGTGTGCAGGCGGCAGCCGAGGATGTCGATCCACAGCAGCCGGCCGGCCGCCGCGTCCCAGGTGGGCCCCTCGCCGAGCTCGGCCTCGGCCCGCACCGCGACCTCGTACGGCGCCGTCACGCCATGCCCCGGTGGCCGAGGTGCTCGGACAGCTCGGCGGCGCCCTTGGCGGCGAGCTGCTCCAGCTCGGCGCGGCGCTCCTCGCTCCAGCGGATCATGGGCACGGAGATCGACAGGGCGGCGACGACCTGCCCGGTGCGGTCGCGGACCGGCGCGGCCACGCAGGACACGTCCGGGTTGGACTCGCGGTTCTCCACGGCGAGGCCCCGCTCACGGATCTCGGCCAGGGCCTCGCGCAGGGCGCCCGGGTCGGTGATGCTGTTGGGGGTCATAGCGACCAGCTGGGCGCTGTCGGGGATGCGCGCGGCGAGCTCCGGCTCGGGAAGGGAGGCCAGCAGCATCTTGCCGACGGAGGTGCAGTGGGCGGGCAGCCTGCGGCCGGCCGCCGACACCATCCGCACGGCGTGCGTGGAGTCGACCTTGGCGATGTAGATGACGTCCGTGTCCTCGAGGATCGCCACGTGTACGGTCTCGTCGCAGGTCTCGGCGACGGACCGGGCGACCTGCTGCCCCTCGGCCGCGAGGTCGAGCTGCTCGGAGTAGCGGGCACCGAGCTGGTACGGGCGTACGCCGAGCCGGTAGCGTCCGGGCTGACCGGGCATCGGAACGATGTACTTCCGGGCGGCGAGCGTGGTCACCAGCTCGTGCACGGTGGTGCGCGGAAGCTGGAGCTTGCGCACGATGTCGGGGGCGGAGAGCGTCCCGTCCCCGTCGAGAAAGAGCTCGAGAATGTCGAGAGCCCGGGTCACGGCTGGTACGAGGCGTCCCACGACCGGCACCCTCCCTATATATCTCAGGCGCCTGTGTTCGAGATTTCAACAGGCGATCGGCATGACGAACACAGGCTAGCCATAGAGGTATGTCCGGGCAATGGGCAGAGTCCCGGCGGGTGGAATCCCACGAGCACCCCACAAGCACGTGGTGTGCACATTAAAGTGCCGCGTGTGCGACACGTCACAGGTGTCGCAGAGGTGGGGGGATTTCTGTGCGTGACATGACCATGGGCTCGAACGTGTCGTTGACGGCCCTGAGCGAGAACGTCGGCTCCGCGATCGTGAGTCTGGGCTGGTCCAGTACGACCGGTGAGGGCGACGCCGATGTGTCCGTCCTGCTGCTGGACTCGAACGGCAAGGTACGCAGCGACGCCGACTTCTACTTCTACAACAACCCGGTGGCCGCCGACGGCAGCGTGCAGCTGCTCGGCAAGGAGCCGACGGGGGACGGCAGCGAGGACAGGATCAGCTTCGACCTGACCGCGGTCCCGCCCGAGGTGGAACGCATCGTCGTGGCCGCGAGCCGCTACGAGGGGGCGCGCTTCGGGGAACTGGACGACCTGATGGTGACGCTGGCCGACGCGGTGGGCGAGAGCCTCCTCCGGTTCGTCATCGAGGACGCCGGCCCGGTGAGCGCGATCATCTTCGGTGAGCTGTACCGGCGGGGCGAGGAGTGGAAGTTCCGGGCCGTCGGGCAGGGCTACGAGAGCGGGCTGGCGGGGCTGGCGACGGACTTCGGCGTCGACGTCGAGGACGACGAGGCGGAGTCCGGGCCCCAGGCGGCGCAGGAACCCGCCGTCAGCACACCCGGCGCTCCGCCGCAGACGACGTTGGATGCGGTTCCGGCACCACGCCCGCCGGCCGGGCAGGAGGTCGCGGCCAAGAAGCGGACGGCCCGGCCCCGGACCGCGAAGAAGAAGGTCACACCGCCCCGGGCCCCGGCGAAGAGCCTGGCGGAGAACGAGTCCTGGAGGCAGGCCCGGCTCTTTCCGGTGTCCGCGCTCAAGAACGACCGGGACCGGGAGACGCGGGCCACGTCGGTGCTGCTGTCGGTGATGGCCCAGGTGCCCCGGTTCGGCAGGCGCATCACCGCCCCGTTCGGTGCGCCGTCCGGCCGCATGGAGACGTTCACCGAGGTCTCCCTGCCGCACGGGGACACGCCCCGGCGCCCCGACGGGGTGATCCGCGTCGAGCGCGCCGGCAAGCTCTGGACGGCGCTCGTCGAGACCAAGACCAACGGCAACCCCCTGAAATCCGACCAGGTGCAGGCCTACATGGACATCGCCGCCCGGCGCGGCTACGAGGCCGTGATCACCCTGTCGAACGACGTGGCGCTGGAGGGCAGCCCACTGGTCGACGTGAAGATCGACCGGCGGCGCAAGCATCAAGTGGCGCTCTGGCACCTGTCGTGGGCCGAAGTGGCCCACCAGGCCCAGATGCTGATCCGGCACGAGGGCGTCGGCAACGCGGCGCGCACCTGGTTGCTCCAGGATCTGCTGCACTACCTCCAGCACGACAACTCCGGTTGCCACGGCTTCCAGAACATGGGCGCGGCGTGGGTGCCCGTCCGCAACGGAATCAACGACGAGACCCTCTGCCAGGGCGACCCGCGCGCCATGGAGGTCGTGGAGAGCTGGGAGCGGCTCATCCGGCAGGTGTGCCTGCGGCTCGGCGGCGAACTCGGGCAGAAGGTCCTACCTGCCCAGCGCACCCGGCGCGGCACCGATCCCGGGGCCCGCCGTGCCCGCCTGGCGGACCGGCTGTGCCTGGAGGGCCGGCTCCAGGCCGAGCTGCGTGTCGAGGACGCACCCGGGCTGCTCTCCCTCAGCGCGGACCTGCGCACCGCGAAGCTGCGCACGTCCGTGGAGATCCCGGCACCCGAGCAGGGCTATCCCCTGACCTGGGCCAAGCGCCTGGTCCGTCGTCTCGCCGAGGCTCCGGCGGACCTGCACGTCGAGACCCTCGTGGCGGGCGAGACGGGCGGCCCGAGGGGCACGCTGGAACGGCTGCGTCCCGAGCCGGCGGATCTGCTGCCGAAGGACGGCTCCAGCATCACCGGTTTCCGGCTGTCCCTCTTCAAGGGCATGGGAAGCGGCCGCGGCAGCGCGGAGTCCGGATTCATCCGCAGTGTCGACGACGCCGTGGACCGCTTCTACACCTCGGTGGTGGTCCACCTGGACGCTCCCGCCTCCGCGCGGACGGCGACGAAGGAGCGGGCCGCGGTGTGACACCGGGGCGGTGGTGACCATCGCCGGCCACCGGCCGGGTCACCGCCGCCCCCGCGACACCCCCAGCTCCCCCCGCAGCCGCTGTGCCCGCAGCACCAGTTCCAGTTCGAAGCGGCGGTCGGGGTCGTCGATCTCGTCGCCCCACAGTTCGCGGATCTGGCGCAGGCGGTAGCGGACCGTCTGGGGGTGGACGCCGAGGCGGGCGGCGACCTCCGGGGCGCCGCCGCGGGTTTCCAGCCAGGCCAGGAGGGTTTCGGCGAGGCGGCGGCCGTGGGTGGGGCCGCAGTGGGTCAGGGGGGCCAGGCATCTCAGGGCCAGGTCGTCGATGAGTTCCTCGGGCTGGAGGAGGACCAGGGCCTCGGTGTGCTCGGTGCAGTAGAGGACCTCGCCGGAGGGGAGGAGGTTGCGTTCCATCAGGCGGACCGCCGCCTCCGCCCAGCGCAGCGACTTCGCCGCGTCGGTGAGCGGGACCGGCGGACCGATCGCGCCGGACCAGCCGGCCAGGGCCCGGTGCATGAGCTCGGAGCGGCCCGCCGCGTCCGGCTCGGGCACGACCATGCGGGGCTGCTCGTACTCCATGTCGAGCAGGACGCCCTGGCCGACCGCCGGGGCCATCGCCTCGCGGGCCGGACGGAGCAGGACACCCACCGCGACCTTCGCCGGTAAGGGCCAGCCGATCCGGGCGGCGCGTTCGGTCAGGGCCTCGGCGGGGTCGCCTCGGTGGTGCTCGGCGAGGAGGAGTTCCATGAGGCGGCGTTGCAGGCGCAGGCGTTCGCCGGCCTGGCGGGCCGCGGCCTCGGCGTAGCCGCGTACGGACTGGTCGACCAGGCCGTCCAGGTACTCGTAGCCCGCGTCGACGAGTTCGTACATCGCCGGGGGCGGGATCTCCACGCGCTGGCCGATGTCGGCGAAGCGGCGCCAGGCCAGGCGTACGCCCATGCGGTAGATGGCCTGGAGGGAGTCGAGGGAGCGGCCGTTCAGGCCCTCGCCGCGGCCGAAGTCCTGGAAGACGCCGGGCGGGACGGTCGGGCGTCCCTCCGAGTGCTCCAGGTGCTGCACGAAGACCTCGATGGCGCGGCGGATGCCGACCAGGGCCATCGGCTCGCCGGAGTCGTCGAGGACGACGGGCAGATGCGGGTACTCGCGCTGGATCTCGCAGAGGATCTCCTCGGCGAGCGCGGGCGCCTCGGCCATGGCGATCGCGGCGAACCGGCGCACCTGGAAGCGCGGTACGTCGTGCCAGGCCGAGCGTGCCGTGAGGGCTGCGGTGCGGGCGGCCGTCACGGTCAGCTCCCCTGCCCGGCTCGCTCGTAGGTGATCAGTGGCGTGTTCGGCTGGTCGGGTGTGGCTTCGAGCAGCGCGACCACGCCCAGCGCGGCGCCCACGGCGAGGGCGGCGGCGAGCGCGACGGTCAGCGCGGCAGCGAGCAGTCTGGACATCGCAGGGTCAGCCTCTCTGTCCGGATGCGTCCGGAGGTCGTCCGGAGGTTTTCCCCACCCCGGCGTCCCGTCCCTGCCTGTCGCGCCCCAGTCTCGACAAGCATTGACACCCCGTCAAGAGCGGCCTACGGTTCCCGGCCCAACCGCACGCGCGCTGTCTCCCGCCGTGCCGGTCCTCTCGTACGTCGAGCCGTCCCAAGCCACTGGAGTGCCCGGATGCGCCGTACAACCTCTCCCTTTTCCCTGGTCCTGCTGGGTCTCGGCACGTTCCTGCTGGTGCTGGCACCGCTGCTCGCCTGGTACGTCGAGCCGCGTGCCGCGGTGAACCCGATCGACATCGACACCACCGCCGTCTACACCGGCCGGGGCAGCGTCTTCGACACTGACCGGATCGAGACGGTGCCCGACCGGAAGATCACCGTGACCCAGCGGGTGCGGGGCAACGTCGCGGACAGCGAACGCAGCGGCAACGCCGTCTGGGACGTGACCACCACGGTCGACACCGACGCGTCACTGCCGGCCGCCGATCCGCACGACGCGCTGGACTTCGTGCCGCACCGCTGGGTGATGGACCGGAAGACCACGCGGCCGGTGCACTGCTGCGGGGAGAAGCCCTACATCGAGGGCGAGGCGTATCTGAAGTTCCCCTTCGACGTGCAGAAACGCTCCTACCGGTGGTGGGACAACACCCTCGGCGACACGGTCGTGCTGCGCTACCGGGGCACCGCGAAGATCCAGGGCTACACGGGCTACAAGTTCACCGGCTCCGTGCCGCCGACGAGGACCGGTACGCGCATGGTGCCCGGCAGCATCGTCGACCAGCCGAACCGGCCGCAGGTGCTGGCCGAGGAGTGGTACTCCAACCACGGGTTCGAGCTGGTCGTGGACCAGGCGACGGGCCGGGTGATCTACGCGCAGACCGGACCGAAGCGGACCCTGCGGGCGCCGGGCGGGAAGAAGGACGCGGCGGTGCTGCTGGACAGCCGGAAGGTCTCGTTCACGACCGGGACGCAGAAGGAAGCGGTGCGGCAGGCCAAGCGGGACAGCGGGCAACTGCGCATGGTGGGCACGACGCTGCCGATCGGTGCGGCGGCGGGGGGCTTCGTGCTCGCGGTGGCGGGCGGCGTTCTCGTGGCGCGTGGGCGGAAGGAGCCGGAGAGCACCGTTCCGGCCGATACGTCCGGTACGCCCCAGCCCACCCTCACGATGTGATGCGACGTCAGCTCTAACAAAGCCGGAAATTGTCACGCCGGTGAGTAGCCGTGGCGAACGTCCGGGCGAAAACTGTCCAACCCCACCCCGAGCACATCCCGTCCACACTCCCCTCCCAGGAAGAGCTCAGGCCCCCCACAGGCCGCCCCCTCCGCGACGAACACACCCCACGTTTTCCCCACGCTGAGTTCCGCACCCCGAGACGAGTTGGAGCACCCATGCCCCAGCACGTGCCGTCCGCGCTGCGCGCCGCGTCCCCCCGCGTGCCGCAGCACCTTCCGGCGCTCCCCCCACCTCCGCGCCGGATCGTCTTCCTCGCCCATCGTGATCTGGACAACCCGTCCGCCGGCGGCTCCGAGCTGCTGGTCGACAAGCTCGCCGACGGCCTGACCCGCATGGGCCACCAGGTGACCCTGCTGTGCGGGGGGCCCGCGGCGTTCCGCGACTACCGTGTGGTGTCGGCCGGCGGCCCGTACGGGCACTACCTGCGCGCACGGTCGGCCTTCACCCGCCGGGTCGGCGACTGCGACCTGCTGGTCGAGGTGTGCAACGGCATGCCGTATCTGGCGCCGTTGTGGCATCAGGGTCCCACGCTGTGCCTGGTCAACCACGTCCACACCGATCTGTGGGCGATGCGCTTCGGCGGGCCCCTGGCGCCGGCGGCACGGATCGGCCGAAGACTCGAACACTGGGCGCTGACCGGGGCGCAGCAGCGGAACCTGCTCGTCGCCGTGTCCTCCTCGACCGCCCACGCCCTGCGGGCGATCGGGGTCGAGCGGGACCGGATCAGAGTCGTGCACAACGGCGTCGAGGAGCCGGGCCCCAGAATCGACCGCTCCTCCGAGCCGCTGTTCGTCGCCGTCGGGCGGCTGGTCGAGTACAAGCGGATCGATCTGCTGCTGCGGCTCTGGGAGCGGGTGCGGCCGGTGACCGGCGGCCGGCTGGTGATCGTCGGTGACGGACCCGAGCGGGCACGTCTTGAGCGGCTCGCCGGCCCCGGTGTGGAGTTCACCGGGTATGTGACGGAAGCCGAGAAGCACCGGCTGCTGTGCGCCGCCTGGCTGCTGCTGCACCCCTCCGCCGTGGAGGGGTGGGGTCTGGTCGTGACCGAGGCCGCGGCCCGGGAGACCCCGAGTGTGGCCTTCGACGTACCGGGGCTCAAGGACTCCGTGGTGGACGGTGAGACCGGGGTTCTGGCACGCGGTGAGTCCTCGTTCGCCGCGGCGTGGTGCGCGCTGGCCCTGTCCGGGCGGCAGCGGGAGCTGATGGGGAAGGCGGCCCGGGAGCGGGCGGCGCAGTTCCGGTGGGACCGGACGGTCCGGCAGTTCAGGGCTGTCGCCGCGGAGGCGGTGAAGGGCTGGGCCCCGTGACGCCACCCCTGCGCCCACGCGGCGGAGCCGCACAGGTCACAGCCCCGCGCCGCCGTGAGGGAACCTCCCGGCGCCAAGGCTGGAAGGATCCGTCGCTTCGGCGCTCGGTCGCCCTGTTCCGCGCCTTCCGCCACGAGCAGGACGACCCCGAGGCCTGCTACTCGCTGCTCGCCCGCGACGCCGTCGACCAGGTCGAGGCCTACGACGGGCCCGTCGCCGGGCGTACCGTCCTCGACGTCGGCGGGGGCAGCGGGTACTTCACCCGGGAGTTCCGGCGCCGCGGGGCGAACGCGTTCCTCTTCGAACCGGACATGGCCGAACTCGGCGGGAAACCGCCCGACTCGGCCGTCGTCGCCGACGGGTACCTGCTGCCCCTGCGCGACGGTGCCGCGGACGTCACCTTCTCCTCCAACGTGCTGGAGCACGTGGCCGATCCGGAGACGTTCCTCAGTGAGCTGACCCGGGTGACGCGGCCCGGCGGGCTGATCTACGTGTCGTTCACCAACTGGCTGTCGCCGTGGGGCGGGCACGAGTGGGCCCCGTGGCACTACTTCGGTGCCGAGCGGGCCCGGGCCCGCTACCTGCGGCGGACCGGCAGGCCCGCCAAGCACACCCTCGGCGAGAACCTGTTCGCGGTGCACATCGGCTCCACCCTCAGGCAGGTGCGCGCCCGGGACGACGTCACGGTCGTCTCGGCGCGCTCCCGCTACTGGCCGTTCCTCGCGGAGACCGTCGTCAAGGCGCCCGGCATCCGCGAGTTCGCCACCTGGAACCTCCTCCTCATCCTGCGGCGGTGCCCCACATGACAACCACGGTCCAGGCTCCTCCACCGGCAGCCGTGCCCACCACCGCGACCGCGGCGGGCCCTCCTGAGGGCCCGCGGTCGCGGCGCTGGCTGCTGGGTTTCTGGGCCGTGGTGTTCGTGCTGTTCCTCGCGGTGCAGCCGGGGCGGCAGACCTTCGACACCAAGCTCGGGGTCACGGTCGACCCGGGGCAGTTCCTCGCCGATCTCGGGCAGTTGTGGCACGACCGGGCCGGTTTCGGCGGGATCCAGGACCAGTACGTCGGCTATCTGTGGCCGATGCTGCCGTTCTACTGGCTGTGCGACCTCGTACGGCTGCCGGTGTGGCTGGCGGAGCGGCTGTGGCTGTCGCTGATCGTGTCCGTCGCCTTCTGGGGGGCGTTGCGGCTGGCGGAGCGGCTGCGGGTGGGCAGCGGGGCCTCCCGGCTGCTGGGCGCGGTGGCGTACGCGTTGTGGCCGGTGTTCACGACCGTCATCGGGTCGACGTCGGCCGCCGCGCTGCCCGGCGCGTTCCTGCCGTGGGTGCTGCTGCCGCTGACGAACGAGCGGTACGCCGCCCGGGTCGCTGCCCTGCGGTCGGCGCTGCTCGTGCCGTTCATGGGCGGGGTGAACGCGTCGGCGACCCTCGCCTCTCTGCTGCCGGTCGGGCTGTATCTGCTGTCCCGGCCGCCCGGGCCCCGGCAGCGCAAGCTGATCGCCTGGTGGGCGCCGGCCGTGATCGTGGTGACCGCCTGGTGGTGGGTGCCGCTGCTGCTGCTCGGGGTCTACGGCGAGAACTTCCTCCCCTATATAGAGACGTCGCGGACGACCACGGACACCATGGCGGCGACCGAGGCGCTGCGCGGCGCCGGGAACTGGGTCGCCTATCTGCACCTCGGCGAGGCGTGGCTGCCGGCCGGCTGGGCCGTGGCCTCCTCCGTCGTCGTGATCCTGTGCTCGGCGCTCGCGGCCGGGCTCGGGCTCGCCGGCCTCGCCCGGCGGGACATGCCCGAGCGGCGGTGGCTGGTGCTGACGGTGCTCGTGGCGGTGCTGGTGCTGCTCGCCGGGTACGGCGGGGCGTTCGGGGCGCCGTTCCACGGGGTGGTGCAGGGCTGGCTGGACGGGTGGCTGTCGCCGTTCCGGAACATCTACAAGTTCCAGACCGGTGTGGCGCTGGCGCTCGTGCTGGGTCTGGCGCATCTGGTGGGTGTGGCGGCCGAGCAGCGCGGGGCGCGGCGGGTGCGCGGCCGGCGCTTCGCCCCGCTGGTCGCGGCCGTGCTGATCCTGCCGGGGCTCATGTGGCCGTACCTCAACGGCTCGATCCTCAACCCGGGTTCGTTCCAGAAGCTCCCCACCTACTGGCAGGCCACGGCCGACTGGCTGGAGAAGTACTCGCCCGACTCGCGTGCCCTGGTCGTCCCGGCGACCGCGCACGGCGTCTACTCCTGGGGCTCCCCCATCGACCAGCCGCTCGACGTGCTCGCCGAGTCGCGGTGGGCGCAGCGCGACTACGTGCCGTTCGGCACGCCCGGCAACCGGCGGGCGATGGACGCCGTCGAGCAGGCGCTGCTGTCGGGCGCCGAAGTGCCGGGCCTGGCCGACTACCTGAGCCGGGCCGGGCTGTACTACGTCGTCGTACGCAACGACCTCGATCCCGACCAGATCGGCTACGTGCCCACCACGACCGTCAAGCGCACGCTGGAGCAGTCGGGGTACGAGCAGGTGACGGGGCTCGGGCCGGTGATGACCGGCGGCCGGATCGCGCGGGACGCGCCGCTCCAGGTCGAGGGGCTGTACCCGCGGCAGCGGGCCGTGGAGATCTACCGGCCGACGGGTGCGGACGTGATCCGGCCCGGGCAGGCGGGGCTCGCCCCGGTCGCCGACACGGCCGTGGTGTCCGGCGGGCCGGAGGCGCTGCTGCCGCTGGCGGAGCGGCTGCGCGGGCGGGCGACCGTCCTGACCGGCGACAACCATCCCGGGCTCGGCACCCCTGCCGTGCAGGTGGTGGGTGACGGGCTGCGGCGGGCGGACACCCGGTTCGGGCTGGTCAACGCCGGTACGTCGTACACGTACACGCGCGACGAGCGCAACGCGCCGGACGCCCTGCAGGACCCGGGCGAGAAGCCGCGCCAGATCCTGCCCGCCGAGGGCACCGAGCACCAGACGGTGGCCGAACTGCGCGGTGCCCGCTCGGTGTCGGCGTCCTCGTACGGCAACTGGCTGTTCCACCTGCCGCAGTACGACCCGGTGAACGCCTTCGACGGCAACCCGGACACCGCGTGGGCGGAGGGCGCGCCGGACACGCCGGACGGGCAGTGGCTGCGCATCGGCTTCACCGGCTCCTACGACATGCCGTCGTCCTTCAAGGTCACGCCGCTGCCGCAGGAGAGCGTGCGCGCGGCGGCGACGAAGGTGCGGGTGGAGACCGAGAAGGGTGCGAAGACCAGTTTCCTCCGGCCGAACGGCACGACCCAGCGGATCAAGGCGCCCGAGGGCGCGACGGGTTGGATGAAGCTGACGATCGTGGACTCGGTGGAGCGCCGGGCCGGTCTGACGGGCGCGGGCTTCTCCGAGATCGGCCTGCCGGACGTGCAGGTGACACGGCTGCTGCGGCTCCCGGCGGACGCCGAGGACGCCACGTCGGCCGCCACCGTCGTCTCCCTGCACCGCGCCTCCGACCCGACGGGGCTCTCCGCGACCGGCACCGAGGCGGGCCTGCACCGCCGCTTCGCGACCCCGGCCGCCGGGACGTACGAGGTGAGGGCGAGCGCGGTGCCCGTGCCGGGCGAGGAGCTGGACGAGCTGCTCTACGAGGTCGCGCCCGAGCAGCAGGCCCGGATCGTCGCCACCGCCGACTCCACGGCGCGCCTCGGCGCGGGCCTCGGGGCCCGCAACCTCACCGACGGTGACCTGACGACGGCGTGGATCGCGGGCGACCGGCCCACGCTCCACCTGCGCTGGGAGGGCAAGCAGCCGGTCGGCGAACTGGTCCTGGCCCCCGCGGGCGGCCTGTCCGCCCGGGCCTCCGAGGTGCACATCAGCTCCCCGGACGGCGCGGCCATCGCCGGAGTCGACGAGAACGGCTGGGTCCGATTCCCTCCGATCACCACGGACCGGCTCGACATCACGATCACCGAGACCGCCCCGCTGACCCTGCACAACCCGGTCGCCGACGAGGACCTGCGCCTCCCGGTGGGTCTGACGGAGGCCTACCTCCCGGCCCTCGACCAGTTCCGCACCCCGCAGCCGGACCCCACCCGGACGTTCTCCCTGCCCTGCGGCAAGGGTCCGGTGGTGGCGCTGGACGGCGAGCTGTACGAGACCAGCGCGAAGGGTACCGTGCGGGACCTGGTGGAACGCCGGGGCGTCGAGGTGACGCTCTGCCAGGACGGCCGGGGCGACGCCGAGGTGCGGCTCGCGTCAGGCGACCACCGGCTGGAGGGCGGAGACGCCGGCCCGCTCGCGCTGACGGACGTGACCCTGACGCGCGGCACGCTCCCCGAGGCCGCGGCGGCCGGACGTGACCTGCGGGTGCGGGACTGGCTGGGCGACCGGCGCGAGGTGACGGTCGGCTCGGGCGCGGCCTCGTACCTCACGACGTACGAGAACTTCAACGACGGCTGGCGGGCCACACTGAACGGCAAGGAGCTGGCCCCGGTGCGGCTGGACGGCTGGCAGCAGGGCTGGCGGGTCCCGGCCGGGGCGGGCGGCAGCGTCAAGCTGTCCTACGAGCCGGCCACCACGTACGACGCGGCCCTGATCGGCAGCGGCGTCGGCATCGCGGTCCTGCTGGGCCTGGCGCTGTGGCGCCGCCGCGCCCCCAACCCCGACGCACCCCAGCCGGCCCCGCCGCTGCCCGGCCTGTGGCTCGGTACGGTGGCGCTGACGCTGGTCGGGGTGGTGATCGCGGGCTGGTTCGCGCTGCTGGTCCCGGCGCTGGCGCTGCTCGCCGCGCGGCGGCACGCCCTGCTGGTGCCGATCGCCTTCGCCGCACTGGCCGGAGCGGGGATCGCCGCGGCGTTCGGGGCCGGGGAGCCGGTGGGCGCGGGCGGGGGCGCGTTCGGGCACCTGGCGCAACTGCTGGCGCTGATCGGCCTGTTCGCGGGGCTGGTGAGCCTGCGCGAGGGGCCGTCTGCGCAGGCGCCGACGCAGCAGCTGCCCAGGACGGACGGCGGGGAGGGCAAGCCCGCATGACGGCATCGGTACGCGTCCCGTTCCCGGTGGTGGACGAGGTCTCCCGGCACTGCCTCCAGGAGGAGGAACCGGAGACCGTCCACATCGAGGTCCACCTCCCCGGCCCCCTCGACCAGGCGCGTCTGCGCAAGGCGTTCCTGGAGGCACTGCACCGGCACCCGCGGATCCTGATGCGGGAGGCACGGGGGCCGTGGTATCGGCGGCGGTACGAGTGGGAGCTGACGCCGGAGCCCGATGTGGAGGTGGTGACCTTCGCCCCGCCGGGCCCACGGGCCCTGCAGGACGCCAGGACCCGGGCCCTCACGGACGCCCCGCCGTTGTCGATGTCCCCGCCGGTACGACTGGACGTGGTGGACTCGGTCCTCCTGCTCACCATCAACCACACCGCCCTCGACGGCCCGGCCTGCCTCCGCGTCCTGGCCACGGCCGCCGAGCTGTACGGAGGCCGGGACAACTCCCCGGCAGCACCCCCTAACCGCCCCGCCGAAGCCCGGCGGGAAGCCCCGGACACCCCGGCCGGCTGGTCACCTCCCGCGCGGGTGGCGCACGGCACACCCGAGCCCTCCCCCGGCAACGGCCTGCTCGTCACCGAGCTTCCCCTCCCGCACCGCCCCAAGGGCTCCCCGTACACCGTCAACGACCAGCTCATGGTCACCACGGCCCTGACCATCGCCCACTGGAACAGGGAACACGGTGCCCGCCCCCGCCCCCTGCGCATCACGATGCCCGTCGACGACCGTCCCCGCGACACCACGATGCCCATCGGCAACGGCACCCGGCTGGTGGAAGTCCCATACGCGCCGCGGGAACTGGACGTCTCCGACATGCCGGCCCTGCTGCGCCGCACCGCGGAGCGGACCCGCGCCCTGAAGTCCCTCCCCCGCCCCCAACTCGGCCACGGCGCCGCCCTCCTGACCTCCCCCTGGGCGCCCGTCACCGCCCGCGCCGCCCTCACCCGCACCCTGCGCCGGGCCGCCGCGCCCTGGACGTCGACGACCCTGCTCAGCAACATCGGCCGTATCCCCTACCCGCTGGACTTCGGCGAGGAGGCGGGCCGCGCGCACGCGGTCTGGTTCTCCGCCCCGGCCCGGATGCCGCGCGGCCTGACCGTGACCACCGCCTCCACGGCCGGCCGTCTCCATCTGGCCCTGCGCTGGTCGAAGTCCCTGCTCAGCCACGGCGACGGCGCCCATCTCCGCGACCTCTTCGAGCACTATCTGCACACCACGGAGGTGACGGCGTGAGGACACCGACCACCACCGAACCCCCACCCCGGGACCTGCGCGACTTCTACGAGAACCCCGCCGTGCCGGTCGCCTCCGGCACCCCGCGCAGCCTCCGCCAGGCCCGCATGCTGGCCCGGGTCCTCGGCCCGGCGGCCCGCACCCCCCGGACCGTTCTCGACATCGGCTGCGGGGACGGCACGGCCGCCGCCACCGCCGCCCCGCTCCTGCCCGGCCACCGCGTCATCGGCGTCGACTGGTCCCAGGACGCCCTGCGCCGCGCCCGCACCCGCATCCCGTACGCGGTGCGCGGCGAACTCACCGGCGGCGGACTGCCGTTCGCGTCCGGCTCGGCCGACGCCGTGCTGTTCAGCGAGGTCGTCGAGCACCTCGTCGACCCGGACGCGGCGCTGGACGAGATCCGCCGGATCCTGCGCCCCGGCGGGCATCTGATGCTGTCCACCCCGAACCTCGCCGCCTGGTACAACCGTGGCCTGCTGCTGGCCGGTGTGCAGCCCGTCTTCTCGGAGGTCAGCCTGCGCGGCATCCACGGCCGCCCGGGCAAGGAGGTCGTGGGGCATCTGCGGCTCTACACCGCCCGCGCGCTCAGGGAGTTCGTCGCCGCGTCCGGGTTCACCGTCGAACGGCTCGAAGGGGCTCCCTTCCACGGCGTACCGCGCCCGCTGCGCCCGCTGGACCGGCTGGCCTGCGCCCGGCCGCAGCTCGCGTCGATCCTGCTGCTGCACGCCCGGAGGACGTAGCCCATGTGGTGGGGAGTGGCCGCGGCCCTGCTCGCGAACACCCTGTACAGCCTGGGCTTCGTGCTGGAGAAGCGGGCGCTCACCGCCCTGCCCGAGGTGACGATCCGGCAGCCGGCCCGGCTGCTGCGCCTCGTCCTCGGCAGCCCGCTGTGGATCGGTGGGTCCCTCGCCCTGGCCGCCGGTTTCGCCGCGCAGCTCGTCGTCTACCGCACCCTGCCGATCGCCGCCGCCCAGGGCATCTTCGTCTCCGGCCTGGTGCTGCTGGTGCTGCTGTCGGCGCGGCTGCTCGGGGAGGAGACGTCCGGCCGGGAACGGTACGCGCTGGGCGCGATCCTGCTGGCGCTGCTGATGGTGGTGCTGTCGCTGCGGGAGGGCTCGGACACCGTCAGCCAGGACGCGCCCTACCAGCTGATCCTGCTGGTGTGCGTGCCGTCGCTGGCCGCCGGGGTGTGGCTGTACGGCTCGGCCGAGCGGCGCGCCCGCAACCGGCACCGGCGTCCCACGACCGGAGTCGAGTACGGCGTGGCCGTGGGCCTGCTGTACGGCGTCAGCTCGCTGGCCATCAAGGGCGTCTCCAGCCATCTGACGACCCACGGCATCGGCGGGGCGGTACTGGACCTGCTGAGCTCCCCCTATCCGTATCTGCTGCTGTTCACCGGTGTGTTCGGCCTGGTGATGTCGCAGGCGGCGCTGCAGCGCTGCCGGGCCTCCTTGATCGTGCCGGTGTGCACGACCGTGACGAGCCTGTTCACGGCGGTGCTCGGCACACTGTCGTTCGGCGAGGCGCTGCCGGAGGAGCCGCTGCGGCTCGCGCTGCGGGTGGCGGGCACGGCCCTGGCGGTGGCCGTGCTGCTGACCATGCCGAAGCACGACACCACTCCCCAACCCTCCCCACCCGCCGAGGAGCTGGCATCCCCATGAAGTCCGACGACCCGCTGTTGAAGATCCTGGCGTGCCCGCTCGACAAGGGCCCGCTGCATCTGCTGGCCGAGGAGGCCGGGCAGGAGGAGGCGCTGTACAACCCGCGCCTGCACCGCCGGTACCCGATCACCGACGGCATTCCGCAGCTGCTGCCGTCCTCGGGCGAGCAGGTGCCGGACGACGAGCACGAGGCACTCCTCAAGAGGATTGCACCGTGACCAGCCTGGCAGCCCGTGTCGCCCCTCTGCTGCCCACCCGCCTGGTCGCCGCGACGGCCCGGGCGCTCTACCCCCGGTTCGAACCGGAGCTGGCCCGGCTCGCCGAGCTGTGCCCGCCGGGCTGCGGTACGGCGGTGGACGTCGGCGGCTGGTACGGGCCCTGGACACACCGCCTGTCCGGCCTCGCCGAGCAGGTGGTGACGGTCGAGCCGGTGCCCCACCTGGCCCGGCTGCTGGCCGCCGCCACCCCGCCGAACGTCCGGGTGATCCGGGCGGCCGCCTCGGACCGGCCGGGCATCGCCCGCCTGTGGCTGCCGTCGGACGACTCGGGCGACCGGGGCGTGTCCTCACTGGTCCAGCGTGACATCCACGGCCGCGCGCTGGATGTCCCCTGCGTCACGCTGGACGAGCTGGGCCTGCGCGACGTCGGCTTCATCAAGATCGACGTGGACGGCAACGAGCCGGCGGTGCTGCGCGGCGCCACGGGCCTGCTGGCCCGGGACCGGCCGGCCCTGTTCGTGGAGCTGGAGTCCCGCATCCAGCCGATCGCGCCGGTGGTGACGTATCTGTCCCTGCTGGGCTACGACGGCTGGGTGCTGCCCGGCGACACCTGGGTGCCGCTCGCCGGGTTCCCCCTGGAGGACCACCAGGCGGACGCCTCCTATGTCGTCTCCCACGGCCTGCTCCGCCGCGTCCTGCCCGCCCCGCTCCGCAGGGGCCCGCGCTACGTCAACTCCGTCCTGTTCCTGCCCGACGGCCGCCGCCCCGGCAGGAACCCGGTGGGCGACGATGGGTCCCATGCCCTCCGGAAAGCACCCCGCTAACCCCTTCACCCCGCTCGACTTCCAGCTGGTGCTGCTGCGCCGCATGGCCGACCACAACCCCGAACTGGTGGAGGACGCCCGCCATGAGCTGGGCGTGTCGATCGCGGACATGAGGGAGGCCAACAAGCGCTGGCAGGCGATGGTCCGCTCCCCGCGTTCCCGCGCGCCCCTGTCGCGGTATCGCCAGGTGCTGGGCGACCCCGAGTCCCGCACTGGGCGCCGGATCGGCGATCTCGACTGCGAGGCCTGGCTGTGGCCCGTGCCGCTCTGGCCCTCCTTGCGCTTCGAGGTGCTGATCGCCCCGAACCGCGCGGTGTGGAACGAGTGGCTGGTCCGCGCCCCGGGCTCGAAGGGCCCCGCCCTGCGCACGCTGGACGACCTCACCCCCTGGTCCTGCACCGTCGACGAGGCGGCCCGCGCCTTCGCCCCGGCGCGCCCGCTGGAGGGCACGGCACCGACCAGGTGGGGGCTGGCGTTCACCGCGCCGGACGCGCAGGGGGTGCGGCGGCAGGCCGTCGCGGAGTTCACCTGGGGCCTGCTGCAGCGGGTGTCCGTCACCGGCCGTCAGGGCTGAGAACTCCCGTCCGGATCCGTGCCTCCTTGAGGGCTTCTGATGGGGTGTCCGGCCTTCGCGGGCACGCACCACCACGCGAGGACCGCCGCGGTCAGATAGGCGAGCGCGCCGATGCCCATGCTCGTCCGGATCCCGGTGCCGTAGGTCGCGGCCGAGGCCAGCAGGCTGCCGCCGAGCGCGACGCCGGTGGCGCTGCCGACCTGCCGGGTGGTGTTGAACAGGGCGGAGGCGGCCCCCGAGTACGCCGGGGGCGCGGCGCCCATCACCGTGGCGGTCGAGCCGGTGAGGGCGAAGGACGTGCCGAAGCCCGCGGCCATCATCGGGACCACCAGCAGCGCGTAGGCGGGCTCGGCGCCCGCCGCGGCCCAGCCGGCCAGCCCCAGAGCGGCCAGGAGCATGCCCGAGACGACCAGCGGGCGGTCGCCGGTGCGGCGGGTCAGCCGCCCGGACAGGACCGAGGCGAACATGGTCATCGCCACCGCCGGGAAGAGCGCGAGACCGGTGCCGAGGGCGCTGTAGCCGCGCTGGTGCTGGAACTCCAGGCTGGCGGTGAACACCATGCCGTAGAAGCCGAAGTTGAACAGCAGGCCGATGACGGCTCCGCCGCCCATCGCGCGTGAGCGCAGCAGGCCGAGCGGGAGGACCGGGGACCGGGCCAGTCGCTCGCGCAGTGCGAAGGCCGCGGCAGCCAGCACGGCCAGGCCCAGACCGGTGAGCACGGCCGGGTCGGACCAGCCGCGCCGCCCGGCCTCGTTGAGTGCCGCGGTCAGCAGGGCCACCGCCGCGACGACCGCGACCTGTGCCGGCCGGTCCAGGGCCCGGTCGGGGCGCCGGGGCGAGCGGGCCACGTGCCGCAGCGTCAGCACCAGGCAGGCCACGCCGACGGGCAGGTTGATGAGGAACACCCAGCGCCAGCCCACCGTGGAGACGAGCAGCCCGCCCAGCAGGGGCCCGGCGGAGGCCGCGATGCCCGCCATCGAGCCCCACAGCCCGAAGGCCCGCGACCGTACGTCCGGCTCCGGGTAGGCCTGCTGGAGCAGGGCCAGCGAACCGGGCACGATCAGCGCCGCGCCCAGCCCCTCCACCAGCCGGGCCACCACCAGGAAGGGTGTGCTGGGCGCGAGCGCGCAGGCCGCCGAGGACACGGTGAACACCGCCACGCCCCAGCAGAAGACCCGCCGGTTGCCCAGCCTGTCCCCCAGCGCCCCGCCGGTCAGCAGGAACCCGGCGAAGACCAGCGTGTACCCGTCGGTGATCCACTGGATCCCGGTGAGCGAGGCCGACAGCTCCCGCCCGATCACCGGCACGGCGACGTTGATGACCGTCACGTCCAGGATCACCATGAAGTACCCGGCGCACACCGCCAGCAGCGGTGCCCAGGACCGTCGCGCGGGCTCCGGGGCCGGCTCGGGAGGGGGCATGGCCCTACCAGTACACCAAAAGCCTCACCGGGGGACGTATGCCCCACGCGTGGTGATCAGCCGGCGGCGGCCAGCACCGCCCGCACGACCTGCGGCACGGAGTCCGGGTGCAGAGCGAGGAACAGGTTCGGCTCGATCAGCTCCAGCTCCATCACGCACGGCTCGCCGTCCGGTCCGGTGACCAGGTCCACCCGCGCGTACAGCAGCTCCCCGTCCCCGGGCACGGCGGCCAGGGCCCGCTCTGCGACGGCCAGTTCGGCGGCGGTCGGCTCCCAGGGGCGCAGAGCGGGGTGGGCGACCTTGTCGGCGTCGTACGGTGTGCCCGGCGCGAGGACGGCGCCTTTGACACTGGCGTGCAGCAGACGTCCGCCGAAGAACTGCAGCGCCCGTTCCCCGAACGTGTCGATGCTGCTCAGGTAGGGCTGCACCATGACGGTGAACCCCTCGGCGTGCATGCGCCCGGCCTGCCGTACGGCGGCGTCCCGCTCCCCGGCCGGGTAGCGGGCGGCGTACCGGGCACCGGCCCCGGAGGCGGGCTTCACGACGTACTCGCGGTCGGCGGGCAGGTCGACGGGATCGCCGGGCGGGAAGTACCGGGTGGGCACGGCGGGCACTCCGGCCTCCGCGAGCTGCCCGAGGTAGCGCTTGTCGGCGTTCCACCGCACGACATCGACCGGGTTGGCCAGCCGCGTCGCCTTCCCGCACCGCTCGGCCCACGCCGTGAACTCCTCGGCGCGCCAGCTGTAGTCCCAGGTGGAGCGGATGAGCGCGAGATCGAAAGCGGCCCAGTCCGCCGAGGGGTCGTCCCAGTGGACGGCGACGGCATCGGCCCCGGCCTCCCGCAGCGCCGCCACGAGCACCGGCAGGTCCCGGTCCTTGTGCTCCTCGCCGCGGGGGTCGTAGGTGACGACGGCGATGCGCGGGGTGCCGGCCACGGCGACTCCCTCCTCGTACGGACGATCGACTCGATGTCCGTCGCAGGCTAACAATCCCGTCCGGAACCGCGACACCGGGTTTGACCTTCATCTTTGGTGAAGCGGCCCGAGCGCGTGGACCCGGACACCGGACACCGGTACTGCGCGGCCGGGCGGCCGGAGCCGCCGTCAGTGCCGGACGAGACAGAACGGGTGCCCTGCCGGGTCCGCGAAGACGCGCCAACTCCGCCTTTCGTCGCCCTCATCGAGCAGTGTCGCCAGCTCGACGACATCGGCACAGTCCAACACCACACACCGCAGCTTGGCGATCATGCAGGGAAGCGTGGAGCAGCACCGCGCACCGGCCCTGGACGAGCCAGGGACACGTCGAGGACGGCGGTGGGGCGCGGTGTTCACGCCTGGAGCGGGGTGAGATCGGCGCGATCGGAATGATGGCCGTCGCCCGGACGTGGACCGCGAGCGTTTCTTCCGGCAGCTGACGGTGTACGGAGGAATTGTGGTGGCGGTCGTACCGGCGGCGGCATGGCTGGTGAGGGCCGTCCCCGGCTGGGGACGACCCGGCCGGGCCGCCGCCCACGGACAACCGCAGGCAACAGTCAAGGAGATGTGACGCGTGCCCCCTCTCTTCCCGGCGCTGACCGAAGCCCCGGCCGACCATCCGGCCCTCCGGTTCGGCGAGCGCTCCCTGACCTACGCGCAGCTCGCCGCCGCGGCCGGAGCGCTGACGGGCCGCATCGGCGAGGCCACGCGGGTCGCCGTCTGGGCGACGCCCACGATGGAGACGGCCGTGGCGGTCGTCGCCGCGCTGCTGGCCGGCGTACCCGCCGTACCGCTCAACCCGAAGTCCGGTGAGAAGGAGCTCGGGCACATCCTGTCCGACAGCGCCCCCGAGCTCGTGCTCGCCGCCTCCGACGACCAACTCCCCGCGCCCCTGAGGGACCTCACCCGCGTGGATGTCGACGTGCACGCCACCGGCCCGGCCCCCGAGGACCGCGCCGCGGAAGAGGATCCGGCCCTGATCGTCTACACCTCCGGCACCACCGGCCCGCCCAAGGGCGCCGTGATCCCCCGCCGGGCCGTCGCGAGCACCCTGGACGCGCTGGCCGACGCCTGGCAGTGGACCGGCGGCGACGTCCTCGTCCACGGACTGCCGCTGTTCCATGTGCACGGCCTGGTCCTGGGCACCCTCGGCCCGCTGCGGCGCGGCGGGTCGGTGCGGCACCTGGGCCGCTTCAGCACCCAGGGCGTCGCCCGCGAGCTGAGCGGCGGCGCGACCATGCTGTTCGGCGTGCCGACGATGTACCACCGGATCGCGGAGGCGGTGACGAGCGACCCGGAGCTGGTGAAGGCGCTGACCGGGGCGCGGCTGCTGGTCTCCGGTTCGGCCGCGCTGCCCGTGCACGACCACGGGCGGATCGCGACCGCGACCGGGCGGCGGGTGATCGAGCGGTACGGCATGACGGAGACGCTGATGAACACCAGCGTCCGTGCCGACGGCGAGGCCCGCCCGGGGACGGTCGGCGTGCCGCTGCCGGGCGTGGAGCTGCGGCTGGTCGAGGAGGACGGCTCGGAGATCACCGCGTACGACGGGGAGACGGTGGGCGAGATCCAGGTGCGCGGACCGAACCTGTTCACCGAGTACCTCAACCGCCCCGACGCCACCGCCGCCGCCTTCACCGCCGACGGCTGGTTCCGCACCGGCGACATGGCGGTGCGCGACCCCGACGGCTACGTCCGGATCGTCGGCCGCAAGGCCACCGACCTGATCAAGAGCGGCGGTTACAAGATCGGGGCCGGTGAGATCGAGAACGCGCTCCTCGAACACCCCGGGGTGCGGGAGGCGGCGGTCACCGGGGAGCCGGACGCCGACCTCGGTGAGCGGATCGTGGCGTGGATCGTGCCGGCGGATCCCCAGTCGCCGCCCGGGCTGGAGGAGTTGGCCGACCACGTGGCGCGGCGGCTCGCCCCGCACAAGCGGCCCCGGGTCCTCCACCACCTCGACGCACTGCCCCGCAACGACATGGGGAAGATCATGAAGCGGGCGCTGGCCCATGGCTGAGCGGCTCTCCGCCCGCGCGGTCGTCACCGCGCTCGCCGACGACGGCACCTTCGCCGAACTGCCCGCCCCCACACGGCAGTCGCGGCCCGACGGCCCGCTCGCCTGGCCGGGCTACGACGCCTCCCGCGCCCGGGCCGCCGAACGCACCGGTGAGCAGGAGTCCGTGGTCTGCGGCACCGCCCGCGTCGGCGGCATCCGGGCCGTGCTGATCGCGTTCGAGTTCGGCTTCCTCGGCGGCTCCTTGGGCGAGCGCACCGGCGACCGGCTGGAGGCGGCGTACGCGTACGCCCGCGAACGCCGCTTCCCGGTCGTGCCGCTGGTGGCGACGGGCGGCAGCCGGATGCAGGAGGGCATGCTCGCGCTGACCCAACTCCAGCGGGTGGCACGCCAGTCGGCGCTCACCCGGGAGGACGGTCTCGCGCAGGTCGCGGTCCTGCGCGACCCGACGACCGGGGGCGGCTGGGCCACCCTGGGCGCGGGCGCCGACGTGGTGCTCGCGCTGCCCGGCGCCCAGGTCGGCTTCGCCGGCTCCCGGGTGCGGCCGGCGGACGCGGACCCGGCGGCGTACACGGCGGAGGCGCAGGTCGCGGTGGGGGCGGCGGACGCGGTCGTGCGGCCGGAGGAGCTGGGCGAGACGCTCGGGCGGTGGCTGCGGCTGCTGACGTGCCCGTCCACCACACCCGCCCCGCCGCCCGAAGCGCTGGGCGGGTCCGCGGTCCTGCCCGCCACGGGCTGGGACGCCGTCCGTCGCGCCCGTTCCCCGCAACGGCCGCGCGCGGACGCCTACTTGGACGCCTACTTCACCGACCGGGTCGCGATCAGCGGCGACCGCTGCGGCGGCACCGACCCGGACGGCATGTTGTGCGGCTTCGGCACGCACGAGGGCCGTACGGTCGCGTACGCCGCGCAGACCGGGACCGCGACCCGCCCCGCCGGATACCGCACCGCCGCCCGGCTGGTCCGCCTCGCGGGCCGGCTCGGCATTCCGGTGCTGACCCTCGTGGACACCCCGGGCGCGGCCAACGACGCGGAGGCCGAACGGCAGGGCGCGGGCGCGGCGATCGCCGACCTGTTCGGCGCGGTCGCAGGGGCCCGCACTCCGGTGACCACGCTGGTGATCGGCGAGGGCGGCTCCGGCGGCGCGCTGGCCCTGGCCGCACCCGGCAACACCTGGGCCACCCCCGACAGCTACTTCTCCGTGATCGCGCCGGAACTCGCGGCGGCCATCCTCAAACGGCCCCCGCGCGAGGTGGAAGCGACGGCGGACCAGCTCCGCATCCGGCCGCAGGACCTGGTGGAGCTGGGGGTGATCCGGGGGACCGTCGGACCGTGACCGGGGTGAATGCCCGATGCGCCATCAAGTACCTTCCGTCACAATGGGAATGCTTAACGCAACGAACGACGGGGGTGCCGTGGACGGGTTGGTCGAGTTCAGAACCGGGGACGGTGCCGTGGTCGCGGTCGAGGCCGTGGAGGAGCGGTCCGGCTCCCGCCTGGTCTCCCGCGGCGACGGCACGGTCCAGGCGGCCCGCACCTTCGAGGGCGCCCTGGACGGCGTGCGGGCGGCGGCCGAGTCCGCGCTGCGCGTCTTCCGGGACGGCTCGCTGAGGCCCGACGGAGTGGAGATCGAGTTCGGGGTGAAACTGGCCGCCGAGACGGGCGCGTTCATCGCCAAGGGCACCGCCGAGGGCCATCTGGTGGTCAAGCTGACCTGGTCCCCGTCCGCGCCGGAGGCCCCGTCCGCCCCGGAGGCCGGCGGCGCCTCATGAACAGCGCCGTGGACAGCACACCGGCGGGCGCTCTGCACAGCGCCGAGTGGCACGCCCGGATCGAGTTACGGGGCCGGGTGGCCGGAGCGGGTTTCCTTCTCACCCCGAGCACGGTGCTGACGTGCGCTCATGTCGTCGGCGACGGCGAGGACCTGGCCGTGACCTTCACGGAGCGGCCCGGCACCCCGGCCGTGCCGGCCCGGGTCGTCGCGCACGGCGGCTGGAGCGGCGGCGTCACCGACCCCGGCGACCTGGCCGTGCTGGAGCTGGACCGGGAGATGCCGATCGCCCCGGCCGCGCTGGCCCCGGTCGACGCGGCGCACGGCCCGACGGCCCGCAAGCTCGTCGTCTACGGCTTCCCGGACGGCTTCGACGAGGGCACTCTCGCCGAATGCCGCGTCACGGCACCGCAGTTGATCAGACGGGAGTGGCTCCAGCTGGAGTCCTGGCACCAGGGCGGCCAGCCCCTGGCCCCGGGCTTCAGCGGGGCCGCCGTCACCCTGGCCGACACCGGCGAGGTCGTCGGCATGGTCACGGCCGACGCCGGCAGCGGGGAGGTGCGCACCGGCCGGATGATGCCCACCCAGATCATGGCCCGCTACTGGCCGGACCTGCAGAGCCTGGTCCCCACCTCCGACCACACCAGCGCCGACCGGGCCCGGCTGCGCGCCCTGGTCGAGAAGGCGGCCCGCGCGGGCGTCGACTGCGACCCGGTGCGGCTGTACACGGCGGCGGCCGACCGGTTCGATCCCCCGGCGCCCGAGGAGGGGTTCGACTCGCTGTGGTCGGCGGCCCTGTTCGTGCTGTGCGAACTCGACGGCCCGGGCGCCGCGCGGACCGTCGCCCGGTTCGCCGACCGGCTTCAGGACCTGCTGCACTCCCCGGCCGTGGAGCCGTCGGCGCCCGACTGGTCGCCGATTCTCGTCGAGCTCGGGCACAGCGGAGCGGGCGACGGCCTGGTCCGCGTCGAGGTGTCCGCGTACAGCGAGGGGCGCCGGCACCCGGTGGACTCCGGCACCGTCGAGCGGCACCGGCTGCACGCGTACGTGCAGGAGGGGATCGAGGCGGCGTTCCGGTATCTGACGCCCGGCGCGGACGAGCTGGTCGCGTTCGCGCTGCCCCGGGACTGGCTGGACTGGCCGGTCGACCGCTGGGACAGCGCCCCGGACGACGACACGCCGCTCGGCTGCGTCTACCCGCTGGTCGTCACCGACCACGCCCGCCGCAAGGCCAGCACCCGGCACGTGCTGACCCGGGCGTGGAAGCGCCTCGACTCCTGGCCGGGCGCGCGGATGCACCGGGTGGAGTGCGGCGGGCCGGAGGAGCCCGGGCGGCTGCGGTTGCGGCTGCGGCAGCACGACGCCTGCCTCGCCGGGTTCGGCACCGCCCCGGCCACCGCCCGCACCCGGCGGCACTTCGACACCTCGCTCGCCGCGCCGGCCCCGCTGATCGTGTGGTCGCGGGGCGGCTGCGGCTCCGGGCAGGAGGAGTGCGCCGGAGCGGACGGCTGCACCGGCAAGGCCTTCCTCGACGCGCTCGACACCCACGTCATGGCCGTACCGCCCGCCGAACTCCCGCGCCACGTCCTCGCCCTGCGCGAGGAGGCGCTCGCGGAGGAGGACCACTGGGCCCGCGGCATCCAGCTGCTCTGGGACGACCCGCGGGTCTTCACCGACCCGCACGCCGTCGCCGCCGCCGCGCACGCGAGGTCGCCGGTGGCCTGACCGCCCGCACCCGACGCGCCTGAGAAACACCCGCACGAAAACGGAGAGCGGAGACCACTCCCCATGCCGCACTGGTCCGTCTACACCGGCCGCAACGAGCCGCACGACGGCATCGACGACCTGCCCGCCCCGCCGCCCTGGCGTGCCTTCGACGGCGGGCCCGCCCTGCCTCCGCCGCACGACGGCGACGACGTGACGGCCGTCTCCCCCGACCGTGTGCACCGGGCGAAGTCGTACGTCGCCACCGAGGAGAGCGTCCGGCTCGTCAACGCCGCGCTCTGCCTGCGCCGCCCCCTGCTCGTCACCGGACCGCCCGGCACCGGGAAGTCGTCCCTCGCCTACGCGGTGGCGCGCGAGCTGCGGCTCGGCCCGGTGCTGCGCTGGAACATCACCAGCCGCAGTTCGCTGGCCGACGGCCTCTACCAGTACGACCCGCTGTCCCGGCTGTACGCGGCCCGGGAGGGACGGGACGAACGGGGCGGGGTCGAGGACCACCTGCGTCTCGGCCCGCTCGGCACAGCCCTGCTGCCCTACGGCCGGCCCCGCGCGCTGCTCGTCGACGAGATCGACAAGAGCGACCTCGACCTGCCGAACGACCTGCTGAACGTCCTGGAGGAGGGGCAGTACGAGATCCCGGAACTGGTCCGTGCCGCCCGGCACTCCGGCGACGGCGCGACCGAGGTCCTCGCCGACGGGACGGACACCCCGGTCACCGTGCGGCGCGGCCGGGTCCGCTGCCGCGCCTTTCCGTTCGTCGTGCTGACCAGCAACGGGGAGCGTGAGTTCCCGCCGGCCTTCCTGCGCCGCTGCGTCCGGCTGAAGCTGCGCCGCCCCGGCCGGGACCAGCTCACCCACATCGTCCGGGCCCACCTCGACACACCGAGCGGCGACGCGGACCGCCTGATCAACCGCTTCCTGGAGCGGGCCTCCGGCGGCGAACTGGCCACCGACCAGCTGCTGAACGCCCTCTACCTCACGGGAGTGGCGGGCCTGGACGCCGAGTCCCGCGACGACCTCGCCGAGCAGCTGATGCCGTACCTCAGTGCGACGGCCGACGGCGATGGCTTCTGAGGGACCCGGGCCGTCCCCGGTCGGCCGGCTGGCGGCGGCACTGTCGGCGGCCGGCGCTGCGCCGACACCGCGGGAGATCGCCGAACTGCTGTGGATGGCAGGTCAGTTGGAGCCGCCGACCGGGGAGCCCAAGAGCGGCCGGCCGATCGTTCCCGAAGCTCCCGCCACCGGCGCGGAGGCTCCCGGCCCCGAGGAGCCGGCCCCCGCCGCCCCCGTACCGCCGCCCACCGCCGAGCCTCCTGACCGGGCCGCCCCCGACCGAGTCCCCCTCCGTCTCCCCACCCCACGGTCCCCGGACCGTCCGCACCACCAACCCGGCGGCGGATCACCCCTCCTCGCGCCCGCGCCGCCGATGCTGCCCCATCCCCTCGCGCTGCAGCGCGCCCTGCGTCCGCTGCAGCGCAAGGTGCCCTCCCCGCATCTGCGCCTGTTGGACGAGCGGGCGACGGCCGACCGGATCGCCCGGCTCGGCGCCCACCCGGACGTGTGGTTCCCCGTGCTGCGCCCGGCACCCGACCGCTGGCTGCGCCTGAACCTCGTGCACGACACCGGCCCCACCATGCCGGTCTGGAACCCCCTGGTGAGCGAACTGCACACGGCGCTCGCCCAGTCGGGCATCTTCCGCACGGTCACCCTGCACCCGGCCACACCCGACGGCCGGGCCCGCCACGTCCCCGTCCTCGACGACGGCCGCACGGTCACCCTCGTCGTCAGCGACTGCATGGGACCGCAGTGGCGCCCTGGCGAGGCGGGCGAGCGCTGGTACCGCACCCTGCGGCACTGGGCCCACCACATGCCGCTCGCCGTGGTCCAGCCCCTCCCCGAACACCTCTGGTCCACCACGGCGTTGCCCGCCGAGCCCGGCCTGCTGACGTCGCCGGCCACCGCGTCCCCCACGGCGGCCCTCGCGTTCACCCCGTACGACGCGTCACCGCCCCCGGAGGGGGCCGTCCCGCTGCCGGTCCTGGAACCGGGCGCCCCCTGGTTCGCGCACTGGGCGGCCCTGCTCGCCGACCCGGGCGGCGCCCGGACACCCGGCGCGGTGGCCTGGCTGCCGCCCGCTCCCGCGCCTCCCGCCGAGCCCACCCCTGACATCACCACCTCCGCCCCCGAGGACCTGGTCCTGCGCTTTCGCGCCACCGCCTCCCCGGAGGCCTTCCGCCTCGCCGGGCACCTCGCGCTGGCCGTCCCCTCGGTCCCGGTGATGCGCCTCGTCCAGCGCACCCTGGAACGCGACCCACGCCCCCAGCACCTGGCCGAGGTGATCCTCAGCGGCATGCTCACCTCCGCCCCCGGCCCGCCCGGCTCCTACGCGTTCCGGCCCGGCGTACGGGAGTTGCTGCTGCGCTCCCTCCCCCGCACGGCCCGCGGCCGGACACGCGAGTTCCTCGAACGGGTCGGGGGCCTGATCGACGAGCGCGCGGGGCTCGCGGCCGGGGAGTTCCGGGCCGAGACGGACAGCGGCCGGGGCGAGGCGGGCCCGGCGTTCGCGACGGTCAGCGAGGAGACCGTGCGGCGGCTGGGCGGGGAGGTGCTGTTCGCGGGGCGGTACCGGCTGACCGGGCGGCGCGACTGGGAAGGGCGCGTGTTCCGGGCCGTGGACGTCCGCACCGACCGGCAGGTGATCGTGCGCCGGTACCGTGAGCAGCCCGCCCCGCAGGAACGGTTCCTGATCCAGGCGCGGGCGCTGGCCGGGATCGACGATCCGCATGTGGTGAAGGTGCTCGACTTCGGGGTGGAGGGCGACGCGCCCTACCTGGTGACGGAGTTCGTGGACGGCCTGACGGTCTCCGAAGTGCTCTCGGGCATCACCTTCCCGGCCTTCGCCCGCCTGGTGTGCCAGGGCCTGGCAGGGCTGGAGGCCCTGCACACGCGCGGCCTGGTGCGCGGGGAGCGCGGGCCGGCCGGTCTGCTGCTGCGCCCCGACGGCACGGTGCTGCTCAGCCGCATCGCCCTGGGCGAGGAGTCCCGGGACAAGGCCCCCGAGGCGGACGTCGCGGAGTTCCGGTGGCTGCTCAAGCAGTTGGCCGCCGGCGCCCAGGTGCCCGCCGAGCACCGGGAACTGCTCGATCTGATCGACCGGCACGAACTGCCCGAAGCCGCCGCCTACGCCGCCCGCCTGCCCGCCGAGTGGCCACCGCCGCGCTCCTTCACCCTGCTCGGTCCCCTGCGCATCAGCGCGGGCACGGAGCCCGTGGAACCGCCCTCCCCAAAGGCCCAGGCGCTGCTGTGCATGCTGCTCCTCCGGCACGGCGTGCGCGTGCCCCACTCCGAACTGGCCCGCGGGCTGTGGGAGGAACCCCTGCCGGAGAGCGAGGCCGCCCAGCGCCTCGACGCCCTGGCGGCGGAGGTCCGGCAGGTACTGCCGGACGGCGGCCTCGTCGCCCTCTCCCACTCGTACGCCCTGCACCTACCCGACGTGTACGTCGACGTGCTGCACTGCGAGCGGCTCCTCGCGGACGACGGCAGCGACCCCTGGCGCGCCCTCGGTCTCTGGTACGGCGACCCTCTCGACGGTGTTCCGGGCCCCGCCGCCGCGGCCACCCGGGACCGGCTGCGCACCCTCAGGGCGGAACTGCGGTCCGGGCCGGGGGCCACCGCCCCCACGATCCTCTTCGAGGCCGACGACCTCACCGGTCACCCCGAGGCCCGCATCACCCTCGAGTACGCGGTGCACGAGATGCTCTCCCGCGGCGCGCTCGCCCCCCACCAGTTCGACGTACGAGTCCGCGGCGGAGGCTACGACGTCCACACCGAAACCGGCACCTATCTCCTCCCCGTGCTGGTGGCCGTCCTGCGCGGCCTGCCCGACGTCCTCACCGGGCTCGTGGACCCGCCGCCGCTGACCGTCACCTTCTGGGACCGGCCCGCCCCGCCGCCCGAGCCACCGCCCGTGCCCGCCGGCATCCAGGTGATCGTCTCCCCGGACGTCTACGAGCAGTTCGCCGCCAGTTCGGCCGCCCAGGGCCCCCAGCGCTTCCAGCCCCTCTACCAGGACGGCGCCTCGGACACCCCGCCCGTCGCCTGGTACTGCCCGCTGTCCCCGGCCCCCACCCGGGAACCCGAGGCCCGTGACCTGGTGCAGGGCCCGTTCATCACGCGCGACCTGCGCCGGCTCGGCATACCGGTCCCGGGCCGCACAGCCGTCGTCCACACCCGGCCCGACGGCCCGCTGACCCTCCTCAACCCCGCCCGGCCGCACGGCGACCGGCCGCCGCGGCTCGTGACGTACTACGAGGTCGACCTCACCACACACCAGGTCCGCCACCGGGTCTCCCTGCCGAGTTCGGGCAAGGGAGCCTTCGCCGCCGCGGTCGAGCTGTCCTGGCACGTGGAGGACCCCGTCGCCTTCGTGCGTGCCGACGTCGGCCGGGTGTCCGAGCCGCTGCTCGGTCACCTGCGGGAGGAGGCGGCGCGTATCACCCGCCGGCATCCGCTGCGCCGGGCGGGCGCCGCCCAGCGCGCGGTCAACGCCGGGCTGCGCCGCTGGCCGGTGCCCGGGCTGTCGGTGACGGCGTCGGTGCAGCTCGGCCCGGAGGGCGCGGACCTGCCCGGACCGCAGCGGGCCGCGCCCGCGCAGCGCCCGCTGCCGCAGCTCCTCGCCGAGGCCGAGACGGTCCTGCTCGGCTTCGACGGCCCGGTGGCCCGCCTGTTCTCGGCGACCACCGCGCGCGAGGCCGTCCTCGACCTGCTCGCCCTCGTCGACGAGCACCGCGACCCGCGGCACACCCTGCCCGGCGCGGTGCGGGAGACCTTCGCCCATCCGCTGGACGTGCTCCGGGCGTTCGCGCAGGACCCGCTCGGGCCGCTGCTGCGGAAGCGGCTCGACGAGCTCGAACTCCTGGCGGTGCCGCACGCGCCGGCGACGCACAACTGCGCGCCCCTGATCCGTACCCTGCACGCCTCCGGCCGCCGCCTCTGTGTGATCACGGACGTCTGCGCCGAGGCCGTACCCCGCTATCTGCGGCCCTACGGCGCGCTGCCCCTGGCCTGTGTCCACGGCCGCACCGAGGACCTCGCTCTCCTCACCCCGCACCCGGACTGCATGCTGCGTGCCCTCGACGCCTGCGACGGGTCCGCCGCGACGGGCCTGGTGATCGGTTCCACCGTCGCCGAGCTCGCCGCCGCCCAGCGGGCCGGGCTGCGTTTCGTCGGCCTCGCCCGGAACACCACCACCGACCGGCAGCTGCGCGAGGCCGGCTGCGAGACCACGGTGACGTCCCTCGGGCCTCTGCTGGAGGCAGCGCAGTCCCTGTGACAAAACGTCGAACCCCCCGTTCGGCGGCGCCCCGCCCGGCCCCCCACGAAAGGCGGCCCGGCCTTCTCCCGCGCACGATGCGATGGAGGCCCGCCACCCGGCGGCCCCACGTCTGCGAGGCCCGCCACCTGGCGGCCTCCCACGGTCTGTGCTCTCGGGAGGACCTGCCATGACCGCCAGTCTGGAGCAGTTGCGCCGCTGCCACTTCGCCGTCGACCTGGGGGCGGCCCGCACACGCGTCTACGTCAAGGGCGCCGGGCTCGTCGTCGACCAGCCGTCCGCCGCCGCCGTGAACACCCGCACCGGCGCGCTGATCGCGGTCGGTGAGCTCGCCGAGAAGATGACGGGCCGCACCCCGCACTACATCCGGGTGGTCCGGCCGGTCTCCGGCGGCACCGTCGTCGACATCGAGATGGCCCAGCGCATGCTGCGGCACCTGCTCGGCGACAAGATGCGCCGCAGTCTGCGCCGCAAGCCGATCCTGCGCGCCGCGGCCTGCACCCCGCACGACGCCGACCCGCTGGCGCAGCGCGCCGCGATCGAGACGCTCGTGGGCCTGGGGGCGCGCCGCGTGGAACTCGTCGATACGCTCATCGCCGCGGCCGTCGGCTGCGGGCTGCCCGTGGAGCAGCCCGAGGCCACGATGATCATGGTGTGCGGGGCGGCGGCCACGCAGGTGGCGGTGCTGTCCCTCGGCTCGATCGTCACCGCCGAGCGGATCCCGGTGGGCGGCGAGGCCGTCGACCACGCGATCGTGCAGCACCTGCGTCACGAGCACGAGCTGATGCTGCCGAGCCAGTCGGTACGGCCGTTGCAGCTGGCCCTGTCCGGCAACGGCCTCACCGCGCAGGGCCCGGCCTCCACGGAGATCCACGGCCGGGACGTCGCCACCGGGCTGGCCCGCTCCGTCCAGGTCGACACCGCCGCCGTACGGGACGCGATCCAGACGCCCCTCACCGCGATCCTCGACGGCATCGGCAAGGTGCTGCGGGCCTGCCCGCCCGACCTGGTCGCCGACCTCGCCGACCGGGGGATCATGATGGTCGGCGGCAGTGCCCTGCTGCCGGGCCTGGACCAGATGCTGCGGCAGGCGACCGGCATGCCGGTGCACATCGCAGAGCGCCCGGACGTGTGTGCCGTGCAGGGGATCGGCGCGATGCTGGAGGGCAGGATCGCGCCGCTGGCGCTGGACCCGCTGGGCACCTGAGCGTCAGGCTCCGCTCAGCGGACGAACCAGCAGCGCACGGTCGTCCCGCTGTCGCCGCGATGCACCCGCACCAGGTCGGCGATGAGGTTGACCAGCAGGATCCCGCGCCCGCCGCGCTGGTCGCGGGGCACCGGCCGGCGTCCGGCCAGGAGGTCCGTGAGGTGCCCCTCGTCGCGGACCTCGCACACCACGTACCCGTGCTCGGCCCACACCCTCAGCACGCCCGAACCGCCGCCGTGCACCACGCTGTTGGTGGTGAGCTCGGCCGTGGCGAGGGCCAGGTCGTCCAGCTTCACGCCGACGAGGCCGAGCCGCGCGCCCTCCCCGACGGCCACGTGCCGGGCGTGCGGGAGCGAGTCGGAGTCGAAGGTGAACGTCAGAGCCTCCGGCACGGGCGGCAGCGGCTCGTTGTAGCGGACGACCACGTCCCCGGGGGCGTAGGCGTCGCTGTGCCGCTCCGCCCGGGAGCCGGGGTGGATGACGGTGGGGTGGGTGGCGTACGCGTCGGCGACGACGTGCTCGGGCAGCTGCGCCACGTCGTACGGGCACATGATCGTCGCCGTACGGCCCTGGAAGGCGGCGTTGATGAGGGCCTCGTGCTGGGCGCAGGCGGGGTACTCGGTGTCCGAGCGGCCGGCCCAGACGGGCTCGCCGATGATCCGCACCCGGCGGCCCGCGGGCTGGGCGTCGGCGAAGGCGCGCAGCACGCCGGGGATGATCCGACCGGGGTTGCGTCCGGCCTCGCGCATGTCCAGCAGCCGCACGGCCTCGGCGGCGTCCCCCAGCGCGTCCCTGATCAGGGCGAGGTTCTTGCCGGGCACGGCGACGGCGACCGGCTCGCCGGCGTCCAGAGCGTCGTGCACGAAGGGCAGGGTGCCGGCGAGGTACTCCTGCTCGTCCCGGTAGAAGAGCGCGGGGTGGGCGAAGGGGTCGAGGGGCCCGAAGGACTCGGTCACGGCAGTGGTCATGACGCCGACACCTCGATACCCGCCTGACCGGGCCACAGCAGGTCCAGCGTGCGCCGCAGGGCGGGCGGCGGCCGGCGCACCACGAACCGCCGGCCGTCCCGGAGCTGCCCGGCGGCGGCGGCGAGCGCACCGGCGCCCGCGACGTCGACGAACGTCACGTCGGACAGCTCGAGGTAGTACACGTCATCGTCCTCGCGAACCGCCTGCTCCAGTACGCCTTCCCAGATCGCACGTGTCGTCAGGCCGACCTCACCCGCCGCCCGGACGCCCTGCCGCCCGGCCAGCGGGAACACCGCCAGGCCCGGCACAGGTTCGCGGGGGCCGGTCGCCGACATCCGCTGCCGAGTGTTCAAACCCCTCTCCCCACGCTTCTGGACCACAGCGCTCGTACCCGCGCAGGAGAAGCTCATTCCCCCGAAAGGTGTGTAGTACGCCGTACGGCGGGCAGGCGCACCTCACACCGACGTCGACGGGGGCGAGTGACGTCGTGCAGTCCGGCGAGACGAACACGACCGATGAGGACCGACAAGGCGGTGACATGACCTCAGCGGCATCACCACATCTCACAGGAGGGCTGGAGACCCTGGTCATCCGTGGCCGCGTCGATGCGGACCGAGCCGAGCTCAACCCGCGTGGTGAGCTCGTTCACGGCTGCGCGGACGTACTGGCCAAGACTCTGGCCGACCTGCCCGGCACGGTGACGCGGGTCGACCTGGACATGGGGGGCGTGCACTTCATGGACACGGCCGGCCTGCAGTTCCTGGACGTGCTGGCCGACCACCGCCGACAGCGGTCGCTGACAGTGACGGCGACGAACTGGAACGGCCAACCGCGCCGGATCCTGGAGCTGGCGGGCCTGGACACGACCGACCCGCTGACCGGCCTGGACACCGTCGGCCCGCTCTCCCCGGCGCCGCCGGCCTCCCCGGCCTCCTCGGCGGTCGCCCTGGAACGCGCGGAGCGCCTGCACGTCCTCCAGGAGGAGGTCGAGCAGCTCCGCCAGGCCATCGCCTCCCGCCCCGTCATCGACCAGGCCCGGGGCATCCTCATGGCCACGCACGGCTGCACGTCCGACGAGGCGTGGCACATCCTGCGGGAGACGTCCCAGCTGTCGAACACGAAGCTGCGGGATGTCGCGGCGGCGGTGACGGCGAGCGCGGAAGGGGACGGCCCACCGCCGTCGGCCGAGCTGCGCACGGCGCTGCAGCGGGCGGTCGCGAGGCGCCGCCGAGGCTGAGTGGGCGGTCGGGGGTACCGCCCGCGGGGCCGGTACTCCCCGCCCCGCCGGGGCAGCCGGCAGCCTCCAGGGTGCATCACCACGGAGGTGGCCACATGGAGAGGGCACGACGGGGCACCCGTATCTCCCCCACCAGTCAAGGGAGTTGCTTGTGATCGTCGCCGTCGTCATCGCCGGGTGCGTGCTCCTGGCCGTGCTCGCCTTCCTCGTCCCCCGCCTCTCGCGCCACCCCGAGCGCGGCACTCAGCGTTCGCTCGGCGCGGGCGCCCGTGCCGGCAGCAAGGCACCCGGCGTCCTGGGCAGGCTCTTCAGCAAGCCCTTCCACTCGAGTTCCCGCGCGGTGAGCCGCAGCGGCTCGGCCGGCCGCCGCACCCGCGGCCGCATGCCCTTCTGACCCACCACACGGCCGTGCCGCCCGGCATGCTGGTCCGGTAGGCAGCGCAGGCAGAAGGAGACCTTCTCGATGGGCACCGCAGTGCATGTCCCGCAGACACGGGACATGATCGGGGAGGAACTCTCCGGAGACGAGGCGTTCACCGCGCTGCGGCGCTACGGAGGCCGCCGGCTGCTGGTCGACGCGTTCACCCGGTTCCGCTACGCCGACGGCTTCAGCAGCGCCCGCTCCCTCGCCTTCCAGGTGGTCCTGGGCATGGTGCCGTTCACCATCGCCCTGGTCGGCGTGGCCACCACCGTGCACACGGAGAGCGTGGGGCGGATCATCGAACTCACCCTCGGCCGGATCGTGCCCGGCGCCAGCGCGGACCTGGTCGAGGACGCCCTGGACGGCACCGCGCGCAGCGCCGCTTCCGGCGTCTGGGGCGCCGTGGCCATGTGGCTCGGCCTGGCCTTCGCCGTACTGAACCTGACCTCGGCGATGGCCCAGGTCGAGCGCGGCGCCAACCGCATCTACGGCATCGAGCGCGACCGGCCCCTCCTGGCCAAGTACGGCCGCTCCCTGCTCCTCGCCCTCGCCGCGGGCATGCCGATGGTCCTGGGGTTCCTCGTCCTCGTGGCCGGTGACGCCGTCGGCAGCGCGGTGGTCCAGGTCCTCGGCTGGTCACGCACCTGGCTCGACCGGTGGGGCGCACTCGACATGCCACTGGGCGTGGTGCTCGCCTGGGTCGCCTCGTCGGTGATCTTCCGCTGGGCGCCGCGCCGGGACCAACCGGGCTACACCTGGCTGGCGTTCGGCTCCGCGGTCCATCTGGTGCTGTGGATCACGGCCACCTGGCTGCTCGCGCTCTACGTCGCCCAGAGCGGCTCCTTCGGCGCCGTCTACGGGCCGCTGACGGCCTTCGTCGCCCTGCTGCTGTGGGCCAACCTGACCGGCGTGGCCCTGTTCCTCGGCATCGCCTTCGCAGCCCAGCTCGAGGCGGCCCGGGCCGGCATCACCGAGGCCGTGCGCCCCGACCCGGGGCCGGGCCCGTGACGTACCCGCGCCGGCGGGGACCCGCGGGCGGGCCGGAGCGGATCGCTGACGCGCGCCCAGCCCCTGTGATCACCGCGCCGAACCAAGACGTATCGTCCTCGGTGTGACCGATGTGCCCCCCGCGACCACAGCACCGGCGGACCGAGAAGCGACCCCCGGGGCCCCCGGCCCGGCCGGACACCCGGTGACCGGCGACGATCCGGCCCTGCGGGCGGCCTACCGACTGTGCCGGCGCCGGACGAAGGACCAGGACCCGGCGGAGTACGCGCTGATCCAGCTGGTGCCCGCGGCCCTGCGCCCGGCGCTCCACGCCCTGTGGGCCGCCGCCAGTGCCCTCGACGACCTGGGCGACGACCGCACCGCACCCGCCGCCGAGCGGGCCGCCCGGGTCGAGGCCTGGATCACCGCCCTGCACCGCGAACTGCCCACCGGCTCGAGCCCGGACCCGGTCCGCCACGCCCTCGTCGACACCGCGAACCGCTGGCGCCTGGACCTGTCCGAGCTGCGGGACGCCATGGCCCAGGTCCAGGACGACACCCGCGGCAGGCACTTCGCCGACTGGGCGGAGTGGCGCGCCTGGGGCCGGGACAACCTCCTGCCCTGGTTCGGCCAGGTCCGCACGGTCTTCGACCGGGCCGGCGTCCCCGTGGCACTGCGCCTGGACACCCGGGAGGCCTACGAGGAGTTCCTCGACGGCGTCCGGCTCACCGACATCCTCACCGACCTGTCCGCGGACCTCGCCCAGGGCGACCTCCTGCTGCCCGCCGAGGCCCTCGACCTCCATCCCGGGTCCGGGGCCGACCTGGCGCAGCGCCGCTGGAGCCCCGCCGTCGCCGACCTGATCACGCATCTGACCGGCCTGGCCCGCCAGTGGGTGACCCAGGAGGCCCTCACCCGCGGCATGCACCCCGGCCCCGCGACGGTCCTGGGCACGATGGCCGCCCTGCTGCACGCCCAGCTCGACGCCGTCGACGCGGCCGGCCCGGCCCTGCTCCGCTCCCCGCCCCGGCCCGCGCTCCGCACCCGGGCCCGCGTCCTGGCCCCCGCCCGGGCCCGCGCGGCCCTGGCCTGGAGCCTGACCCCGCTGACGGTGCCGCCGCGGCAACACCCCCGTGTCCCCACGCAGCCGGAGCCCGCCCGGCCGGCATCCACCCGCAGCTTCCTGCTGCCGCCGCCCCATCCGAGCGGCGAGCAGCCCCCCGGGATCCCGCCCGGCCGGCTGCCCGCTCACGTCGCCGTGATCATGGACGGCAACGGCCGCTGGGCCCAGCAGCGCGGCCTGCCCCGGCACGAGGGCCACCGCGCCGGTGCCGGCGCGGTCCGCGAGGTGGTCCACGGCGCCCTGGACATCGGCCTGCGCCACCTGACGCTCTACACCTTCTCCACCGAGAACTGGCACCGCGACCCGGAGGAGGTCGACGCGATCCTCGGCCTGCTGCGCGGCGAACTGGCCGACAACCCCTTCCGCGACCTGGACGTCCGGATGCGCTGGCACGGCCGCGCCGGCCGCCTGCCCCCCGACCTGGTGGACCTCCTCCACCTGCGGGAGCGCACCACCCGTGCCCGCACCGGCCTGACGCTGACGATGTGCATCGACTACGGCGGCCGGGACGAGCTCACCCGCACGGCCGCCGCCCTGGCCGGCCGGGCGCGGGCCGGCCATCTGGAGCCCGCCCTGATCGCCGAGGACGACTTCGCACGGCACCTGCCCCTGGCGGACATGCCGGACGTGGACCTGCTCTGGCGGACCGGCGGCGAGCAGCGCGTCTCCAACTTCCTGCCCTGGCACACGGCCTACGCCGAGCTGCACTTCACCCCCGGCCTCTGGCCCGACACCGACCGCCGGGACCTCTGGCAGGCCGTCACCACGTACACCCGCCGCCAACGCCGCCTCGGGGCCACTCCGGCCGCGGCGGGACCTTCGTGAACGCGGGAGGCGGGAGGCGGGGTTGTGGGCGCTCTGGTCTGCCCGATTTCACTACGTTGGGACTCGGCCATGCCCGCCGGGCGCCTCCTCCACTCGATCGGGACAGGAAGCCCTGGCGCGCCGGTCGTGGGCAGCCTCCCGGCCCGCCCCGGCGCCCCCGTCGGATCAGACCGTGAACTCCCGGATCACCACGTTCCGGAACACCGCCTGCCCGTCGATCGTGAACAGCGCCAGTGCGGTGTCGGACGGGTCGGGGAAGGCCTCGGTCGAGTGCACGTACCGGCCGTCGCCGACGAACATCTCGACGGACGTGCGGTCGACGAGGATCCGCAGGCGGACCGTGCCGGCGGACAGGTCGAACGGCGTGCGGCTCTCCTGCCATCGGCCGGAGGTGTCGGGGCTCACGGTGTAACCGCGGTTGACGAAGGCGTAGTCGCCGTAGACCCCCGCGTCGATGTGCCGCCCACCGTCCGACGACCGCCGCAACTGGAGGCCGGCGCCCATCAGCTGGTCCCAGGTGATCTCACAGGTCAGCTCGTACGCGGTACCCGTGTAATCGAGCGGCCGTGTGCCGTCGACCACGATGTCGCCGAGGTCCACCGTGCGCGACACATGGTCGTCCAGGGCCGCCACCGGCTGGGACGCCAGGTAGTACGTACCCGACGCGTGCTTCAGCCGCACCTCGCGGACGATCGAGTCGGTGCCGTTGAAGCCGTCGCACTCCATCGTGGGCGTGGTGTTCGCGTAGTCCCAGTGGTTCATCCAGCCGATCGCGTACCGCGTGTCCGGGTCCAGGACCCCGCTCGCGTCCCGTTTGTCGAAGGTGACCGCCGCGTACCAGTCCCAGCCGTGGTCCAGCCACTGGGGATCGGACACGTCGGCGGTGAAGGCCGTACCGTCGAAGGAACCCGTCCAGTACGCGAACGTGCTCGGCAGCCCCGAGCCCTTGCCGTTGGCGCTGACGCCCAGCACCCACTTCCAGGTCCCGTCGTCCGCCCTGATCCGGAACAGGTCGGGGCACTCCAGGACGCCGATGCCGCCCTTGACGAAGCCGCCGACGTACGTCCACGCCTTGAGGTCGGCGGAGTGGTAGAAGCCGACTTTGTCGTTCTCGGCGAGCAGCATCACCCACCGTCCGTGCTCCTCGTCGCGGATCACCTTGGGGTCGCGGAAGTCCCGTACGCCGGGGTTGGGGAGGGCCGGGGCGGTGCCGTGGTTCGTGAAGGTGCGGCCGTCGTCCGTCGAGTAGTACAGGTACTGGGCCTGGGTGACCTCGTCCGGCGCCATGGTGGCGAGGACGATCACCGCGCCCGCGCCGAAGCCCGCCGTGCCGTCCGTGTCGACCACCGCCGAGCCGGACCAGACATCGCCGTTGGGAGTCGTGTCCTTCGGCACGGCGATGCCCCGGTCGGTGAAGGAGACGAGGTCGGTGCTGGTGGCCAGGCGCCAGGCGGTGCCGGCCGTCGTGCCGCCCGTCGAGTAGTCGGGGTTGTAGAGGTAGTAGTAGTGGTACTCGCCGTCGATCCAGATCGGGCGCTGCGGGTCGTTCATCCACTGGTCGGGGACCGTGAAGTGGTACTCGGCGCGGTAGCTGCCCGTGCACGCGGCCGTCGCCTCGCGGGGCACCGCCACCGCCGGTCTCACGAGGTCCGGCAGCAGAACACCGGCGGTGCCGACAGCCGAGGCCGTCAGCAGCGACCGCCTGGACAGTGTCTCCCCCGGGCCGGGCGAACTCCTCTTCATGTCACGCATCGTGCGGCTCCCTTCCCCGACGTCGTCGTCGGGACGCGACTCATGTGGACCGGAACCGTATACCTAACTCGTTAAAGGTCAAGCCCTCGCGCATCGGTCGTTCGCAACCTCCCCTCCGCGCACATCCCTTGACAGAGTCGCAGCGGGGTTCTCATCATCATGGAATCACGTTGACTAACACGAGTTAGGCTCGCCGATGACCGACTCGCTCCTCTCCCGACGGGCCCTGATGCGCTACGGCGCGTACGGCGCCGGAGCCGCCGCTCTCGCCGGTGTCGCGGCCGGCTGGGACCGCCTCACCGCCGCCGACATCCCCGGCCGCGACGACGGCTCGCTCGTCATCGCCACCCTGGGCTCCGCCTTCAACCCCGAGGCGCAGCACGCCCTGCGCGACGGATTCCGCGAGGTCCACCCCGACATCAGGATCCGCATCAACCCCGTACAGGCCTACGACTGGTCGGACTTCTTCTCCAAGATCCTCACCCAGATCGCCGCGGGCACGGCACCCGACCTCGTGTACGTCGCCACCGAGGGCGTGCAGCTCTTCGCCCAGCGGCTCGGCGTACCGCTGGACAGGTGGGCGAAGCGGGACGCGGCCGAGCTGCGCACGTACTTCGCCGACGTCCATCCCTCGCTGGTCGAGTCGATGATGTACGAGGGGAGCCTCCACCAGCTGCCGGTCGAGTTCAACGCGGCCGACATGTACCTCAACAGCCGGGTCCTCGAACGCGCGGGTGCCGACCTCCCCGGCGACGACTGGACCCACGACGACTTCACCACGCTGCTGCGAGCGATGAAACGCAGCAACGGCGACCGGTTCACCCCGTACTTCTGGACCAACCGGCTGTGGGGCGGAGTGGTCCCCTGGCTCTTCGCCAACGACACCAACCTCCTCACCGAGTCCAAGGCCCCCGGCGGCGACTGGCTCTGGAACTCCTTCTATCCCGAGGCACAGCGGCGCGGCCGGGGCGGCGGCTACCGGTGGACGACACCCCTGGCCGACTCCGACCGCGTCGCGGAGGTCTACGACTACCTCTCCTCCCTCGTCCAGGAGGACCTGTGCACCCGGCCGGAGGGCGGCGACGGCCGCAACCTCGTCGGTGTCTTCTCCACCGGCCGCGTCGGTGTCACGCCCGCGGGCGGCTTCTGGGCGGGCGGCCTGCATCAGGCGGGCATGAAACCGGCCGACTACGACGTGCGGTACTTCCCGCGCTGGCGTACCCGGCGTCACCAGTTCGGCGCCGCCGGGTACGCGATGCTGCGCACGTCGAAGATGCGGGACGAGGCCTGGGAGTTCATCAAGTACACCGCCCGCAAGGACGTGATGACCCAGCTCTTCGCGGCCAACCAGACCACTCCGGCCCGCCGCTCCATGGTCGACGCGGCCCGCTACCGGGAGACCGGCCCGGCCCACTGGCAGGTCTTCTACGACACCCTCGACAAGATCCCCACCACCGGCCCGATTCCGGCCCCGCCGCAGGTCAACGAGGTCGAGCAGCTGCTGATCAAGCACACCGGAACCGCCCTTGCGAGCCCCCGCGCGGTGCGTCCCGCGCTGCGCCGGCTGCAGGGGGACCTGGAGAAGGCCATGGAGCGTGAAGTGTGACGAACACCGAGATCAGGCCGGTGGGGCCGGAGCCCGCCCGCACCCGCAGGAGCCACAGGAACCGCAGGACCGGTCAGACCCGTAAGGCATCCGGGTCCACGGCCGCCACCACCATCCGCACCCGGGGCACCCGCCTCCTCGCCGTACTGTTCCTCGCGCCCACCGTCGTCGGCATCGTCGTCTTCACGGTCGTACCGATCGTCGGCTCGGTCGTCCTCAGCCTCTTCCAGTGGGACGTGATCGACGACCCGCGGTGGGCCGGAGCGGCCAACTACCGGGAGATCCTGACCGATTCGACGGTCCTCGTCTCCTTCCGCAACACGCTCGTCTTCATGGTGCTCGCGGTCGCACTGCAGTTGCTGATCGCACTCGTGCTGGCGATCGCGGTGAACGGCCGGATGCCCCAGTGGCTGCGGTCCGTGTTCCGTTCGGCGTTCTTCTTCCCGCTGGTGCTGTCCGCCGCGTCCATCTCGGTGGTGATGAAGTACCTGTTCAACCAGGACTTCGGCCCCGTGAACTGGCTGCTGGGCACGGTCGGTATCCCCTCGGTCCCCTGGCTGACCTCGGAGAACGGAGCGATGGCGGCCGTGGTCCTGGCGTACGTCTGGCAGCAGTTCGGCTTCTCGTTCCTGCTGTTCGTCGGCGGCCTGAACAACATCCCGAAAGAGGTGCACGAGGCGGCTTCGCTGGACGGCGCGAGCGGGGTGCGCAAACACCTCGCCATCACCCTGCCGCTGCTGTCGCCCACGCTGCTGGTGGCGTCCGTGGTCGGCATCATCAACGCCCTCCAGGTCTTCGAGCAGCCGTACGTCCTCACGGCGGGCGGTCCCGGCGACTCGACGCGCACGGTCGTGATGGTCATCTACGAGACGGCCTTCGAGCAGCTCCGCTTCGGCGAGGCGTCCGCCGTGGGCGTCCTGCTCTTCGCCCTGATCATGGCGGTCACCGCACTCCAGTTCCGGCTCAGCCGACGATACGTCCACTACCAGTGAGCCGGGTGAGTCAGATGAGTACGAGTTCCCTCTCGGGTTCGGCATCGGGTTCGGCATCGGGTTCGATGCCGGGTCCCCGCACGAGCACCACCACGTCACGCGTACGGCACGGCCTGGCACCCTGGGGCCGGATCGCAGGCCTGGCACTGTGCGCCCTGTTGACGCTCGGTCCGGTCATCTGGACGGTGTCGACGTCACTGCGCACGCCGGCGGAGTCCTTCGACCTGCCGCCGGAGATCATCCCCACGGACCCCACCGTCGACGCCTACCGCGGGGTCTTCGAACAGATCGACGTCTGGCTGTACGCACTGAACTCCACCCTGGTGACCGCGCTGATCGCGGCCGGCCAGATGATCACTGCGGGCCTGGCGGGCTATGCCTTCGCCCGCCTCGAATTCCGCTTCAAGAAGCCGCTGTTCGCGCTGGTCCTGGCCACGATGATGGTGCCGTTGCAGGTCACGATGGTCCCGGTCTTCCTGGAACTGAAGACGATGGGTCTGACCGACACCCTGCTCGGCCTCATCGTCCCGGCCTTCCCGACGGCCTTCGGCACCTTCCTGATGCGCCAGTACTTCCTGGGCATGCCGAAGGACCTGGGTGAGGCGGCGATGATCGACGGCGCGGGTCCGTGGCGCGTCTTCCGGTCGGTGTACGCCCCCTTGGCGGCCCCCGGTCTCGCCATCGTCGGCGTGCTGGCCTTCAACTACCACTGGAACGAGTTCTTCCGGCCGCTGATCCTCGAAACCTCCACCGAGAACCTCACGCTGCCCCTGGGCCTGGTCTCCCTCCAGGGCAACCTCGGCACCGGCTCGATCTCCGTCGTCCTCGCCGGAGTCGTCCTCTCCATGATCCCCGCCGTCGTCGTGTTCGTCGTCGGCCAGCGCCCTCTGCGCGAGGGCATCACATCCGCAGGAGTCAATCGTTGAGTTCCGTGAGCCGGTCGACCGACGCCAACAGCCCGCGCTTCAGGGTCCGCCCGCCGGCCAACTGGATGAACGACCCGAACGGCCCGTTCCGCTGGGGCGATCGATACCACCTCTTCTACCAGCACAACCCCGACGCCCCCGTGCACACGAACGTTCACTGGGGCCACGCCTCCAGCCCCGACCTCGCCCACTGGGACGACCACGGGATCGCCCTGCGCCCCACGCCCGGCGGCCCGGACGAGGCGGGCTGCTGGTCCGGCTGCGTGGTGGACGACGGTGGTGTGCCGACCGCGGTGTACTCCGGGATCGACCACGAGCACAAGGGCCTGAGCGCGATCTGTCTCGCCGTGGCCGAGGACGACGGCCTCCGGAAGTGGAAGCAGCTGCCGGTACCGGTGGTCGCCGGCCCACCACCCGGCCTGGACGTGACGATGTTCCGGGACCCCTTCGTCTTCCGCTTCGCCGGACGCCGCTGGGCGCTGATGGGCGCCGGCCACGCCGACGGCACCCCGTCCGTCCTGGTGTACGACTGTGAGGACCTGTACGACTGGCGGTTCGCCGGGGTCCTGCTGGACGGCCGGGACCCGGCGGCGGCCCGCGCCTTCGGCAAGCGGGCGATCGGCTGGGAGTGCCCGCAGTTGTGGGCGACGCCCCGGGGCGACTGGGTGCTGGCAGTGGCCCTGTGGGACGGCGAGCCGCTGAGCACCGCGTACGTCACGGGCCGTCTGGTGGAGCATGCGGACGGTGGACCGAGGTTCGCGGCCGGTACGGGCGGCGGCCCGCTGGACCTCGGCCGTGACTTCTACGCCCCCTCCGTCCTCCATGACACGGAGTCCGGCCGCGCCCTGCTGTGGGGCTGGTCCTGGGAGTCACGCCCGCCCGAGGAGGTGGACCGCGCGGGCTGGTCCGGCGTCCTCACGGCACCCCGGGTGATGGACACCCACGAGGACGGCACGCTACGGGTCGTACCGGCTCCGGAGCTCGAACTACTGCGAGCGGCCGTCCCGTTCACGGCCGCACCAGGACCGCACCGGACACTCCCCCTCGCGTACGACCTGCTGGTGACTGCCCGTTCGGCGGCGACCGTGAGTCTGCTGCGGGCCACGTCCGGGGCCGAACTGACCGTGCGAGTCGACCCGGCGTCCGGCACGGTGACCCTGGACCGCACGGCCTGGCCACGCTCCCGCCCCGGCGGCACGGCCCCCCTGGTCCTGCCGACCTCGCCGGGCGAGACCCTCGCTGTACGGATCCTCGTGGACGGCTCCCTGCTGGAACTGTTCGCGGGCGACCGGGCGACGGCCACGGAACGGGTGTACCGGCGGGACGACGACATCGCGGAGCTGACCGTGCAGGGGACGGACGTCGAGGTCACGGGCTGGGAGCTGGTCCCACCGAACCCCGCGTGACGACGGGGCACTCCAGCCGCCGGGTGGTGACCGGCGGCGCGGTCCCGCTGTCGATGGCGTCCAGGAGGAGGCGGACGGCCGTCTCTCCCATCGCGCGATGGGGCAGAGCGACCGTGGTGAGGGGCGGGCTGAGGAAAGCCGCCATGTGTTCCTGGTCGTCATAGCCGACGACGGACAGCTCGGCGGGCACCTCGAGGCCCAGGCGCGCGGCGGCGTGGAGGACGCCCGCGGCGACCCGGTCGTTGTAACAGACGATCCCCGTGGGCCGCCGGCAGGCGGGAACACCGTCCAGCAGCCGCAGCGCGCCCTGGTACCCGGCGGCGATCTCCCCTCCCGTCCGCACGATCCAGTCCTTCTCGACGGTCAGCCCCGCCGCCCGCAGCACGTCCCGGAAGCCGCGCAGCCGTTCCGCGGTCGCGATGTCGTCCAGACCGCCCACCAGGGCGACACGGCGGTGGCCCGCGTCGAGAAGGACGCGCGCGGCGCTGCGGCCACCGGCCCGCTCGGCGGGGATGACGGCCGGGAGGGAGCCGTCCTCGGGGAGACAGTTGGCGAGCACGGCGAACGTGCGGTGCAGCCCTTCCGGGACTCGGGCGCGGCGCAACGACAGCGCGGCGTAGATGATCCCGTCGACCCTCCGGTCGAGCAGTTCGGCGACGGCCGCGTCCTCGGCGACCGGGTCCTGCCCGGAGTCGACGGTGAGCACCAGATGCTCGCTGCTCCACGCCATGTCCATGGCCCCGCGCAGCAGCCGCCCGGCGAACGGAGAGGTGGCGATCTCGTCCGTGACCAGACCGATCACGGCGGTACGACGCCGGCGCAGGCCACGGGCGACCGCGTTCGGCCGGTAGCCGAGCTGTTCGGCCGCCTTGCGGATCTTCTCCTGCGTCTCGGCGGAGAGGTTGCCCTGGGCACGCCCGTTGAAGACGAAGGACACGGCCGTGTGCGACACCCCGGCGAGCCGGGCGACATCCCGCGAGGTCGCCCGCTCGGCCCCGCCACCCCGCGTCTTCTCGACCCCGCCCATACCTCGTCCCCGCCGACTTCGCCTGATCAGGCAAAGCCTACCCGCGGGAGATGGTGCGGAGCCCGCCGCCGCAGACCGATGCCGGACGGCATCTACCGCCGCTCCCGCGTGGTCCAGGAGCAGCTCACCGCGAAGGGCGAGCACCGCAGCGCGGGCCCGGTCGACCTCCTGGTCGCAGCCGCCGCCGAAGAAGCGGGCCTCACCCTGCTCCACTACGACAGCGACTTCGAAACCCTCGCCCGCACCACGGGACAGCCGGTACGCACGATCGACCTCAGACAGTGATCCTTTTCCGACCTCACGCTGAGGCGTCATAGGAGACGAGGACGGCCTCGACGATCGCGGCGACGCGGTTGGCCCTGCGGCAGACTTGCCGCAGCAGGCGCCAGCCCTTGAGGGCGGCGCCTGCTCGCCGACACAGTGAACCTCGGCGCGAGCGCTGCCGCCCGAGCCGGCGCCCACGGAAGGAGGCGCGGATCGGGTTGCTCCACGGTGCCGCTCTGGCCAACTCCTGCCGGACCGGCCGGGCCTGGCTGCCGGCCGGACCGGCATCGTGGAGGCCAGAGGCGTCCCGTGCGGTAGGTCGTCACCAGACCCGCCTGACGCAACGCGGAGATGCACCCGGATGCCGGAGACGGGCTCACGCCAAGAGCCCGAACCACGGTACTGGTCGGCGTGGGCTGTCGAGTTCACTGGGGATGCGAGCCCGGGTGCGGCCGAAGAGCCGCTCAAGCGCGCGTGTGCTGCGTGTGTCCGTGAGGGATCCCCACAGATCGCCGATACCGCGGGCAGGGTGTTCAGGTGGGCGAAGCCGTCCTCGAGCGACTGGTCCTGGATCCTGCGCGGACACCCGAAGGAGCTCCTGCTGATCAACGTCTGGCACGGCGCGCCGAGCCTCGAGTTGATCCTGGAGGCGTACGAGAGACTGGAGCACGCCGGGTACACGCTCTGGTTCGACGCCGAGCTGGAGCATCTGAACGAGGACGGGGCGATCTCGTTCGAGCTGGGCCTGCCCTGAGGGGGACGGGCTACCATCGCGCGGAGTCCGAAGCCCGGTCGCCGCCGAGGATGGTCGGGGCAACCGGGCTTCGTCGGACTCCCAGTGGTCAACCGGCCACCGTTCAGGCCTCCTTGACTACCACGGTCTTGGCCGCCTTGTCGTGGAAGCACTGCTGCAGCGGCTTGTCCCAGAGCAGCGACAGCACGTTCACCAGGGAGAACAACGAGCCAATGCAGTAGACCGCCTGGGGCAGGCTGAAGACCGCGCTGCGGATCCAGAGCTCGTTGTCGGAGGGACGGCCACCGTGCGCCGCTGAGACCACCCGCAGCTTCATCACCTTTTTGCCGATGGACTGCTGGCTCTGGGTGAGCATCATCACAGCCTCGTAGCCGAAGACGGCCACGGCGCCGATGACTCCGGCCACGATCGAGCCGACCGCAGCCGCGACGGTGAGTTGGACCAAGATCAACGGAATCAGCAGGATGCCGAAGTCGATCAGGCGGGCCAGGAAGCGGTCGCCGGGATTGGCCAGGGTACGGTTGCCGGGCGGCGGTGGGCCGTACGGGCCGGCCGGGCCGAGCCACGGCGGGAGCTGACCGTCGCCCTGCGGGTAACCGGGCGGCGGCGGGGGCGGGTAGCCCGAGCCGGGCTGCGGCTCGTACGGGCCCTGTGGGGCACCGTGGCCGGGCGGAGGCTGCTGGCCATGAGGGTTCTGGTCTGACGGGTAGCCGTAGCCGGGGGGTTGATTCGTCATCGCCCTGCTTGTCTCGTATGGGATTTACCCCTAGGGTCTACGGCCCCGGCGATCCTTTAGGAAGGCCTTGAGACCAACTGTTACCTGAGAACCGATGATTCGCGATCTCGTCACGACCTCTCCAGGCCCCTCGAGGCTGCGGGCGCCGCGGGCGGCTCTCGCGTGCGGAATCCCGGAGTTCCAGGAGGAGAAGGGTTCCAGGAGGAGAAGGGTCTGGGCCCTTCCGCGACCGCACGAGGCCAGCCGCGTGCCACCGGTGCCTCGCATGCCTGATGGACCCTCGGATATCCGTAAGGCACATGGAGCACTGTGCATCGTGAAGCTGAGCACCGGCGCGGTCGCCCACTGCGTTCCTCAGCCCCGACCGCGACGACCACATCCGCGCCCAAGGCGGATCAGGTCCGGGCCCATCGCAATCGCCTCGGCACCAGATGCGCATGCGCTGACAGGGGTATGGGCACCTACGCGAGCACCGAGCTCCATGCCGACCCAGGCCGCGGGTCCGTTCGCCATCAGCATCGGCACGGTGTGGGGCGAGACCCGGCGCACACCAGGGGATTGCCGGCGAAGCGGGGGCTCGCCCTCGTGGCCCGAGGGTCACTTTCTACGGCCGGAAGGGTCACTGTCGCGTTGGACATGATGACTCCGTGCGACAGAAGTACCTTCTTGTCCAGTTTTACCCTGCGTCAGGGACTTGCGGACCTGGACTCACCTTCCGGCCATGAAGCCCGCCGATCAGGACCAGACTGGAGCCCGCCGACTCCTTATACAATGGATCAGGCATACTGATATACGTCGTCGTATACAAAGGAAGCCGCCGTGAGCCGAACTGTCATCGACCTCGACGACGAGGCACTGGAAGCCGCCGCCAGGGAACTCGGCACCACCACCAAGCGCGACACGATCAACACCGCCCTGCGCGAGGTCACCGCTCGATACCGGCGCCTGCGCGCACTCGAGGACGCCCGGCAACTGGTGACCGACGGAGCCCTGGACCTCGACATCCTCCTGGACAAGAGCCAGTACCGGCCGTGACCGTCGCCGACTACCTCATCGACACCTCCGCCCTCGCCCGCGTTCTTCTCGCCCAGAACACAGCCGAGTGGGACGACAGGATCGCTGCCGGCCTCGTCGCGATCTGCGACATCACGGAACTTGAGGTCCTCCACTCCGCCCGCTCTTCCGCGGGCCGCACACGACTGAAGGCGGCACTCGACGCCCACTACGTTCGGTGTCCGATGCCGGACGGCATCTACCGCCGCTCCCGCGTGGTCCAGGAGCAGCTCACCGCGAAGGGCGAGCACCGCAGCGCGGGCCCGGTCGACCTCCTGGTCGCAGCCGCCGCCGAAGAAGCGGGCCTCACCCTGCTCCACTACGACAGCGACTTCGAAACCCTCGCCCGCACCACGGGACAGCCGGTACGCACGATCGACCTCAGACAGTGATCCTTTTCCGACCTCACGCTGAGGCGTCATAGGAGACGAGGACGGCCTCGACGATCGCGGTGACGCGGTTGGCCCTGCGGCAGACTTGCCGCAGCAGGCGCCAGCCCTTGAGGGCGGCGCCCACGGAAGGAGGCGCGGATCGGACAGCCGGCTCCTCTGGTGCGCCTTGTCCGCCCGGCATCTGATCCCGGCATGGCCAGGGCCTCCACGATGCCGTACTCCCGGCCGGCAGCCAGGCCGTGGGTGGTACCGGGCAAGGTGGGCGAGGCCTACCGCCACAGCAGGCGACCGAGCCGAATCCGGCGGCCAGGCGTGCAGGCCGCCACAGCACAGATGGGTCAGGCCCCACAGAGCCTGGCGCCTCGGCGTGAGGCGCCGCCGACGGGAGCCGATCTGCAGCCGGTGCGCGCAAGTCGGCGGGCGAGATGCCGCAGGTGCACGTTGAACAGAGCGATCCCCGACGGCTGCACGCAATGGGGCGCCAACCAGCCCGGCCCGTCAGCAGGTTGAAAAGAGCTCAGAAAACCGAGCGCAAGCATCAGTTCTGCCATCGGGCAGGCACCCCTGCACCTCCAGCCCCGCCCCTCCCCAGTTCCTCATGCCCACTGCGCATCCACTGGACCTTGCCACCGGCTCCGCTGTGCAACATCCGACAGATGGGCTCGCCCTGCATTACTGCAGGCCAGGCGACTGACAGGCGCACCGGCACACCTGTCGCGACCCCGCGAGCAGTACTCGTGAGCAGCGGATTCTCCCCCGTTGAACCCGAGCCGGTGCTCAGGGCCACTGACGATACGTTTCCGCAGGTCGGGGAACGTTACTGGTGGGGCGGGTGGGACTCGAACCCACGGCCGACGGATTATGAGTCCTTTGAGAATCTTGGCGGCCCTTGCGTTTCTACGCTGATCCACGGCGTTTTTGCAGGTCAGCCGCGGTGAACTGTGTCAGCTCACCCTTGCCTTTGTCGGTCCGTTCCTATCCTTGCGTCCCCAACGCGTCCCCAACGGGCCTCCTCAAGACGAAAGCGCAGGGTCAGGAGGACAAAACGGCCTGCTCGGCAGCACGCCACGACCTGGTCACGACGCGGTCCGCAGCGGACTCTCATTCGGCAGATCGTCTTCCCCGGTGAATACGAGGGCATGGTCGCGTGCCTGGTTGGCCTGGAGGCGAGGTCCGGGTGTGGGGGCATCGGTGCAGGAAGCACCGCTTCACCTGCTGCCCCCGGCGAGCCCGCCCTCAGGCCCTCGATGAGCAGGCCGAGCCCGAACTCGAAGGGGCGGGTGAAGTCCGTGCTGGTGAGCGTAGGCAGTGTGGCGCTGAGGTGGGAGTACGTGCCCGCCGTCACGGCGTCGCGTAGGACTCCCTGGTCCGCCGGTACCCCGCTTCCCCGCTGGAGGGCGGCCTGTACCTCCAAGGTGCGGCCCACGGTGAAGTTGGCCACGGCGAAGAGCGCCATCGCCGCATCGTCGTCGTGCGTCGCGCAGGGTGCCCACGAACACGTCGGCGAAGCCGAGGGTGTTGGACCCGGTTGAGTGCGAACCGGCGAAGACCCGCGCACCGTCGCGGTGGGTCACCGCGGTGACCCGGTCGGCGGACCTGCTGCGTGAGGGTCGTGGGCTCCTGCTCGACCGACCGCGCGGAGGTCCGCGACGCCGCGGCCGCGTGGACCGGACGGGTCAACACCGTCACCGTCCGCACGGACCGGGTGGACGTCGACACGTTGCTCATCCGGCCCGACGGCTGTGTCGCCTGGGCCTTGCCCACCGGGCGGGACCTCGACGCCACCACGCTGGTGCGTGCTCTGAGCACATGGTTCGGCCAACCCGCCTGAGCACCGCATTAACAGTCGTCTCAGGTTCGCTCCGTAGGAAGTAGGCATCCAGATAAGCGATGCAACCGTATGTAGGAGGCCAGTGATGGCAGTCAACGCAGCGCCGTCCGGGGAAGCGCCGGCCGGTCGGTTGGCAGGCCGGTGGGTGCCGTGGTTAGTGATTGGCTTGTGGCTGGTGCTGGCGGCGGGCATGGTGCCGCTGAGCGGAAAGTTGAGCTCGGTCACCACTGACAGCGCCGTAGACACCCTGCCGGCCAGTGCCGAGTCCACCAAGGTGGCGGTGCTGGACGACCGCCTCCCCGGTGGTGACAGCAACACGTTCGTCTTCGTGTACCACCGCGCCGGCGGCATGACCGACGCCGACCGCGCGACGGTCGAGCGCCACTACAACACCCTTGCCAAGCGGTACCCGCCGAAGGCGACGGCGGCGGCCGGCGAGGACGACGAGGGCTCACCGACGAGCCCCTCCACCGACCGCAAGGCGATGATGTTCACCCTCGAGGTGAGCACGGCCTACGGCGCACCGGAGGACATCGTCGGCCCGTTGCGTGACGCCGCGAAGGACCGCCCCTCCGGCCTGCAACTCGACGTCACCGGCCCGGGCGCGATCGACGGCGACATGGACGCCGTCTTCGACGGCATCGACGTGCAGGTCCTCCTCACCACCATCGTCGTCGTCACGCTCCTGCTCATCCTCACCTACCGCAGCCCGGTGTTGTGGATCATCCCGCTGGTGGCCGTCGGCGCGGCCGCACTGACCGCGATGGGGACCGTCTACCTGCTCGTCAAGGGCTTCGGCATCGTGGTCAACGACCAGAACTCCGCGCTGTTGACGATCCTGGTATTCGGCGTCGGCACGGACTACGCGCTGTTGCTCATCGCTCGATACCGTGAGGCACTGCACCACCATGAGAACGTCCGGGTCGCGATGGTCCACGCGCTACGCGGCGCGGCGCCGGCCATCGTCGCGTCCGCGGCCACCGTGGTCGCCGGCCTGCTCTGCCTGCTCGTCGCGGACCTGAACAGCACCAGCGGGTTGGGCCCGATCGGTGCGGCCGGCATCCTCTGCGCGCTGGTGGCCATGCTGACGCTGTTCCCGGCGGTGCTCGTGGTGCTCGGCAGGCGGATCTTCTGGCCGGCCATCCCGCGGTTCAGCACGGCCGTGGAGGAGAAGCCGGGGCTGTGGGGACGGCTCGGCACCGCCATCAGCCGCCGCCGGTGGGTGGCGACGCTCGGCTCGCTCGGAGTCCTCGGCGTGCTCGCCATCGGGCTGGCGGGCAACACCGGCGCCCTGCGGGAGCAGGACCAGTTCCTGTCGGCGCCGGAGTCGGTCACCGGCTTCACCGTTCTTCGCCAGCACTTCCCGGAGCTCGGCGGCCAGCCGATGACGATCTTCACGCGGCCGGCGCACCAGGAGCGGGTGCTCGACATCGTCAAGGACACTCGCGGTGTGGCCCTGGCCGTCCCGGAGCAGACCAGCGGTGGCTGGGCCAACATCTCCGTGTTTCCGAAGGACGCGCCGGACACCGTCGCGGAGTACGACACGATCAAGCGGGTGCGCACCGCCGTGCACGCGGTGAGCGGGGCGGAGGCGATCGTCGGCGGGCCGAGTGCGGAGAACCTCGACACCGAGGTGACCACCAGCCGCGACGAGAAGCTGGTGGTCCCGCTGGTGCTCGCCGTCGTCCTGATCGTCCTCGGGCTGCTGCTGCGCGCGATCCTGGCCCCGCTGGTCCTGATGGCCACTGTGATCGTCTCATTCGCCGCAGCCTTCGGCGGCAGCGTGTTCGTCTTCGACACGATCCTCGGGTTCGAGGGTGTCGACTATTCGGTGCCGCTGCTGGCATTCCTGTTCCTGGTGGCGCTCGGCGTCGACTACAACATCTTCCTGGCCAGCCGGGCCCGGGAGGAGACCGTGCGTCTCGGCACCAGAGAGGGCATGCTCAAAGCCCTCTCGGCTACCGGCGGCGTCATCACCTCGGCAGGCCTGGTCCTGGCGGCCACGTTCGCGGTCCTCGCCACACTTCCGCTGGTGATGCTGATCGAGGTCGGGTTCCTGGTGGCCTTCGGCGTGCTGCTCGACGCCCTGCTGGTGCGGTCGATCCTGGTGCCCGCCCTCACCTTGCTGATCGGCCGGCGGATGTGGTGGCCGAGCCGGCTGTCCCGGCCGGCGGCGGAGCTGCCGGACGGTCAACAGCCGCTCGCCGACGACGAGGAGCCCGCGCTGCAACGGTGAGCGCGGCGGCACGGAAGAGATCCGGGACGGGCACCAGGCCCGTCCCGGCCTTTTTATGGGCCCGACGGTCGCCGCCCTCTGGTCCTGCGCCACACGCCAGGGCTGGGGTCGGCGCATCGCGGTGTCCTGCCCCGACGGTGAGCCGCGCGGGGCCATGCCCGAGGGCCGCCGTCCCTTGTCCTGCGCCGCAGGGCGGGTCAGCACGCCGCGGTGTCCTCCCCGGCGGTGAGCCGCGCGATCGGGGCGGGCGGGGCCGCCGCCGGAAGGTCGACCCGAAGCAGCGCGCCACCGCGTGCGGAGCGGGCGACGGTGGCCCGGCCGCCGTGGGCGTCGACGACCCGCTGCACGATCGACAGCCCCAGACCGGATCCCGGCAACGCCCGGGCGCTGTCGGCACGGTAGAACCGGTCGAACACCCGCGGTACGTCGGCGGCGTCGATGCCCGGCCCCGCGTCGTCGACCTCGAGCACCGCCGACGTGCCCTCGGCACGGAGCCGGACCTGGACCGGCTGGTCCTCGGGGGACCACTTGCCGGCGTTGTCGATGAGGTTGAGCACCGCCCGCTGGAGCGCAGCGGGACGCCCGCTCACCCACACGGAGGTCACGTCGAGCGCGACCTCGATGTCGGGCACGCGGGAACGCGCCCGGGTCGCGGCGGCCACCACCACGTCGGCGAGATCGAGCACCTCGGTGCTCTCGTCGCTGACGTCACCGCGCGCCAGGTCGGTCAGCTCGGCGACAAGGGTGCTCAACTCGGCCACCTGGGCGCCGAGATCGTTGAGCAGCCGGGTCCGGCTCTCCGCCGGCAGGGCGCTGTCCAGGGTGCCGCTCCGATCGAGCCGGATCAGCAGCTCGGCGTTGAGGCGCAGGCTGGTGAGCGGGGTCTTGAGCTCGTGGGCGGCGTCCTCGGCGAGCAGTCGCTGGGCCCGCCGGGAGTCCCGGAGCGCGGCGAGCATGTCGTTGATCGACTGGATCAGCCGCCGGATCTCCCCACCGCCCTCATCCGGGATGTCGGCGTCGAGATCCCGGGTGTGCGCGACACGTACCGCGGCGGCGGTCAGCCGGTCGATCGGTGCCAGCCCGGTCCGCGCCACGGTCCGCCCGACAAGGGCGCCGCCGATCACGCAGAGCAGCCCGATCAGCAGCATGCCGAACCCGAACTGGTTGATCGGGCTGTCGTCGGCGACCTGGGCCACCTGGACCGCGCCGTCGCCTGCCCGCAGCGTGTAGATGAGGTAGCCGTCGTCGTCGCTGTCGTTGGATTCCATCAGGTCGGCCGACGCGCCCTGCGCCACGCGCCCGGCGTGCTCGCTGACGGGGGGCAGCGAGGGTTGGCCGGCCGGCGTCCGGGTCGAGCCGTCGGGCAGGATGACCCGCACCAGCCGACCGGTTCCGGGATACGGCGGTAGCTGGACCTGCGCCAGACCGGCGCGCTGCGCGTTCGTCGCCAGGACGCGGGAGTCGGCGCGTAGCTGATTCTCGGCGGTGTCCTGCAGCTCCCAGTCCAGTAGTTCGCTGGCCACCTGGAAGGCCACGAACACGCTGACCGCGATAGCCGTCGCCGCGATCACCGTCAGCCTGGTCCGCAGGGACCGCCGGCGCCACCATCGGGTCAGCCGGCGCGGTTCCCGGCCGGCGGGCCCGCTCACGGAGGAGTCTCCCGCAACGTGTATCCCAGGCCGCGCAGCGTGTAGATCAATCGCGGCTCACCCTCGGCCTCCATCTTGCGGCGCAGGTAGCTCACGTATACCTGGAGGTTGTTGGCGGTGGCGCTCATGTCGAAGCCCCAGATCGCCTCGAACAGCGCGTCGCGGGTCAGGACCCGGGTCGCGTTGCTCATGAGGACCTGCAGGAGGGAGAACTCGGTCCGGGTCAGGCGCAGCGGCCGCCCGCCCCGCCACGCCTGGAACCTGTCGGGATCGAGCCGGACGTCGGCGAACGACAGGATCTGCGACTCCCCGTCGGTCGGCGTGCGCCGGCGTAGCAGGGCCCGCACCCGGGCCAGTAACTCCTCGGTGGCGAACGGCTTGGGCAGGTAGTCGTCGGCGCCCGCGTCCAGCCCCGTGACCCGGTCGGAGACCTGGTCACGGGCGGTCAGCATCAGCACCGGCAGATCCCGACCCGCGGCCCGCAACCGCCGGCAGGTCTCCAACCCGCCGAGGCGGGGCATCATCACGTCGAGGATCAGCAGATCCAGCGTGTCGCCGTCGGCCCCACCGACCCCGTCGAGCACGGCGAGACCGTTGGCGACGGTGCTGGTGTCGTAACCCTCGACCTGGAGCACCCGCTCCAGCGACTCACGGATGGCCGCTTCATCATCCGCGATCATGATCCGCACGCCGACCCGCCCCCTTCCAGTCGGTTTTTTTGCGGCTCATTGTCCCCGATCAACCTGAGGCCAGGATTAGAGCGTCGCTGGGGACCGCGTTCTTACGGATACCTAAGAGGGCGGTATGAGGTCCGGTAGGTGATTTGTCGTCTCCTGAACGTGTGGGACTGCGGCATCTCAGCCGGTCGGCGGGCTCGGGCGTGCTGGGCTGGACAGCCCTGAGTGAGCGCAAGCCCTACAAGACCGACCTGTCCGACGGACAGTGGGCGCTGATCAAGTCGGTGATCACCGCATGGAAGGCCGCACACCCCTCGATCAGCGGCCATCAGGGCCGGTACGGGAGCAGGCGCGGCGGAAGGCGGACCCGAGCCTGGTCGTGCTCGACACCCAAAAGCGTGCACGCCGCGGCCGGGTGATCGCTTCGTTGCCGTACTTCGATGAGCACGCGACGGTCATTGCGGCGCGGGTCGACGACGTCTGACGCAGTCTGGGCGAGGCACTGGACCGATCCTTCTCGTGTCCCGGCATGGCCGACTACGCGAGACTGGTGGGATCCGCGGACTGCACAGCGTCTGGGCCACGGCCCCTTGCCGTTTTCCCGGCCTGGCCGGCGGCATCTACCGACGGCTCGCCATCGGGACGGGCGGGCACGTGGTTGGCATGCGGCGCCTCCTCTCAGCAATCCGCCGCCGATCCGAGTAACGCGTACACGATCCCGGTCCGGTCTCTATAGAGGAGCTACACCCAATGGAGCCCGCCAACCATGCCGCGCCCGGAGGCGAACCTCGCCGACGAGACCCATCGCACACACTTTCATGATCCCCGTGTCCCCACATCGCTGCCTTGCCGCAGAATGGGGCACCTGGCACGACCCGCACTGGCAGTGGAAACGGCGCATACGCGCAGGTCACAGGACTGTTGGCTACCGCAGATCTCCTGGCCTTCGAACTCGCGAGCAGCGGATTCAGTCCGTTGAGCGAGAGTTGACGCTCCGACACCTCACGAGGAACGTTTCCGCAGGTCAGAGGCCTGCACAGGTGGGGCGGGTGGGACTCGAACCCACGGCCGACGGATTATGAGTCCGCTGCTCTAACCGGCTGAGCTACCGCCCCATAACGGCGTGTCGCGCACATGTGTGCGCGCCGTCTGCCGCAGCATAGCCGCTCATACGATCTCCTGCTTCGGCTGGGCGGCTTCGCGCGGCCTATGTGACCTTGAGGACTGCGCCGGGTGCCGCGCGGTTCCCGGGACAGCGGATCGGACATGAAAAAGGACCCCGGAGAGGGGTCCTCGTTCAGCCTGCTCCCCCGACTGGACTCGAACCAGTAACCTGCCGGTTAACAGCCGGCTGCTCTGCCAATTGAGCTACGGAGGACCGAGCTCCCCGGACTGGACTCGAACCAGTAACCTGCCGGTTAACAGCCGGCTGCTCTGCCAATTGAG
>NZ_JBHVCP010000026.1:70086-102242 GCF_042803315.1 Streptomyces sp. NPDC057424
GCTACCGAGGAAGGTCTCGTTGTGCATCGAACGCACCTACCTGGGTATTCGCCAGGGGGCGCGCGTCCGCTGCGACACATACATTAGCGCAAGCAGGGGGGTGCTCCGCCAATCGGTACTCCCCGGCACCGACGCCGCACCGGAGACCTATGCAAGGAAAGGGTGGCCGCCATGCGTTACCGGCTCACGTTCGTCGCCGGAGTCGTCCTGGGTTACGTGCTGGGCACGAGGGCCGGGCGCGAGCGCTACGAGCAGCTGAAGAAATCAGCCCGGCAGTTCGCTCAGAACCCCGCGGTCCGCAACACCGCCGAGACGGCGGCACACCAGGGCCGCGAGTTCGCGGGCAAGGCGTACCACGTCGTCAGCGACAAGGTCGGCGACCGCATGCCCGACTCGGTGGCCGACCGGGTCCGCCACCTGCGGGAGCGGGCCACCCACAACGGCGGCGAGGACGACTGGGGCACGACCAACACGTAACAGTTCCTTCTCGTGCCGGGTACGGCCACGTCCCTCGGGGGGCGCGGGGAACTGCGCGACCAGCCACGACGAACCCCGCACCCGCGCCCCGGCGCCGGGATCCACGGCGCCCACGGCTCGACCCGAGCGGAGCGTACGGCAGAATTTTGGCCATGGGGATAGTCGCCGGGTTGGACAGTTCACCCGATTTCACTCGGATCGTCGTCTGTGACACGGACTCCGGAGCCGTGCTCAGGCAGGGATATGCACCGCATCCGGTGGAGAGCCCCGAGGGCGGCGGCCGGCCGTCGGACGTCGATCCGCAGGCCTGGCTGCTCTCCCTGGGCGAGGCCGCGGGCGGCGGACTGCTCGAGGGCGTGCAGGCGATCGGCGTCTCGGCGCAGCAGAACGCCGTCGTGCCGCTGGACGCGCAGGGCAACACCGTGCGGCCGGCGATGGTGGGCGGCGACAAGCGGACGCAGGTCGCCGCGGCCGATCTGGTCGACGCGCTCGGCGGGCGCGCGGCGTGGGCGCAGGCGGTGGGCTGTGTGCCGCAGGCCGCGCAGCCGATCACGAAACTGCGCTGGCTGGCCCGGACCGAACCGGAGAACGCGCAGCGCACCGCGATCCTCCTCCAGGCGCACGACTGGCTGGTGTGGCAGCTGCTGGGCCGGCCGGTGCGCAGAACCACCGACCGGGGCGGGGCGTCCGGCACCGGTTACTGGTCGGCGGCGACGGGTGGCTACCGGCCCGACCTCGTCGAGCTGGCGCTCGGGCACCAGGTGATGCTGCCGGAGGTGATCGGCCCGGCGGACGCGGCCGGTACGACGCCGGAGGGGCTGCTGATCTCCATAGGCACCGGCGAGACCATGGCGGCCGCGTTCGGGCTGGGCATCGGCCTCGGCGACGCGGTGGTGTCACTGGGCGCGTCCGGGTCCGTGATGGCCGTGCACCCCGAGGCGCTGGTGGACGGGTCGGGGATGATCACCGCGCTCGCGGACGCGACCGGCATGCACCTGCCCGTCGTCACCACGCTGAACGCCGTACGGACGCTGCGCGGGGCTGCCGAGCTGCTGGGGCTGCCCGATCTGGAGAGCCTGTCCGACCTGGCCATGAAGTCCACGCCCGGGTCGCACGGGCTGGTGATGCTCCCCTATCTGGAGGGCGAGCGGACGCCGAACCTGCCGCATACCGCGGGGACCCTGGCCGGGCTCCGGCGCGAGTCGATGAAGGCGGAGCACCTGGCGCGGGCCGCGTTCGAGGGCATGCTGTGCGGACTCGCGGACGCGCTGGACGTGCTGCGCGGCCGGGGCGTGGACGTGCGGCGGGTGTTCCTGCTCGGGCCGGCGGCCGAACTGCCCGCCGTGCAGGCGGCGGCGCCGTCGCTGTTCGGGACGCAGGTCGTGGTGCCGCAGCCCGCGGACTACGCGGCGATCGGCGCGGCCCGCCAGGCGGCCTGGGCGCTCGGGGCGTCGCAGGGCACGCTCGACGTGCGCACCCCGCCGGCCTGGCAGGGCGCGGTGGCGCAGGTGCTGGAGCCCGGCGACGAGCTGGCCGTGGGGCAGGCGGTGCGGCAGCAGTTCGTGGCGGTGCGGGAGCAGACGCATCCCGGAGCCCTCTGACCCTCTTGACCGCCTGTTGGGTTAATTCGGTTGAGGTAACGCCGGTGGAGTGTCCGACGATGGGGGCCAGGGGCAACCATCCGCCCTGTCGCCCACTCCGAGAGAAGCAGCGTGCTCATACGACTTCTGCGGACCTATCTCAGGCCCTACAAGAGACCCATCGCCCTGCTGGTACTGCTGCAGTTCCTGCAGACCTGCGCCACGCTCTATCTCCCCACGCTGAACGCGGACATCATCGACCAAGGGGTCGTGAACGGCGATACCGGCTACATCCTGGGCTACGGCGGTCTGATGATCGGCATCTCGCTGATCCAGGTCGTGTGCAACATCGGCGCCGTGTACTACGGCGCCCGTACGGCGGCGGCGGTCGGCCGGGACCTGCGGGCGTCCGTGTTCGACCGGGTGCAGTCGTTCTCCGCGCGTGAGGTCGGTCACTTCGGGGCGCCGTCGCTGATCACCCGGACGACGAACGACGTCCAACAGGTGCAGATGCTGACGCTGATGACGTTCACGCTGCTGGTGTCGGCGCCGATCATGTGCGTGGGTGGCATCGTGCTGGCGCTCGGACTGGATGTGCCCCTGTCCGGGGTGCTGGTGGCGGTCGTGCCGGTGCTGGGCATCTGCGTGACGTTGATCGTGCGGCGGCTGCGGCCGCTGTTCCGGGCGATGCAGGAGCGGCTGGACGCGGTGAACCGGGTGCTGCGCGAGCAGATCACCGGCAACCGGGTGATCCGCGCCTTCGTCCGGGACGAGTACGAGCAGCAGCGCTTCCGGAGGGCGAACACCGATCTCACCGACTTCGCGCTGGGCACCGGCAATCTGCTCGCGCTGATGTTCCCGATCGTGATGACGGTGGTGAACCTGTCGTCGATCGCCGTGGTGTGGTTCGGCGCGCACCGGATCGACAGCGGCGGGATGCAGATCGGTGACCTGACCGCGTTCCTGGCCTATCTGATGCAGATCGTCATGTCCGTGATGATGGCCACCTTCATGTTCATGATGGTGCCGCGCGCGGAGGTGTGCGCCGAGCGCATCCAGGAGGTGCTGGACACCTCGTCGAGCGTCGTGCCGCCGTCGGCGCCGGTGCGGGAGCTGCGCCGGCACGGGCATCTGGAGATCCGCGGGGCGGGTTTCCGCTATCCGGGTGCCGAGGAGCCGGTGCTGCGGGCCGTCGACCTGGTGGCCCGGCCGGGCGAGACGACGGCCGTCATCGGCTCGACCGGCAGCGGCAAGTCCACCCTGCTCGGGCTGGTGCCGCGGCTGTTCGACGCCACCGACGGGGAGGTGCTCGTCGACGGTGTCGAGGTCGCGGAGATCGAGCCGAAGCTGCTCGCGAAGACCGTCGGGCTGGTGCCGCAGAAGCCGTACCTGTTCGCGGGGACCGTGGCGACCAACCTGCGCTACGGCAATCCGGACGCCACCGACGAGGAGCTGTGGCACGCGCTGGAGGTGGCGCAGGCCAAGGACTTCGTCGAAGGGCTGGAGGGCGGGCTCGACTCGCCGATCGCGCAGGGCGGGACGAACGTCTCCGGCGGGCAGCGGCAGCGGCTCGCGATCGCCCGGACGCTGGTGCAGCGGCCCGAGATCTACCTCTTCGACGACTCCTTCTCCGCGCTCGACTACGCCACGGACGCCGCCCTGCGGGCCGCGCTCACGCGCGAGACCTCCGAGGCGACCGTGGTGATCGTCGCCCAGCGGGTGTCGACCATCCGGGACGCCGACCGGATCGTCGTCCTCGACGAGGGCCGGGTCGTCGGCACCGGCCGGCACCACGAGCTGATGGCGGACAACGAGACCTACCGGGAGATCGTGCTCTCCCAGCTCACGGAAGCGGAGGCTGCCTGATGGCGGGGCCCATGGGGCGGATGATGGCCGGGGGCGGCCCCGACCAGCGCTCGCTCGACTTCAAGGGGTCGGGCAAGCGGCTCGTCGCGCAGTTCCGGCCGGAGCGGATCACCCTCTGCGTGCTGCTGCTGTGCGTGGTGCTCAGCGTCGGCCTCAACGTCGTCGGGCCGAAGATCCTCGGCCAGGCCACCGACCTGGTCTTCGCGGGCATCGTCGGGCGGGACATGCCGGAGGGGGCGAGCAAGGAGCAGGTCCTCGACTCCATGCGGCAGCGCGGGGACGGCGACGTCGCCGACATGCTGCGCAGTACCGACTTCACCCCGGGCGAGGGCATCGACTTCACGGCCGTAGGGCATGTGCTGCTGCTGGCGCTGGGCGTGTTCGCGGTGGCCGGGCTGCTGATGGCGGTGGGGACGCGGCTGGTGAACCGGGCCGTGAACCGCACCATGTTCCGGATGCGGGAGAACGTGCAGACGAAGCTGTCGCGGCTGCCGCTGTCGTACTTCGACCAGCGCCAGCGCGGCGAGGTGCTGTCCCGGGCGACCAACGACATCGACAACATCGGGCAGACGCTCCAGCAGTCGATGGGGCAGCTCATCAACTCGGTGCTGACCATCATCGGCGTCCTCGCGATGATGTTCTACGTCTCCTGGATCCTCGCGCTGGTCGCGCTGGTGACCGTGCCGCTGTCGTTCGTCATCGCCACGCGCGTCGGCAAGCGGTCGCAGCCGCACTTCGTGCAGCAGTGGCGCTCCACGGGCACGCTGAACGCGCACATCGAGGAGATGTACACCGGGCACACCCTGGTGAAGGTGTTCGGGCGGCAGGAGGAGTCGGCGCAGCAGTTCGCCGAGCAGAACGACGCGCTGTACGAGGCGGGGTTCAAGGCGCAGTTCAACAGCGGTCTCATGCAGCCGCTGATGTTCTTCGTGTCGAATCTCAACTACGTGCTGGTCGCGGTGGTCGGCGGGCTGCGGGTCGCCTCGGGCTCGCTGTCCATCGGCGATGTGCAGGCCTTCATCCAGTACTCACGGCAGTTCTCGATGCCGCTGACACAGGTCGCGTCCATGGCGAACCTGGTGCAGTCGGGCGTCGCCTCGGCGGAGCGGGTCTTCGAGCTGCTCGACGCGGAGGAGCAGAGTGCCGACCCGGTGCCGGGCGTACGGCCCGAGGAACTGCGCGGGCACGTGGCGCTGGAGCAGGTGGCCTTCCGCTACGACCCCGACAGGCCGCTCATAGAGGATCTGTCGCTGAAGGTCGAGCCCGGCCAGACGGTCGCCATCGTGGGCCCGACGGGCGCCGGCAAGACGACGCTGGTGAACCTGCTGATGCGGTTCTACGACGTCACCGGCGGGCGCATCACCCTCGACGGGGTCGACATCGCGCGGATGTCCCGGGACGAACTGCGGGCCGGGATCGGCATGGTGCTGCAGGACACGTGGCTGTTCGGCGGCACGATCGCGGAGAACATCGCGTACGGCGCCTCCCGGGAGGTCACCCGCGGGGAGATCGAGGAGGCGGCCCGGGCGGCGCACGCGGACCGGTTCGTCCGGACGCTGCCTGACGGGTACGACACCGTGATCGACGACGAGGGGAGCGGGGTCAGCGCCGGTGAGAAGCAGCTGATCACGATCGCCCGGGCGTTCCTGTCCGACCCGGTGATCCTGGTGCTGGACGAGGCGACCAGCTCGGTCGACACCCGTACCGAGGTGCTGATCCAGAAGGCGATGGCCAAACTGGCGCACGGGCGTACGTCGTTCGTCATCGCCCACCGGCTCTCCACGATCCGGGACGCGGACGCGATCCTCGTGATGGAGAACGGGTCCATCGTGGAGCAGGGGACGCACGGGGAGCTGCTCGCGGCGGACGGGGCCTACGCGCGGCTGTACAAGGCACAGTTCGCGCAGGCGGTGGCCGAGGTCGACTGAGTCGCGGCCGGTCCGCAGTTCCCCGCTCGAGTACGTGCAGCTGACTCCCTTTCAGGGACGCGGGGAACAGCACGACCGGCCCCCGCCGGCCCGCGGACGGCATCAGTCCAGATAGCCCCTCAGCTGATCCGCGAACGCGTGGTCCCGCAACTTGTTGAGAGTCTTGGACTCGATCTGCCGTATCCGTTCCCGCGTCACGCCGAAGATGCGGCCGATCTCCTCCAGGGTGCGGGGGCGGCCGTCCGCCAGCCCGTAGCGGAGTTGGACGACCTTCCGCTCCCGCTCCCCCAGGGTGGACAGGACCGCCTCCAGGTGCTCCCTGAGCAGCAGGAACGCCGCCGACTCCACCGGAGAGGCCGCGTCGCCGTCCTCGATCAGGTCGCCGAGGGCGACGTCGTCCTCCTCGCCGACGGGCGCATGCAGCGACACCGGCTCCTGGGCGAGGCGCAGGACCTCGCTGACCCGCTCCGGCGCCAGGTCCAGGTGGGCTGCGACCTCCTCCGGTGTCGGCTCGTAGCCCCGCTCCTGGAGCATGCGGCGCTGGACGCGGACGACCCGGTTGATGAGCTCCACGACATGGACCGGGACCCTTATCGTGCGGGCCTGGTCGGCCAGGGCGCGGGACATGGCCTGGCGGATCCACCAGGTGGCGTACGTGGAGAACTTGTAGCCGCGGGCGTAGTCGAACTTCTCGACCGCCCGGATCAGGCCGAGGTTGCCCTCCTGGACCAGGTCGAGCATGGTCAGGCCGCGGCCGACGTAGCGCTTGGCGACCGAGACGACCAGGCGCAGGTTCGCCTCGATGAGGCGGCGCTTGGCCATGCGGCCCATGACGACGAGCCGGTCCAGGTCCAGGGCGAGCTGGCTGTCCAGGTCGGGGGTGAGCCGCAGCTTCTCCTCCGCGAACAGGCCGGCCTCGACACGGCGGGCGAGTTCGACCTCCTCGGCGGCGGTCAGCAGGGGGATGCGGCCGATCTCCCGCAGGTACTGGCGGAACAGGTCCGAGGAGGGGCTGCCGCTCTCGGCGCGGACCGGCGGGGGTGCGACGGCTTCGGGGGCCTCGGCCGGCTCGATGGCCTCGGCAGGTAGCTCCTCCGGCTCCGGTTCCGACTCGGGGTGGTGCACGGCGCGGCTCTGCGCCGGAACCGCGGACAGGGCGTCGTCCTCCGCGTCCGGCGCGGTCCCGTCGGCGCCGGGGGCGGCACCGGCGTCGGTCTGGGTGAGGGTCCGGGTCTGCACGGGGGCGACCTCCAGGATGATCGCTGCCAGGGAGGACGGCAGCGGTACTTCGGGGGCGGAGTCGACGGCCTCGCCGCTTTCCGTCCCGTACGCGATGAGCGGAACCGCGGGGGTCCGGGACCCGTCGGTGACGGATCGGCCGCGCTCCGAGGACTCAGGCACCGGAACCCAGTGTGGGGTAAGACACATCGTCGCCACGAGGGGCGTGCGATGACTTTTTGCTTCCGGTCCGTGACCGCGCGGTGACCTCAGAGCGCGGCGGCGCCGTGCTCCCTCAGGGTCTGGTCGTACTGCTGGAGGACCCACAGCTCGTTCTGCACGGCGGCGAGCTGGGCCGGGTCGCCGTGGGTGCCGAGGCGGGTGAGCCGGCCCGTGATGTCGCGGATACGGCGCTCGACGGCCCGGCGGCGGACGGTCACCAACTGGGCGCCCGCGTAGACCTCGTCGACGCCCTTCACCCCCTTGTGCAGCATGATCGCCTCGACGGCCAGTTCCGTCACCATGGCGCGGACCGCGTCGTCCGGGGCGGCCTCGCGGACCTTGACCAGGTAGTCCTGAGGGTCGGCGACGCCCAGTTCGGCGCCACCGGCGTCCTGGATGGCCTGGCGGACGGCGGCGTAGGGCGGGGCGGTGAACTCGTCCACGCCGTACGCGTCGAACGCCGGGGAGACCAACTCGGGTCGCTGCAGGGCGAGTTTGAGGAGTTCCCGCTCAGTGGCGAAAACGGGGTTGCGGAGGTTGAGGGCCGGGCCGCGGGAGGCGGCCGGCTGGGGCGGGCCGGCGTACTGCTGCCCCTGGTGGTGCCGCTCCGGGGCCGGGCCCTTGCCGCCGCGGTCGCGGGCCCAGCGGGCCAGCTGGGCCACGCGCTTGACCACGAACTGGGTGTCGAGGATGCCGAGCATGCCGGCGAGCTGGACGGCGACCTCGTGCTGGGCGCCGCTGTTCTTGATACGGGCGACGACCGGGGCGGCCTCGTCCAGCGCGGACGCGCGGCCCGCCGGGGTGTCGAGGTCGTAGCGGCTCACGATCTGGCGCAGCGCAAACTCGAAGAGCGGGGTGCGGGGTTCGACCAGGTCCGCGACGGCCTCGTCGCCCTTGGCGAGACGCAGGTCGCAGGGGTCCATGCCGTCCGGGGCGATGGCGATGTACGTCTCGGCGGCGAACTTCTGGTCGTCCTCGAAGGCGCGCAGGGCCGCCTTCTGGCCGGCGGCGTCGCCGTCGAAGGTGAAGATGACCCGGGCCGAGCCGTTGTCCATGAGCAGCCGGCGGAGGATCTTGATGTGGTCGCCGCCGAAGGCGGTGCCGCAGGTGGCGATGGCGGTCGTCACACCGGCGAGGTGGCAGGCCATGACGTCCGTGTAGCCCTCGACGACGACCGCGCGGGACGCCTTGGCGATGTCCTTCTTCGCCAGGTCGATGCCGTAGAGGACCTGGGACTTCTTGTAGATCGCCGTGTCGGGCGTGTTCAGGTACTTCGGGCCGTTGTCCGCCTCGTAGAGCTTGCGGGCGCCGAAGCCGACGACGTCGCCGCCGATGTCGCGGATCGGCCACATCAGGCGGCCGCGGAAGCGGTCGATGGGGCCGCGGCGGCCCTCCTGGGAGAGGCCGGAGAGGATCAGCTCCTTGTCGGTGAAGCCCTTGCCGCGCAGAAAGCGTGTGAGGTGGTCCCAGCCCTGGGGGCTGTAGCCGACGGAGAAGTGCTGGGCGGCGGCCTGGTCGAAGCCGCGCTCGGCGAGGAACTGGCGGCCGGTGTCGGCCTCCGGGCTGGTCGCGAGCTGTTCCCCGTACCAGTCGGCGGCGATCTTGTGGGCCTCGACCAGGCGGATGCGCTCACCGCGCTGGTGGGAGGGGTTGTAGCCGCCCTCCTCGTAGCGCAGGGTGATGCCCGCCTGGCCGGCCAGGCGCTCGACCGCCTCCGAGAAGGAGAGGTGGTCGATCTTCATCACGAACGTGATGGTGTCGCCGCCCTCCTGGCAGCCGAAGCAGTGGAAGAACCCCTTGCTCGGGCTGACCTGGAAGGACGGGGACTTCTCGTCGTGGAAGGGGCACAGGCCCTTCAGGTTGCCGCCACCGGCGTTGCGCAGCTGGAGGTACTCGGACACCACGGCGTCGATCGGGACCGCGTCCCGTACCGCCTTCACGTCCTCGTCGTTGATCCGTCCTGCCACGAGGCGAGTCTACGGGGCCGGACCGACAGTCCTGACGGCTAGGGGACGAGGCTGTCCAGCGGCACGTGCGGGTCTGCCAGCGACTCCGTGTCCACCTGGGCCCTCGATCGGATCAGGCGCTGGATCGTGTCCGTGACGTCCCACACATTCACGTTCATCCCGGCCAGCACCCGGCCGTCCTTCACCCAGAACGCGATGAACTCCCGCTTCCCGGCGTCGCCGCGGATCACCACCTGGTCGTAGCTGCCCGGGGGCGCCCAGCCCGAGTACTCCATGCCCAGGTCGTACTGGTCGGAGAAGAAGTAGGGCACCCGGTCGTACGTCATGTCACGGCCCAGCATGGAGCGCGCGGCCGCCGGGCCCCCGTTGAGGGCGTTGGCCCAGTGCTCGACGCGCACGCGCGTGCCGAAGAGGGCGTGCGGGAAGGAGACGACGTCGCCGGCCGCGTAGACGTCCGGGTCGGAGGTGCGCAGCCGCTCGTCGACGACGATGCCGCCGCCGTGGGCCCGGTCGGCGATCTCCAGGCCGGCCGCCTCCGCGAGATGGGTGCGCGGGGCCGCGCCGATCGCCGCCAGGACGTCGTGCGCCGGGTGTTCCTCCCCGTCGTCCGTGCGGGCCGCGAGGACCATGCCGTCCTGGCCGACGATCTCCGTCAGCCGCCTGCCGAAGCGGAAACGCACCCCGTGCTCACGGTGCAGGTCGGCGAAGAGCCCGCCGAGCTCCGGTCCGAGCACGCCGTGCAGCGGGGTCGGCCCGTGCTCGACGACCGTGACCTCCGCGCCGTACTCGCGGGCCGCCGCCGCGACCTCCAGGCCGATCCAGCCGGCACCGGCGATGACGAGGTGACCGTTGTCCCGGCCGAGGTTGGTCAGGACGTGCTTGAGGCGCTCGGCGTGGGCGAGGCGGCGCAGGTGGTGCACGCCGGCCAGGTCCGTGCCCGGGATGTCGAGGCGGCGCGGCTCGGCGCCGGTCGCCAGGAGCAGCTTGTCGTAGCGGGAGACGGTGCCGTCCTCGCCGAAGCGGACCGTCTTCGCCGTACGGTCGATTCGGTCGACGGTCTGGCCGAGGTGGAGTTCGATGTCGTTGGCCGCGTACCAGGAGGGTTCGTGCACGAAGACGCTGTCGCGTTCCTCCTTGCCGAGGAGGTAGCCCTTGGACAGGGGCGGGCGCTCGTAGGGGTGGTCGCGTTCGTCGCAGATCAGTATCACGCGGCCGGTGAAGCCCTCCGCGCGGAGCGTCTCGGCCGCCTTGGCGCCGGCCAGTCCGCCTCCGACGATGACGAATGTCTGATCCGCGTCGACCACTTGATGCCTCCTACGGGGGTCCGGGGATGTCTCCCCGGAAAACACAGCGGATGTCGCCACTTGCGAGCGTCCCGCACGGAGCGTGATGCGGGAAGAGGGAGTGACCCGATCAGGCCACGGAGGGTCACATTCGGGGGTGCCCGCGCCCCGCCCGTCGCGTCAGTGTGATCCCTGCCCCGTCAGACGGGCGTGAAGCGAGCGGGCGGAGGTGTCGGTGAGGGAGGCGATCTGGTCGACGATCACCCGCTTGCGCGCCCGGTCGTCCGCCGCCTGGTCGAACAGGGCACGGAACTGGGGGTCCAGGCCGTCCGGGGCGCGGGCGGTGAACGCCTCGGCCAGTTCGGCGACGACGATCCGCTGGTCGGCGCGCAGCCGCTCCTGCTCGGCGCGCTGCATGACGTAGAGGTCGGCGACGGCCTTGAGGACGGCGCACTCCGTCCGGGCCTCGCGCGGGACGACCAGTTCGGCGGCGTACCTGGTGAGCCGCCCGGCGCCGTACGCGCTGCGGGTCGCGGTCTCGGCGGCCAGGCAGAAGCGGCCGATGAGCTGGCTGGTGGCGTCCTTGAGGCGGGCCTGGGCGACGGCGGTGCCGTCGTAGCCGTGCGGCCACCACTCCTGGGCGAGGAGCCGGTCCAGGGCCTCCGCGAGCTCGGCGGGGTCGGTGTCGGCGGGCACGTACCGGCCGCGGGCGACCTCGAAGACGTCCCGGCGTTCGGGCTCGGCGTGCAGGCAGTTCGGGTCGATGTGGCCCGCGTGCAGGCCGTCCTCCACGTCGTGCACCGAGTAGGCCACGTCGTCGGACCAGTCCATGACCTGCGCCTCGAAGCAGGTGCGGGTGCCGGGGGCGTCCTTGCGGAGCCAGTCGAAGACCGGGCGGTCGTCGTCGTAGACGCCGAACTTGTTGGAAGCCGGGTCGGTGGGGTGGGCGCCGCGGGGCCAGGGGTACTTGGTGGCGGCGTCGAGGGCGGCGCGGGTGAGGTTGAGGCCGACGGAGCCCTCCGGGGTGAACCGTTTGGGCTCGATGCGGGTGAGGAGTCTGAGGGACTGGGCGTTGCCCTCGAAGCCGCCGCAGTCGGCCGCGAACTCGTTGAGGGCCTGTTCGCCGTTGTGGCCGAAGGGCGGGTGGCCGAGGTCGTGGGAGAGGCAGGCGGCTTCCACGAGGTCCGGGTCGCAGCCGAGGGCCGCGCCCAGCTCGCGGCCGACCTGGGCGCATTCGAGGGAGTGGGTGAGGCGGGTGCGGGGGCTGGCGTCCCAGGCGGGGCCCCGGGTGCCGGGCGTCACCACTTGGGTTTTTCCGGCGAGTCTTCTCAGGGCGGAGCTGTGCAGGACCCGGGCCCGGTCGCGTTGGAAGGCGGTACGGCCGGGGCGTTTGTCGGGTTCCGGGGCCCAGCGGTCGACGGACGTCGGGTCGTAGGCGGTGGGGGTTTGTGCGGTGCCGTCCATGGCTCGACAGTAAGCGCCCATGCGGGTGCCGGGTTCTGATTTCGGGCGTGTGCGGGTGGATTGTGGCTGATCGCGCCCACGCGGCGGAGCCGCGGATCAGTACGGCCCCGCGCCCCTCAAGTCATCACGCCGAGGCCAGTTGCCGGGCAGCGGTCGACGTTGCCAAAGCCTCCTCGTAGCGGTGGAGGACGAGCTGGGCCATCGACGGGTGGGTGCCGAGGGGGGCCGCTGCCACCCATGGGGCCGCCTGGGCGCACTCCGTGGCGAAGCGGCCCGGGGCCGTGAAGTAGGACGCGAGGGCTATGTGGCGGCGGCCCCTCGCCAGGAGGGTGCGGACCGCGGTCTGGACCGTGGGGGTCGCGGCCGAGGCGTAGGCCGGGATGACGGGGACACCGAGGCGGGCGGCCAGGAGGTGGGCCGTGCGGGCGGTGTCCGTTTTCGCGTCCGGGTCGCGGGAGCCCGCCGCGGCGAGGACCACCGCGCTGGTGCGGCGGGGTGTCGCGCCCCAACCGGCCTCCAGCAGGCGGGCCTGGAGGGCGTCCACCAGGAGGGGGTGGGGGCCCAGGGGTGCCGCCAGGTGGGTGTGGGCCCCGCAGGCCGCGGCCAGCTCGGGGATGTCCTGCTTGACGTGGTAGCCGCGGCTGAGGAGCAGGGGGACGAGGACCGCCTCCGTGTCTCCGAGGGCGGCGAGCGTGTCCGGGAGCAGGGGGGCGTTGAGTTCGATGTGGCCCAGGTGCACCGGCACGTCGGGGCGCAGGGCCCGGACCCGGTCGAGAAGCGCGTTCACGGTGCTCAGCGCGTGGGGGTCGCGGCTGCCGTGGGCCACGACCACCAGGGCGGGCGGGGCCGGGCGGCGCGGTGCGGGCGGCGGGACGAGGCTGAGCTGACGGGGCATGCACCGATGGTCGCGGCGCCACGTTGCCTTCCCGTTGCATGGGCGTCACGGGTGTTTTCCAGCGCTTCACGATGCCGGGCAGGGGGTGTGTGAGGTGGTGTGACCTGCGGTTTCCGTGAAGGAGGTGAAGCTGGTCACGTGGCTGGGGATGAACCGGGCGGCCCGGGAGGACGTCCCTGACTGTCGAGGGGCCGACCTGGGGAGGGACCGTCCGATGCGTCGAGTGACGTTCCGCAGACCGCGGCCGCCGCGTACCCGGCGGGGGCAGCGGCGGCTGGTGCAGGCCGTGATGGCCGGGTGCGTGCTCGCGCTGCTCCCGGCGACGTGGATGTACACCGTGGCGGGTGACCGGCTGCGTACGGCGGCGGATGTGCCGCGTACCGATGTGGCCGTGGTGTTCGGTGCCGGGCTGTGGGACGGGGAGCCCTCGCCTTATCTCGCGCACCGGCTCGACGCGGCGGCGAGGCTGTACCGGGAGGGGCGGGTGAAGGTGGTGCTCGTCACCGGGGACAACAGCCGCGAGGACTACGACGAGCCGGACGCGATGCGCGTGTACCTGACGCGGCACGGTGTGCCCGACGGGCGGATCGTCAGCGACTACGCGGGGTTCGACACCTGGGACTCCTGCGTGCGCGCGAAGAAGATCTTCGGGGTGGACGAGGCGGTGCTGATCAGCCAGGGCTTCCACATCCGGCGGGCGGTGGCGCTGTGCGAGGCGGCGGGGGTCACCTCGTACGGGGTCGGGGTGGACGCCGTGCACGACGCGACCTGGTACTACGGGGGCGCCCGGGAGATCCTCGCCGCCGGGAAGGCCGCGCTGGACGCGGCCTTCCGGCCGGACCCGCGGTTCCTCGGGCCGCGGGAGCCGGGTGTGGAGAGGGCCTTGGCGACAGCCCAAGACCCTCTCCCGTAATCGGGTCCGCGTCAGCGTCCCTGGAAGCGCGGGGGGCGCTTCTCCAGGAACGCCGTCATCCCCTCCTTCTGGTCGTCGGTGGCGAACAGGGCGTGGAAGACGCGGCGTTCGAAGCGGACGCCGTCGCGCAGGCCGGTTTCCAGGGCCCGGTCGACGCACTCGCGGGCGGCCCTGACCGCCGCGCGGCCGTAGGAGGCGATCGCCGTCGCCGCTTCGAGGGCCTCTGGCAGGACCCGGTCGTCCGGGACCACGCGGGAGACGAGACCGCAGCGTCCAGCCTCCCGTGCGTCCATCGTGCGGCCGGTGAGGACCAGGTCCATGGTCTTGGCCCGGCCGATGAGACGGGTCAGCCGCTGGGTGCCGCCGATGCCGGGAATCACGCCCAGCTTGATCTCGGGCTGGCCGAAGACCGCAGACTCCCCCGCGACGACCAGATCGCACATCATCGCCAGCTCGCAGCCACCGCCCAGGGCCATGCCGTTGACGGCGGCGATCTTCGGGGTGCGGAGGTCGGCGAACTCCTCCCAGGCGGCGAAGTAGTCCTCGGCCGCCATGTCGACGGCCGACTTCCCGGCCATCTCCTTGATGTCGGCGCCCGCGGCGAAGACCGTGTCCGAGCCGGTGACGACGAAACAGCCCACCTCGGGGTCCGTGTCCAACGGGCGCAGAACGTCGAGGAGTTCGGACAGCAGCTCCGAGCTGAGCGCGTTGCGTACGTGCGGGCGGTGCAGACGTACGGTCACCACCCGGCCGTCCCGCTCCAGCTTCAGGTTGTTCATCGACATGCCCTTCTACGAGTCCCAGATCGCGCCGTACGCGGGAATCCCCCGCCGCTCCAGGCCGTGGACCACCTGCCAGGTCAGCTTCTTGTTGGAGATGCAGATGACCGCCTCGGCGCCGAAGTCCCGGTAGGCGTCGTGGGCGAGGCGCACCATGTCGGGCTTGCCGTGCCGGGAGGTGTCCCAGATCAGGGCGTGCGGCTGGACGGCGAGGATCTCGTCGACCAGGGCGTCGCCGTAGGTCGCGCGGGGGTCGCGGGTCGCCCAGACCAGCCGGGAGGGCACCTGGGCGGCGAGCAGGTGGGGCAGGCAGGGGCCGATGCCGCTGCCGGTGGCGACGTAGACCACCTTGGTGAAGAGGACCTCGATGTTGGCGACGCCGGCGGTGGTGATGCCCTTGACCCACACTTTTGCGGGCAGGTCGTCGATGAAGGAGCCGGTCCAGTCGCCGGCCCGGGAGATGGTCAGCCGGAAGCCCGGCTCGCCGGGGGCGGGGACGTTGGCGAAGGAGTGCCATTCCTTCAGCGGGCTGCGGCTGATCGCCGTGGACGAGCCCGCGAAAGGGGTCTCGCCGTGGTCGAAGCGGGCCAGCACGACGTGGGAGGAGGGGCGTTCGAGGCGGACGTCCACCTTGCGCAGCCGCAGCCAGGGCAGGGCGACGCTGAAGGTGACCACCGTGAGCACGCCGACCTCCCAGGGGCCCGGCGACGACAGCAGCGTGTGCGTCCAGAACAGGGCCAGGGCGGCCCAGCCGCCGAAGCGGTGGATCTTCTCGAAGTGGTCGTGGTGGCGGGAGCGGAAGGGTGGCAGTGCGGTGGCGATGACGAGTGCGAGGAGGGCGATCAGGGCCCAGCCGACGGTCATCGGAGGGCCGCTCGGTGTCGTGATCGTCAGCGCGAGGAACCAGGCCGTGCCCGCCAGCGCCCCGCCGACGTGCAGTCCGCCGAAGTGGTAGACCTTGCCGAGCGTCCAGCGGACCCTCAGCGGCCAGTGCGTCGGCGCCGAAGTCGCCAGCCGGAAGAGGAAGTTGATCACGTACTGCTGGCGTACGACGACGGCGAGGGCGAGGTTGGCGAGGGCCGCGTGCCCGAGGGTGGGTGTGGCCAGGGGCCAACAGGCCCAGGCGAAGACCGCGTTGGCCAGCAGGACCAGGGCCGCCAGCCGGTTGTAGTGCATCAGGCGGGGGTGCTTGAGCAGGCGGCGGGGGCCCGGGAGAAGCGGCGGGAGCCCGCCGGTCGCCTGCTGGCTGCGGGGAGGGGACGTGGTCATCGCGCCACCGCCACGCGCTCCTCGATCATGCGCAGCAGCGCCTGTTTGTCGACCTTGCCGCGGTCGGTCTCGGGGAGGAAGGCCAGCGGCAGGATCCGCTCGGGGACGCAGTAGTACGGCAGGGCGTCCGCGACGGCCCGGCGTGCCGCGTCCGGGTCGACGTCCGCCGGGCAGACGAAGGAGACCAGGGTGCGGGCGTCGCGTTTCAGGGTGACGGCCCGGGCGCAGCCGGCGGCCGACTCCAGGACCGAGGAGACGGAGTCCAGCTCGACGCGGAAGCCGCGCACCTTGACCTGGTCGTCGGTACGGCCGAGGTGCTCCAGCTCACCACCGGGGGTCCAGCGGCCGAGGTCGCGGGTGCGGAACATGCGGTGGCCGCCGCCCAGGAACGGGTCGGGGGCGTAGCGCTCGGCGTTGAGGGCGTCGTCGCCGAGGTAGCCGGCGGAGACGCAGTCGCCGCCGGCCCACATCTCGCCCACCTCGCCGATCGGCAGGGGGCGGCGGTCGGCGTCGAGGACGTAGACCGTGTTGTTGGGGGTGGGGCGGCCGATGGTGAGCAGCGGGGCGGACGGGTCGTGGCGGCTCATCGTGTTGACGATCGTCGTCTCCGTCGGGCCGCAGCAGTTGAAGAAGGCGGCCTGCCGGGCCCACCGGTCGGCCAGCGGGCGCGGGCAGGGCTCCCCCGCGACGGCGACCGTGCGCACCCGTGGGCAGGCGGCGGGGTCGAGGCCGGACAGCACGGTCGGGGTCGCGACGAGCACGTCCGCCGTGCGGGCCGCAGCGGCGAGGTCCTTGCCGCGGATGACGAGTGTGCCGCCCTGGGCGAGGCAGCCGAGGATCTCCCAGGCGGCCATGTCGAAGGCGATGTTGAGGAGCTGGGCGACGCGGTCGCCGGGCCGGACGCCGAGACCGCCCGGGGCGGTGAGCAGGAGGTTGGCGACGTTGCGGTGGGTGACCTTCACGCCGTTGGGGCGGCCGGTGGTGCCGGAGGTGAACAGGACGTAGCAGCCGTCGTCGCCGGTGACGCGGACGCGTGGGGCCGGGGCGTGGGGCAGCGGTTCGTCGAGCGGGAGCAGCAGATGGCCGTCCGGCAGGGGCACGCGGTGGGCGTGCTCGGCGACCGTGAGGACGATCCGGGTCCGGGCGGTGCGGATGACGTGGGTGAGCTGGGCCGGGGGCGCGAGGCCGATGTCCTGCGGGACGTAGGCGGCGCCGGCCTTCAGGATGCCGAGCAGGCCGACCAGCATCGGGATCGAGCGGCGGACGAACAGGCCGACGTGGTCGCCGGGGCGGACGCCCTCGCGGACCAGGCGGGCGGCGAGGGCGCCGGCGTACCGGTCGAGCTCGCCGTAGGTGATGCGGGCGCCCTGGTGTTCGGCGGCCACGGCGTGCGGGGTGGCCGCGGCGTGCCGGGCGACGGCGTGGTGCAGGAGCGGGTCGGGGACGGGGACGGTGGGGCCTCGGCCGTACTGCCGGAAGAGCTGCTGGTCGTGGGGGGTCAAGTGGCGCAGAGGCATGATCGGGTGGCCTCCTGGCTGTTTCGAGGTCGGATTGCCACCCGCGGGGGTGCCGCGGGTGGATGCAGCCGTGAATGGCGGGCATGCCCGGGGTCGAACGCCGTGCGGAGTCGTGCGAGCGCTGCGCGTAGCGAGAGCGTAGTGCTGTTGCTTCAACACTCAACGAGGCCGGATCGGCCAAGAAAGGAAGGCAATGAGCCACATGGGGCGATTCCCGTCCCACAGGCAACGTCCGTGCCGGTCGGCGACGACCTGAAGGTGGGCAGGCGTGTGCCTCACGCGGGCCGGGCGGTGGCGGGGAGGTTGCCGTCCCGGCCGCGTAACAGGGAACCGTCCCGGGCGTAACACGGCCGACGCACGCTGAACGGTATGCAGAGCTCCGTGACGCCCACGCACTGTCCGTACTGCGCCCTGCAGTGCGGGATGAACCTGACCCCCGTGCCGGACGGGACCGTCGAGGTGAGCGAGCGCGCGGACTTCCCGGTGAACCGCGGCGCCCTGTGCGGCAAGGGCCGTACGGCCGCGGCGGTGCTCGCGCCGGGCGTGCGTCTGAGCTCCCCGTTGGTGCGCGACGAGGGCGGCTCGCTGGTGCCCGCCTCCTGGGAGGAGGCGCTGGACCGGATCGCGACGGGGCTGGGCCGCACGCGCGCGGAGCACGGTCCGGACGCGGTCGGGGTGTTCGGCGGGGGCGGGCTGACGAACGAGAAGGCGTACACGCTCGGCAAGTTCGCGCGGGTCGTGCTCGGCACCTCCCAGATCGACTACAACGGGCGTTTCTGCATGTCGTCGGCGGCGGCCGCCGGCATCAAGGCGTTCGGTCTGGACCGCGGGCTGCCCTTCCCGCTGGAGGACATCCCGAAATCCGGCTGCGTGATCCTCGTCGGGTCGAACCTCGCGGAGACCATGCCGCCGTCACTGCGGTTCTTCACCGAGCTGAGGGAGAACGGCGGCACGCTGGTCGTCATCGACCCGCGCCGCACGAAGACGGCCGAGCAGGCGGACCTGCACCTGGCGCCCCGGCCGGGCACGGATCTGGCCCTCGCCCTGGGTCTGCTGCACCTGGTGATCGCCGAGGGGCGGGTGGACGAGGAGTACGTCAGGGAGCGCACGGCCGGCTGGGAGGAGGCCCGGGCCGCGGCGATGGCGCACTGGCCGGAGTACGTGGAGCGGATCACGGGGGTGTCCGTTCCTCAACTGCGCGAGACCGTGCGGCTGTTCTGCGAGCCGGAGTCGGCGATGGTGCTCACCGCCCGGGGGCCCGAGCAGCAGTCCAAGGGCACGGACACGGTGGGCGCGTGGATCAACCTGTGCCTGGCGACCGGCCGGGCGGGCCGCCCGCTGTCCGGGTACGGCTGTCTGACCGGCCAGGGCAACGGGCAGGGCGGGCGCGAACACGGGCAGAAGGCCGACCAGTTGCCGGGCTACCGCAAGCTCGACGACCCGGCCGCGCGGGCCCACGTCGCCGAGGTGTGGGGTGTCGACCCGGACAGCCTGCCCGGCCCGGGGCGCAGTGCGTACGAGCTGCTGGACGCGCTGGGCACCGACATCAGGTCGCTGCTGCTGATGGCGTCCAACCCGGTGGTGTCGGCGCCGCGTGCCGCGCACATCGAGGAGCGCATCAGGTCACTGGACTTCCTGGCGGTCTGTGACGTGGTGCTGTCGGAGACGGCGGCGCTCGCGGACGTGGTCCTGCCGGTCACCCAGTGGGCCGAGGAGACGGGCACGACGACGAACCTGGAGGGCAGGGTGCTGCTGCGGCGGCGGGCGATCACCCCGCCGGACGGCATCCGCAGCGACCTCGAGGTGATGCACGAACTCGCCGCCCGCCTCGGTGTGGAGAAGGGCTTCCCGACCGACCCGGAGGAGGTCTTCGAGGAGCTGCGCCGGGCGTCGGCGGGTGGGCCGGCGGACTACTCGGGGATCACGTACCGGAGGCTGGCCGAGGAGAACGGGGTGTTCTGGCCCTGTCCGGCGGCGGTGGAGGCGGCCGACGCGGGCGAGGAGGTCCTTCCCGGCGGGGAGGCACCGGCCGTGCACCCGGGCACGCCCCGCCTCTTCCTCGACCGCTTCGCCACTCCCGACGGCCGGGCCCGGTTCGTCCCCGTCTCGCACCGGGCGACCGCCGAGGAGCCCGACGAGGAGTACCCCGTGCTGCTGACCACCGGCCGGGTCGTGGCGCAGTACCAGTCCGGGGCGCAGACCCGGCGCGTGGCGGAGCTGAACGCCGCCGCGCCCGGGCCGTTCGTGGAGCTGCATCCCCGGCTGGCGGCCCGGCTCGGGGCGGCCGAGGGGGACCCGGTGGCCGTCGTGTCGCGGCGGGGCCGGGCCGTGGCGCCCGCGAGGATCACGAGCGCCATCCGCCCCGACACCGTCTTCATGCCCTTCCACTGGCCGGGCGAGGGCCGCGCCAACACCCTCACCAACCCGGCGCTCGACCCGACCTCCCGGATGCCGGAGTTCAAGGCGTGCGCGGTGCGGCTGGAGGCGGTCCGGCCGTAGCGGTCAGCTCACCGCGACCGCCTTCCAGGCCGCCGCCACCGCCTTCTGCTCGGTGCTGTCGCCGCCGTAGAGGTCCTTCGCCGCGCTCAGGGTCGCCGTGCGCGCGTCCGCGTAGTCGGTCGAGGACGTCATGTAGACGGTCAGCGCGCGGTACCAGATCCTGCCCAGCTTGGCCCGGCCGATGCCGGTCACCGTGGAGCCGTCGCAGGTCGGCGAGTTGTAGGCGACGCCGTTGAGGGTCTTCTTGCCGCTGCCCTCCGCGAGCAGGTAGGCGAAGTGGTTGCCGACGCCGGAGGAGTAGTGCACGTCGAGGTCGGCGAGTTTCTCGCTCCAGCAGTCCGCCGACTTCCCGTCCTTGGACGGCTTGTCCATGAAGCGCAGGGCCTCGCGGCCGAGGCCGGAGCGGACGACCTTCTCTCCGATGAGCCAGTCGCCCCGGTCCTCGGCGTTGGCCGCGTGGAACTCCACCAGCGTGCCGAAGATGTCCGACGTGGCCTCGTTCAGGCCGCCGGACTCGCCCGAGTACGTCAGTGCCGCCGTCTTCGACGTGACGCCGTGGGACATCTCGTGCCCGGCGACGTCCAGCGACACCAGCGGGCCCATGAGCTTGCCGTCGCCGTCGCCGTACGTCATGCAGAAGCAGGTGTCGTCCCAGAAGGCGTTGTTGTAGTCCTTGCCGTAGTGGACGCGGTTGAAGGACCCTTTGCCGTCGCCGGCGATGCCGCTGCGGCCGTGGACCTTCTTGTAGTAGTCCCAGGTGACGTCCGTACCGTACTGGGCGTCCACCGCCACCGTGGACCGGTCGGCGGTCGCGCCCGTCCCCCACTGGTTGTCGGCGTCCGTGAAGAGCGTCGCGGGAGCGCGGGTCAGGCAGACGGTCAGCAGGCACTTGTCCGTCTTGTTCTCGGCGTCGCCGGTGTACGTGCCGCCGCGCGTCGCGTCCTTGAGCTGGTACGACGAGCCGGACGCCGTCGTCTCCAGCGGGACCGTGCCGCCGTAGAGGGACTTGCCGTCGCCCGAGGCCGATTCCATGGAGTCCCAGGCGTCGATCCGGGCGCCGGTCGTCGCGTCGGTCAGCACGGTGCGCCCGACCGGGTTGCCGCGTTCGTCGTGTGCCACCGCGTCGGTCTGCCAGGCCAGCTTCGGGGCGCCGTGCAGGGCGTCGACGACCAGCCGCGGCTTTGCGGTCAGCTTCTTCAGGGTCTCGCCGAGGTGCGCGGCGCGCAGCAGGTTCGCCGCGAGGCCGGCTGCCTCGGGGGCGGGCACCGTCGGGGTGACGCTGGCCAGGGAGAGCGCGGACTTCGTCGCGCGGCTCGTGTCGCGGTAGGTGCCGTTCGGGCCGAGGTGGAGCACGAAGTCGCCGCCGAGGACCGGGAGCCGGTGGTAGGTACGGTCGTAGCGGACGTGCCGGGTGCCGTCCTCGTCGACGACGACGTCCCGGACCTCCGTCTCCTGGGCCGGGGTGAGGCCCAGGGCTCCGGCCCGGTCCGCGAGCACCGCCTCCGCGTCCTCGATCGCGCTCGACCTGGTCGGCCGGTCCGCCGCGCCGGCGGCAGGGGAGAGAACGGCGGCCAGCAGGGCGGTGGTGCCGGTGACGGCCACACCGGCGAGGGCGAGACGGGAACCGCGGACATGACGTATCCGACTCATCGGTCTCCTCATACGGGCACACCCGGTCGCGTGGGGTCGACCGGGGGCGGCGTTGATGTTGACCGCGAGTTAATGCGGCGCGGACATGGCAAGTCCATAGCCCCGCTGTGGAGGTGTGTGAGGGTGCAGAATCGTTCCTGTGACCCTCCCTTTCTTCGTCTACGGCACCCTCCGCCCGGGGGAGGTCAACCATGACCTCTTCCTGCGCGGCCGCACCCGCTCCGAGGAACCGGGGATGCTCGCCGGCGCGGTCCTGTACGCGGGGCCGGGCTACCCGTACGCGGTCGAGGAACCGGGCGGCGGCGTGGTCAGCGGGGAGCTGGTCACCGCGCTGCCGGAGGCCTACGAGGAACTGCTCGCCGAGCTGGACCGGCTGGAGGAGTACGTGCCGGGGGATCCGCGCAGCCTGTACGTGCGCGTCGAGCGGAAGGTCGTACGGGAGGCCGACGGGGCGGCCGTCCGGGCCTGGGTGTACGTGGCAGCGCCCGCCGTCGCCACGCGGCTGCGGTCCCGGGGTCGGGCGATCGCGGGCGGGGACTGGCGGGCGCGGGTGTGAAGTTCCCGGCATGAGGGCGGCGGTGTGCGCCTGACGCGGGCTCAGCCGGCGTACGGCCACCTCCCCCGGGCCTCCCGCAACGCACGTCCCCACCACACCAGTTGGTCCAGCATGGTCTTCACTGCCGCGTCCGGGCCGGACGGGTCGCGCGGGGCGCCCCGGTCGTCGAAGGAGGCGCCGGCGTTGGGGAAGGAGACGGTGTCGCGGACCGTCACCGCGTGGAGCTCCGCGAAGACCTGACGCAGGTGCTCCGCGGCGCGCAGGCCGCCGGACAGACCGCCGTACGAGACGAGACCGACGGGCTTGGCCTGCCACTCGGTGAAGTGCCAGTCGACCAGGTTCTTCAGGCCCGCCGGGAAGGAGTGGTTGTACTCGGGGGTGAGGACCACGAAGACGTCCGCGCGGGCCAGCTTCGGGGTGATGCCGGACAGCGCGGCCGTCGCCTCCGGGGTCGGTTCGAGGGACATGGGCAGCGCGGCCTCGGCGACGTCCACGACCTCGGCGACCAGGTCGTCCCGGTCCCGGATGCGGCCGAGGAGCCAGTCGGCGACGACGGGGCCGAAGCGGCCGTGCCGGTTGCTGCCCACGACGAGGGTCAGCCTGAGCGGGTCGGTCGCGGTCTGCCGCAGGGCGGCCTGCTCGGTAGCGGTGGTGTTCATGCGGCACAGCCTCGTACCTCAACCATTGTTGAGGTCAAGCGCCGGGGTGCACCCCGGGGTCACCCGTTCACACGCGCGCCCCGCGCTTTTCCCCGGCACCGCCCGCCGAACGCCCGTGACCTGCCGAAACGGGCGCGGAAAACCGCCGGTTCACTCCTCACTGACACCCGTTCACCCCATTTCTGACACCCCTTCAGCAAGCGCGGTCGTCCGGCCGCCCGTTACCTCGGAAGGGCAGGCGCACGACCGAACCGCTCGAAGGAGCACCGATGCGACGTACCGCCCGGCCGCTGACCGGTACCGCGCTCGCCGTCGCCACCGCGGCTCTCGCCGCCGCCCCGGCGTACGGCGCGTCCGCCGGTGGCCTGGAGGTGTCCCCGGCCCCGGTCGTGCCCGGGGGCCAGGTCACGGTGCGCACGGCGGCCTGCGGCGACGGCGGCTCGGCGACGGGTGACGCGAGCGCGGTCGGAGCGGGTTCCCTCAGCCTGGCGCCGGACGCGCACGGGCGGGACGCGACCGGGCGGTTCAAGGTGCCGCCGAGTGCGCAGCCGGGCACGTACGAGATCACCGCCACCTGCAGTGGCAGCGGCCGGCGGATCACCGGGGACCTGGTGGTCACGCTGACGTCGATGCGCGGGCGGGTGCATCCCCGGGGGAGTGTGAAGACGGGGGTCGGCGGCGCCCTGGGCCCCGATCCCGTGCAGACCGCGGCCGGTGTGGCGGCCCTCGCCGTCGCCGCCGCGGGCGGTACCTGGCTCCTGCATCGCCGGGCGAGAGGCGACGGGATCTGACGGACACCCTCCGCTGTCCGTCGCCGGTACCGCATGTCCCCTCCCCCTCCGGGTCCGACGCCCCTCGCGGCCCGGAGGGGGGTACGGGGCCGGAGATCAGAAGAGGGTGGGTATGCGCACGTCCCCCAGGTTCGGCAGCGGCGTCCGCAATCCCGCGAACGCGGCCATGGCGGCCCTCACGGTGTTCGCCCTGTGCTCCGGTGTGTGGCTGCTGCGCGACGGCGCCGAGACGCACGCCCCGCCGCAGCCGTCCGCCGCGCAGGCCCGGGCCGGGCTGGACGGCCTGGCCGGCGAGCGGCCCGGAGTGCCCGCGCTGCCGCCCTCGCCGCCCGACCGGATCCGTATCCCGGCGATCCGGGTCGATGCGCCGCTGACCGGGCTCGGCCTGACGAAGACCGGCAGACTCGGCGTACCGCCCGCAGCCGACGAGAACCTCGCCGGCTGGTACGAGGCCGGCACGACCCCCGGTGAGCGGGGGACCGCGATCGTCGCCGGCCACGTCGACAACGCCGACGGCCCCGCCGTGTTCTACGACCTCGGCGCCCTGACCAAGGGCAGCACGATCGAGGTGGACCGGCGCGACGGCGGCGTCGCGGTGTTCACCGTGGACGCCGTCGCGGTGTACGCCGCGAAGGACTTCCCCGACGAGCGGGTCTACGGCGCCGCCCGCCGCCCCGAGCTGCGGGTCATCACCTGCGGCGGCGGCTACTCACGCGGCACCGGTTACCAGGGGAACGTCGTCGTCTTCGCGCACCTGACCGGCAGCCGGTGACGCACTCAGGATGTTGGCCCTCCCCCAGGCCCCCAGCGGTTCCAGCGCCTCGTTCAGGGACGCGCCCCGGGCCGTCAGCGAGTACTCCACCCGCGGCGGCACCTCGTCGTACGCCTCACGGTGCACCAGGCCGTCGGCCTCCATCTCCCTGAGGTGCGAGGCGAGCACCTTCTCGGTGACGCCCGGCAGCTCGCGGCGCAGTTCCCCGAAGCGGCACGGCCGCTCGTTCAGTGCCCACAGGATCAGCACCTTCCACTTGCCGCCGATCACGTCCATCGCCGCGTCGATCCCGCAGACGTACGCCCCCGGCCGCCGCCCCGTCGATCCCATGCCCGAGCCCTCCCCTTGCGCTGCCTGGATCCTTCCCCCGGGGTAACCACCCACTTCGAAGTACGTACTTGAGCAGGCGCTTCCCCTGCGACGAGCCTAAACGCCATGACCGACACCGCAGTTGTCTCCCGCACCCCGCTCACCCTGCTCGGCACCGGTGCCATGGGCACCGCCCTCGCCCGCGTCTGGCTCGCCGCCGGGCACGAGGTGACCGTCTGGAACCGCACGCCCGCCCGCGCTCGGGCACTCGCCTCCGAGGGCGCCGTGGTCACCGCGAGCGCCGCCGAGGCCGTGGCGGCGAACCGCCTGGTGATCGCCTGCCTGCTCGACGACGCCTCCGTGGGCGAGGCCCTGGAAGGGGCCGATCTCGCCGGGCGGGACCTGGTGAACCTGACCACCGGCACCCCCGGCGAGGGCCGTACGCGCGCCGCCTGGGCCGAGGCGCGCGGCGCCCGTTTCCTGGACGCGGGATCATGGCCGTACCGCCGATGATCGGGGTGCCGGAGTCCGGCGGACATGTCTTCTACAGCGGCTCCCCCGAGCTGTTCGAGGAGCACCGGGACACCCTCACGGTCCCGGCCGGCACCCGCTATGTCGGAGCCGACCCGGGCTTCGCCGCACTGCACGACGTGGCGCTGCTGAGCGCGATGAGCGGCATGTTCGCGGGGATCACGCACGCCTTCGCGCTGATCCGCCCGGAGGACATCGCGCCGAAGGACTTCGCACCGCTGCTCGTGGACTGGCTCTCCGCGATGGCCCCGGCCGCACACCAGACGGCCGACCAGCTGCAGAGCGGCGACTACACCCGCGACGTCGTCTCCAGCCTCGCCATGCAGGTCGCGGGCAACGCCACCCTCCTGCGCACGGCCGAGGAGCAGCGGGTCGGCCCGGAGCTGCTGACGCCGTACATGGAGTTGATGGAGCGCAGGCTCGCGCAGGGACACGGGGACGAGGACGGCACGGGGATGGTCGAGCTGCTGGATCTGCGACGGGACCCGGGCGTCGCCTAGGCCGGCCACCGCACGTACGCCAGGTTGAGGAGAGCCGGCAGCACCGGCGGCGGCAGGAGGCCGCCCCCCTCCGGCCACGGCGTCGGTCCAGCCGGCGGCGAGGGCCGCGACACAGTGCAGGACGACGGTGGTCAGCGATGCGCCGGGCATGATCGGGACCCCGTGCGAGGCCGGTGCGAGGCCCGTGCGAGGCTCGTGCGAGGCCCCTCACAGCCACCGTCGTCGCAGTTCGGGAACCCTCACACGCACCACCCCGGCCCGCTGAGGGCAGCGTTCCCCGCGGGAAACAGAGGTGATGCTGCCGGGTAACACCGGCACCGCACGCTCAAGTGCATGACCTCGAATGAGCGTGTGGTGGTGATCGGCACCGGCCTGGCGGGCGTACGGCTCGCCCGGCGCCTCGGTGAGCTCGGCACGCCCGCGCTGCTGATCGGCGAGGAGGAGCACCGGCCCTACAACCGGGTGCTGCTCGCCGAGGTGCTGGCCGGACGGTACAGCCCCGAGGTGATCGCCCTGCCGGCGCCCGCGCAGGCCACGCGCGGCCGGGTCGTCGGCATCGACCGCGACGGACGGACCGTCGAGTGCGCCGACGGCACGGTGATCGCATACGACCGGCTCGTCCTCGCCACCGGCTCCAACCCGGTACTGCCGCCGCTGCGCGGCCTGTTCACCGAGCATCACGAACTGCCCGAGGGCGTCCACGCCTTCCGCACCATGGACGACTGCCTGGGCCTGTCCAAGGCGGTCCGGCCGGGCGTGAAGGCGGTCGTCATCGGCGGCGGGCTCCTCGGCGTCTCCGCAGCTCGGGCGCTCGCGCTGCGCGGCGCCCAGGTCGTGCTCGCCCAGCAGTCCGAGCGGCTGATGGAGCGCCAGCTCGACCCGGCCGCGTCGAAGCTCGTCAAGCGGCATCTGACCGACCTGGGCGTCGAGGTGCACACCGAGTGCCGCGTACGGGACGTGCGGTGCGTCGGCGGCGCGGTCCGCTCGGTGGAGATGGCCGACGGGTACGCACTCGACGCCGACCTCGTCGTCGTGGCCTGCGGCGTCAGCCCCCGGGTGGGTCTCGCGCAGGCCGCCGGGCTCGACGTCCGCAAGGGTGTCGTCGTCGACGACGAGCTGCGCACCTCCGACCCGCACATCCACGCGATCGGCGACTGCGCCCAGCACGCGGACGTCCTCTACGGACTCGCCACTCCCGCGCTGGAACAGGCCGACGCGCTCGCGGAGTTGCTGGCCGGTGACACGACCGCCCGGTACACCGGCACGCGCTCCCTGACCCGGCTCACGCTGAACGGGCAGGACAGCCCCCTCGACCTCGCCGCGTTCGGCGAGACCGAGGCGCTCCCGGGCGACGACGTCGTCCAGCTCACCGATGCCACCCGCGGCACCTACCGCAAGGTCGTCGTCCGCGACGACCGCCTGGTCGGCGGGGTCCTCGTCGGCGAACTCGGCACCGTCGGCGCGCTCGCCCGCGCCTGGGAGGGAGCAGAGCCGCTCCCCTCCGACGGCGGCCCCCTGCTCCACCTGCTCACCAACGACGGAGGCTCTTGATGACGGCCACCCCGGGGGCGACCCCCACGATCGTGCTCGTCGGCCACGGCATGGTCGGCCAGCGCTTCCTCGAAGCGCTGGCCGAGCGCGGCCTGACCGCCACGCACCGCGTGGTCGTGCTCTGTGAGGAGCCACGCCCGGCCTACGACCGTGTGCAGCTCACCTCGTACTTCTCGGGCAAGACCCCGGACGACCTGTCCATGACGGACATGCGGTTCATCGAGGACCACGGCATCGAGCTGCACGTCGGCGACCCGGCCGAGACCGTCGACCGTGAGGCGCGGAAGGTGACGGCCCGCTCCGGTCTCGTCGTCGACTACGACGTCCTCGTCCTGGCCACCGGCTCCTACCCCTTCGTGCCGCCGGTCCCGGGCAAGGACGCCGAGGGCTGTTTCGTCTACCGCACGATCGAGGACCTGCTCGCGATCGAGGAGTACGCGAAGAGCAAGGCTCAGGTGGGCGCCGTGGTCGGCGGCGGTCTGCTCGGCCTGGAGGCAGCGGGGGCGCTGAAGGGTCTCGGACTCACCTCCCACATCGTCGAGTTCGCGCCCCGGCTGATGCCCGTCCAGGTGGACGACGGCGGCGGTGCCGCGCTGCTGCGCACCATCGAGGAGATGGGCCTGAGCGTCCACACGGGCGTCGGCACGCAGGAGATCGTCGTCGGCGAGGACGGTGCCGTCACCGGCATGAAGCTCTCCGACGGCTCCGAACTGGCCGCCGACATGGTGGTGTTCTCCGCCGGAGTGCGCCCCCGCGACCAGCTGGCCCGCGACTGCGGTCTGACGGTCGGCGAGCGCGGCGGCATCACGGTCGACGAGCAGTGCCGTACGGTCTCCGACCCGCACGTCTTCGCGATCGGCGAGTGCGCGCTGGCCTCCGACGGCCGGGTGTACGGCCTGGTGGCCCCCGGCTACGAGCAGGCCGAGACGGCGGCGGCCACGATCGCCTCGGACGAGGCGTCCTTCACCGGCGCCGACCTCTCCACCAAGCTGAAGCTGCTCGGCGTGGACGTGGCGTCCTTCGGTGACGCGCACGGCACCGCCGAGGACTGCCTGGACGTCGTCTACTCCGACTCCCGCGCGGGCCTGTACAAGAAGCTGGTCATCGGCCGAGACGGCACGCTGCTCGGTGGCATCCTGGTCGGCGACGCGGAGGCGTACGGCACGCTGAAGGCGTTCACCGGCTCGGTCCCGCCGGTCGCCCCCGAGTCGCTCGTGCTGCCGGCCGGCGCCGGGGAGTCCGTCCAGCTCGGCCCGTCCGCGCTGCCCGACGACGCGATCGTCTGCTCCTGCCACAACGTCTCCAAGGGCACGATCCGCGGCGCGGTCACCGACCACCAGTGCACGACCGTGCCCGAGGTGAAGAAGTGCACCAAGGCCGGGACCGGCTGCGGCTCCTGCGTCAAGGTCCTCGGCCAGCTCGTCAACGCCGAGCTGGAGGCGAACGGCGTCGAGGTCGACAAGGGCCTGTGCGGCTGCTTCGGGCAGACCCGCGAGGAGCTGTACGAGATCGTCCTCGCCCTGCGCATCAACACCTACCAGGACCTGCTGGACCGCCACGGCCGCGAGGAGGCCCGCGGCGGTGACGGCTGCGAGATCTGCAAGCCGGCCGTCGGCTCGATCATCGCCTCCCTCGCCCCGACGATCGGCGCCAGCGGCTACGTCCTGGACGGCGAGCAGGCGGCCCTGCAGGACACCAACGACCACTTCCTGGCCAACCTGCAGAAGAACGGCTCGTACTCGGTCGTCCCCCGTATCCCCGGCGGCGAGATCGCCCCGGAGAAGCTGATCGTGATCGGTGAGATCGCCCGCGACTTCGGCCTCTACACGAAGATCACCGGTGGTCAGCGGATCGACATGTTCGGTGCCCGCGTCGAGCAACTGCCCCTGATCTGGGCCCGTCTGGTGGACGCCGGCTTCGAGTCCGGCCACGCCTACGGCAAGTCGCTGCGCACGGTGAAGTCCTGCGTCGGGCAGACCTGGTGCCGCTACGGGGTCCAGGACTCCGTGCGCATGGCGATCGACCTGGAGCTGCGCTACCGGGGCCTGCGCTCCCCGCACAAGCTGAAGTCGGCGGTCTCCGGCTGCCAGCGCGAGTGCGCCGAGGCCCAGTCGAAGGACTTCGGCGTCATCGCCACCGCCAACGGCTGGAACCTGTACGTCGGCGGCAACGGCGGGGCCACGCCCCGCCACGCGGACCTGCTCGCGCAGGACCTGTCGGACGCCGAACTGGTGCGGCTGATCGACCGGTTCCTGATGTTCTACATCCGTACGGCCGACCGCCTGGAGCGCACCTCGACCTGGCTGGACCGGATCCCGGGCGGCCTCGAGCACGTGCGGGACGTGGTGGTGCACGACACGCTCGGCATCTGCGACGAGCTGGAGCAGCTGATGCAGGCACATGTCGCGCACTACCGCGACGAGTGGGCCGAGACCATCAACGACCCCGAGAAGCTCTCCCGGTTCGTGTCCTTCGTGAACGCGCCGGACACCCCGGACCCGGTTGTCGCCTTCGTGCCCGAGCGCGACCAGATGAAGCCCGACCTGCCGCTGCTGTCCATCGGCATGCGACCCGCCGCTGACGTACTGGAAGGAAGCGCCCAGCGATGACCCTGGCACTCGAGACCACCGACCTCAAGATCGAACTCGCCCTTGACGGCGACTGGTTCACGGTCTGTGACCTGAGCACGCTGCTCCCGGGCCGCGGGGTGGCCGCACTGCTGCCGGACGGACGGCAGGCCGCGATCTTCCGCGATCGTTCCGGTGAGCTGTTCGCCATCGACAACCGCGACCCCTTCACCGGCGCGGCGGTCCTCTCCCGCGGCCTCATCGGCAGCCGCCAGGGCCGCCCGTTCGTGGCCTCGCCCCTGCTGAAACAGCGCTTCGACCTGGCGTCCGGGCAGTGCCTGGACGACGAGGCGGTACGGGTGACGGCTTACGAGGTGCGGACCTCGTAGCCGACCGGCCGGAGTACCTCCCAGAACAGGAACACCCCTTCCTCGTGGAGGGGTGTTCTTCCTTGCCCGCCTGTGTACCGATCTCACCCGGGAGTGTGCCGTCGCAATCCGGCCCGCGAACGCCGAGGGCGGCGGCGTTCAGTGCGCCGGCCGTGCCGCTGTGGGCGAGTGCGGGGCGGCCGGGGACCGGGGGGCGTCGGCGGCGCGCTCGCAGTGCGGCCAGTCGCCGAAGTCGCGGTCCCGGCTCCACAGTTTGCGGGCCGCCTGGATGTTCCACTCCGGGTTCAGGGCGTCGCGTGGCGTGCCGTCCAGTTCGCGCAGCCGGGCGTCGGAGATCTGGAACAGGCCCCAGTTCCGGGTGCCGTTGGTGTTGGGGAGGATGTGCAGCGGGTCGAGGAAGGACTGGCAGTCGGCGATCGCCACCGCCTTGTCCGGCACCTCGGGGAACACCTCCCGGACCCGCTGCCGCACCTTCTGCGGCGACCACACGCCCATCCGGACACGCGAGGCGTACAGCGCCTTCTTCGTCGGCTCCGCCACGACTCCGTTGGGCTGCAGTCCGGCGAGCACCTGGAAGGCCGTGACGCGGCGCAGGGTCTGCGGCCCGAAGTCCCCGTCCACGCCGATGTCCGCGCCCTTGGCGTGCAGCAGACGCTGCACCTCCCGCACGCACTCGTCGTGCTCGCCCATCGCGATCACGGGCGGACAGTTGGCCGAGAACAACGGCCGGTCCTCACCGGTGCTCCCGCCGCCGGAGGGTGCCCGGCCGTTCGACAGGGCCCAGGCGGACACGCCGACGGCGGCGAGGACCGCGGCGGTGACGACGGAGGTGCGCAGCCTGCGCCGGCGCGGCCGGCCGGCGGGCCGGGGGCTCGGCCCGGCGTCCCGGGCGGGGGCCGGGTCCGTGTCGTCAGCCCGCGCTTCGGCCTCGGGTTCGGCCCGGTCGTCCTCCTCTTCCCCGGCACCGGCACCGGCCGCGGCAGCCCGTGCCGCGTCCGCCAGTGCCCACAGGCGGTGCAGGGTGCGCAGTTCGTCGGAGGTCGCGCCACAGACCGTGGCCAGCCGGTGCACGCTCCCGTAGTCCTGGGGCACCGACGTCCCCCGGCAGTAGCGGTGCAACGTCGAACCGGCCAGTCCGGACTTCCGGGCGAGGGCCTCGTAGCTCAGTCCGGAACGGCTCTTCAGCGAACGCAACAGCGCGGCGAACCGCTCCGTTTCTGGGCACGCGGACAACGCCTCTCCCCCTCGGAAATCCCCAACAGGACGCTGGTCGGGCGTCTCGTGCCGACACTGTGCCACCAAAGGCGTCCCGTGGCCGTCCCATCGGTTCCGGAACGCGCCAGGCGGGCGGTGGGACGCCGTCCCGGCATCCCAGCAGGCCCCGCCGTCCTTGCCCGGCCCGGTCGTGCCTTGCCAGCGTCGGGCCGTCCGCACCACCGTCCCCCGATCTCCGAGGAGACCAGGCTCATGCGCCTTTCCGTCCGCCGGCACACCCGTACGAACCCGCTGCTCGCGGTTCTCGCCGTCAGCGCCGCCGCCGTCACCGCCCTGGCCGTGCCGAGCTCCGCGTCGGCGGCACCGGCCGCTCCCGCCGCGGTGGACTGCGCCTCCGGACACATCTGCTTCTGGACCGGGGCCAACTTCACCGGCAGCAAGTGCTCTTGGGACGTGGCCGACCCCGACTGGCAGAGCGGTTCCATCCGGTGCTCCTGGGCCGCCACGACCAATGTGAAGTCGGTGTGGAACGCCGGCACCAGCAGCTCCAGCGGTGTCGCGTACTACCGGGGCGCCAACTACTCCGACCGCATCGGCTGCACCCGGCAGCAGCACGGCGGCAACCTGGCCGGTACGTACAAGGTCCGCTCCCACCGGTGGATCTCGGGCAGCTGCGGCTGACCCGTCCCCCGGCACGAACGCGGTGGCGTGCACGCCTGCTCGGGGGTGGCCCCCCCCCCCGCCAGTTGCGGGGGCCCGGGGGCGCCCCCCAGCCAGTGTGTTTTAAAC
>NZ_JBHVCP010000027.1:0-62734 GCF_042803315.1 Streptomyces sp. NPDC057424
GGGCCGCCCTCCTGAGGGCGGCCCACCGCCGGCCCCAGCCCCGCCGCCGTCAGCCCCGCACGCCCCGCAGAGCCATCGAAACAGCCGCGTCGACGATGGCGGCCGGCTCCTCCGCCGCCCCCAGTTCGATCCTCCGCACGGCGGCGTCCACCACCCCCTGCAACAACATCGCCGCCAGCCGGGGCTGCTCATGCCCCAGCTCGCCCAGCGCCTCGACGATCATGGTGACCAGCCCGCCGTGCGCCGCCCGGATCTTCTCCCGCGCCCCCGCGTCGAGCTCACTCGCGGAGATCGCAACCACCGCCCGGTGCCGCCGGTCCCCGACCAGTTCCAGTTGCTGCCGCACGTACGCCTCGACCTTGGCCTCGGGCGTCCCGGCCCGCTCCATCGCCGCCGACACGTCCGCCGCCCAGACCGGGAAGTCGACCTCGCACAGTTCCTCGACCACGGCTGCCCGTGACCGGAAGTACTCATAGACGGACGATCGCGCGAGGCCCGTCCGCTCGGCGAGGGCCGGGAAGGTCAGCGCCTCCGTACCGCCCTCGGACAACAAGGAACGAGCCGCGTCCAGCAGGGCGGCTCGCTGCATCGACCGGTGCTCGGCCACGGAGGCCGCTCGAATCCTTGGCACGTCAACACTCTACGGACGCGTCCGGCCGTACGGGAGTGCTTCCCGCCGGCCCGACGGCATCCGGGCCGGTCAGCGGCCGAAGCTCGCCAGTTTCGCTCTCAGCTGCAACACCGACTTGGTGTGGATCTGGCTGACCCGGCTCTCGGTCACACCCAGCACGTTGCCGATCTCGGCCAGGGTGAGGCCCTCGTAGTAGTACAGCGTCACCACGGTCTTCTCCCGGTCGGGCAGCGTGTTGATCGCCCGGGCCAGGAACCTCCGCAGCTCCCGGTCCTCGGCGACCTCGACCGGGTTGTCGGCGGCGTGGTCCTCCAGCGTGTCCATGACGCTCAGCCCGTCGCCGCCCTCGGCCCCGCCACCGTGCAGCAGCTCCTCCAGGGCCACCACGTTGGCCAGCGACAACTGGCTGAACACCGCGTGGAGGTCCTCGACCGCGATGCCCATCTCGGAGGCCACCTCGCCCTCCGACGGCGTCCGCCGCAGCCGTGCCTCCAGGGTGGCGTATGCCCGTTCCACGTTGCGCGCCTTCTGCCGCACGGAGCGGGGAATCCAGTCCAGCGCCCGCAGCTCGTCGATCATCGCGCCGCGGATCCTGGTGATCGCGTACGTCTCGAACTTGATCTCGCGGTCGATGTCGAACTTCTCGATCGCGTCGATCAGCCCGAACACCCCGGACGAGACGAAGTCCGCCTGTTCGACGTTGGACGGCAGGCCCACACTGACCCGTCCCGCGACGTACTTCACGAGCGGCGAATAGTGCAGGATCAGCTGCTCCCGCAGCCGCTCGTCCCCCGTCGCCTTGTACGACCGCCACAGCTCGTCGAGCGTCGAGGGAGCGGGCGGCCGCACGCTGCCACCGTCACGGGCGGCTGGGGGGATCGCCGCCCGGTCGGACCCGGAGGTGTGCTGGGGCATTCGTCGCCTTGTGCCGTTCTGCTGCGGAGTGGTGCTGCTGGGGTGGGCTGTCTGTCTGATGTCGAGTTGCCTGTCCGTGTCGGGATCCTCGTGAGCGTAGCGTGACTGCGGTGTCGCGGTGCGCGAAGGGCGGAGGTGAAGGCGGGCGCAGATACGTTCCTGAGGACGTCCGGCCGGGGCACCCCGGCCGTCCGGTGTGATCACCGGAGGACCCCAACTGGGCGCATTTCCAAGGGGTGTAGAGGTTCCCCCGGACGGCCGAACACACCCGGTCAGCCCCGGTCGTGACCGTGGCGGACCGACGTCACCGCCTGGCGTGTCAACTTCCAGCCGTCGCCGTGTCGTTCGACGTAACCGAGTGCCCGGAGTTCGTACAGTCTCGCGATCGCGTCATCCTTGACGGTCTGTGCGGAACGCGCGATCTCGTCCGGCCGGGCCGTCCCGCGTCCGGGCAGTGCGGCGAGCACCTGCCGGGTGGCCGGTTCCAGCAGGTCCCGGGGCAGGACGGGGCCGCGCCGGCCGGGGGCCAGCTCTCCGATGGCACCGACCAGTTCGACGACGTCCGCGACGTCGGTGACCAGGGTGGCCTCCCCGCGCAGCAGATCGTGCACTCCTGCGGAGAGCCCGCTGGTGGCGGGGCCCGGTACGCCCATCGTGTGCCGGCCGAGGCGCTGTGCCGCCCGCGCGGTGACCAGGGAGCCGCTGCGGTGGGCGGCCTCGACGACCACCGTGCCGCGGGTGAGCGCGGCGATCACTCTGTTCCGCAGGATGAACCGGCTCGGCGTCGGATGATCGCCGGGCGGCAACTCACCGATCACCAGGCCCTGTTCGGCGATTCTGCCGATCAGCCGGGTGTGGCCGCGGGGGTAGGGCCGGTCGACGCCGCAGGCGAGGACCGCGACGGTCGCGCCGCCGGCTCCGAGCGCTCCACGATGGGCGGCGCCGTCGACCCCGTAGGCGCCGCCGGACACCACGACCCAGCCCTGCTCGGCGAGGCCGGCGGCGAGGGTCGCGGCCATATGGGCCCCGTACTCGGTGCAGGCCCGGGCGCCGACCACGGCGACCGACTTCAGCGCCCACATCCGCAGGCTGGGCCGCCCTCGCACCCAGAGCCCCAGGGGCCGGGCATCCCCGAGATCGTCGAGCTGCCGGGGCCACTCGGCGTCCCCAGGAGACACGAACCGCACCCCGGCGTCCCGGGCGGCCTCCAGGTCCCGGCGCGGCCGGGCGGCCTCCGCCCTGGCCACCAGCCCGGCCCACCGCTTCCCGCTCACCCCGGGCAGAGCGGCCCCGCCCTCCCGTAACCGCCGCACCGCTTCCCCGACCCCGAGCTCCCGCACCCACCGCCCGCCGACCTCGTCGCCGGGCTCGATGACACGGGTGAGCAGGACCCGGCCGAGCAGCTCGTCGTCCGGTTCGTCGACACCGCTCATGTCAGCGCCCCGATGGCCATGGGGACGCCTCGTGGCACTCCGGTGCGCAGCTGAAGCGCGAGGGCGACGTCCGTCGCGTCGGGTCGGTCGTGGCCGACGAGATCGGCGACGGTCCAGGCCACACGCAGGACGCGGTCGAGGCCGCGGGCGGTCAGGACGCCCCGCTCCAGGTTCCGCTCGGCCTCGTCCATCGCGCCGGGCACCGCGTACCAGCGGCTGCGCAGCTCACGGCCGGGCACCTCGCTGTTCGTGCACCAGGGGGTCCCGGCCAGGCGCCCCGCAGCCCGTTCGCGGGCCGACCGGACCCGGTCGGCGACCGTCGCGGTCGACTCGCCCCGGGCGCCGGAGGCGGTCAGCTGGGTCCGGGTGACGCGGTCCACCTCGACGCGGAGGTCGACCCGGTCCAGCAGCGGGCCGGAGAGCCTGGCCTGATAGCGGCGGATGGCCGAGGGCGGGCACTCGCACAGGTCGTCCCGCTGCGAGAACCGGCCGCACGGGCAGGGGTTGGCCGCGAGCACCATGAGGAACTTCGCCGGGAACCGCACGACTCCCGCACTGCGCGCGATCACGACGTGCCCCGCCTCCAGCGGCTGACGCAGCGCGTCCAGGGCCTGGCTGTTGAATTCCGGCGTTTCGTCCAGGAACAGCACCCCACGATGAGACAGCGACACGGCCCCGGGCCGTGCGACGCCCGGGCCGCCACCGACGAGCGCCTGCATGGTGGCCGAGTGGTGCGGGGCGCAGTAGGGCGCGACGTCGATCAGCGGCTTGCCCGGGGGCAGCAGGCCCGCGACCGAGTGCACCGCGGTGACCTCCAGCGACTCCTGCCGGCCGAGCCGGGGCAGGACGGCGGGCAGCCGCTCGGCGAGCATCGTCTTGCCGGCGCCGGGCGGCCCTTCGAGGAAGAGGTGGTGCCCGCCCGCAGCGGCCACCTCCACGGCCGTGCGCGCCGAGGTCTGCCCGACGACGTCCGCCAAGTCGTGGCCGTGGTCGTGCTGGGCCGCGCCGACGCTGTGCATGCCCGTGGCCGCGCCGGTCCCGGGCACGCGCAACCCGGCGAGCAGGGGGCCCGGGCGGCCCTGCTCGTCCTGTTCCTCGTCGGGCACGGGTTCGTCGGCCAGGATGGCGATCAGCTGCCGCAGACTGCGGACGCCCAGCACCGACACCCCGGGCACGAGAGATGCCTCGGCGGCAGCGCACTCCGGCACCACCACCTGCTCATATCCCGCGTCCGCCGCCGCCAGCACCGCCGGCAACACCCCCCGCACCGGCCGCACCCGCCCGTCCAGTCCGAGTTCGCCGATCATCACGATGTCGGAGAGCACCCGCGGGTCGATGCGCTCCGCCGCGCCGAGGACCGCCGTCGCGACGGCCAGGTCGAAGCCGCTGCCCGACTTCGGTACCGAGGCCGGGCTCAGGCCGACCGTGAGCTTCTTCTGGGGCCAGGCCGCGCCCGAGTTGACGACCGCGGCGCGCACCCGGTCCCGGCTCTCCGTGAGGCTCTTGTCGGGGAGCCCCACCAGCGCGAAGGCCGCGACGCCTGGTTCGAGGTCGGCCTGGACCTCGACGACCACGCCCTCGACGCCCACCAGCGCCACCGAACACGTACGGGCGAATGCCATTCAGGCCACCCCCCGCACATGCTCGACCACGGCGGCGCCGCGGGCCGGAAGCAGCACCCCGACCACGTCGATGCGGACCCCGCCGGGCGGCGCGCCCCCGTGTGTCTGGATCCACCGCTCGGCCAGGCCCCGCAGCCGCTCCGCCTTCTGCGGGGTCACGGCCGCCATCGGGTGCTCGAAGGGGCCCTCCCTGCGGGTCTTGACCTCGCAGACGACCAGGACGTCCCCTTCCCTGGCCACGATGTCGATCTCGCCGGCCCGGCCGGAGCGCCAGTTGCGCTCCAGGACCCTCAGACCGGCCTCGGCCAGCCGTCGTGCGGCGAGGCCCTCCCCGTACTTGCCCATGGCACTGCGTGCCAGATGTGCGGTCATGTCGACACCACCTCCGGTGCCAACGATCACCCGCCCGCCATCGCGAAGTGAATCTTGGTGGACAGCCCAGCGGCTGTGGACAACCTCGCCACCCTCCCGGGTGACAGGGCGGACGTCACCCGCTCGGCAGCTCCAGGTCGCTCTTGTTCAGCTCCTCGATATTCACGTCCTTGAACGTGAGTACCCGGACCTGCTTCACGAAACGCGCCGGCCGATACATGTCCCACACCCAGGCATCCGCCATGGACACCTCGAAGAACACCTCACCCTGAACCGAGTGCACCTGCATCTCGTAGTCATTGGTCAGGTAGAAACGCCGCTCGGTCTCGATCACGTATTTGAACAGACCGACGACATCGCGGTACTCCCGGTAGAGCTTCAGCTCCATCTCGGTCTCGTACTTCTCGAGGTCCTCGGCGCTCATGGCATGTTCCCCTTCAGCCGTGCGATCCCCCCATTGTGCGCCAGTCCCGTGAGCCGCTAGACGATTTCCGGGTCAAGGATCACAGGCCTGGCCGGGGGACCTTCGTCGAGCAGCGTGCGCAGCAGCCCGGCGAGTCTGGTCGGATACACCGTCTCATGTGCCCGGCCCAGTTCCGGACACGTCCACCAGCGCGCTCCGGCGACGCTGCGCCGTTCCAGCTCGGTCAGCCCGGTGGCGGCCACCGCCGTGCGGTCCGTACGCGCCAGGTAGTACCACTCGTCCTGGTCCCAGCGGCGGCCCGCGAACGGGAAGGAGCACCGCCGCCGCCACAGCACCGGGCCGAGTTCGACCTCGGTGATGCCCGTCTCCTCGGCGAGTTCCCGCAGGGCGGCCTGTTCACGGGTCTCGTCGCCCTCCACTCCCCCGCCGGGGGTGAACCACCAGTCGTCGGCCGGGTCGTCCGGCTCGTGCCCGTGCAGCAGCAGGATGCGGTCCCGCGGGTCGAGCAGCACCACCCTGGCGACCCTGCGCAACCCGCTCTCACAGGTGCCCTGCCCCTCACCCACGGTCTCAGCGGACACCTGCGGGCTCCGCGCTCTCCCGTCGGGCCCGGGCGGCGCCGGCGCGCTTGGCGATGGGCCCGTAGGCGCCTCCGCCCAGGACGAGCACGGCGCCGGCGATCACGAGGACGGTGATCGTCCGCAGCGGGCCGGGCGAGGAGAGGGTGCTGAGCGGCTCGAAGCCGGTGGGGCGCTCCAGCATGCCCTTCATGGGCCAGACGACGGCGTCGACGCGGGCGTCCACGGCGGAGCGCGCCACCGTGCCGCTGGCGGCGTCGGTCAGGTGGGCCGTGGAGTCCACGGAGTTGCCTCGCTCGTCGCCGAGCAGGAAGAGCCGGCCCTTGGGCACGGTCACGGCCGGGAAGTTGCTCGTCCCGGCCGGTGTGCCCTTGGGCAGGTAGGTCTCGTCGATCTCCTTGCCGTTGACCTTCAGCTTGCCGTCCTGGCAGCAGGAGACCGTGTCGCCGCCGACGGCGACCACGCGCTTGACCATCGGCGCGTTGGCCCAGGTCGCGTCCTTGAAGACGACGACGTCACCGCGGCGCACCGCTCCGCCGTCGACGCGCTGCGCCAGGATCCGGTCGCCGGCGTCGATCGTCGGCGTCATCGAGCTGGTGGGCACGGTGTACGGCCGGTAGACCACGGCTCCCCAGGCGAATCCGCCCAGGAACAGCACAAGGCCCAGTGCGACGGCCAGCCCGGACAACCGCTGTCCGGTCCGGCTGCCCACCGGGCCCGTGCCCGGGCCGCCGCTGCGCGGGGCCGTGTGCGTCATGCTCTCGCCACCCATGGGTCCGCACCCTACCCGGGGGTACCGGCCGGGGTCAGCCCATGGCCGGGATCACTGCTTCCTGCGACGCCACCACACCACCGGCACCACTCCGGCCAGCGCCAGGCCCTGCGGCGCGGCCGGCAGACCGGCGACGGCGGGCTGGGCGTTCAGCCCGGACTGGTCGAAGGTGTCCGGCACCGGCAGGGTGCTCCAGCGGTTGATCGGCCAGGCGACGACGACGGCGCGTCCGACGACGTCCTTCACCGGGACCATGCCGTGGTTCTTGTCGGCCTGGTTGTAGCGGGAGTCCCGCGAGTTCTGCCGGTGGTCGCCCATGACCCAGATGTAGCCCTCGGGGACCTTCACCTTGAACTGGCCGCCCTGGTCGTCGACGCTGCACGGCGTGTTGCCCGCGTAGACGTACGACTGCTCGTTCAGCGCCTTGCCGTTGACGGTGAGCGGGCCCGTGCCCTTGCACTCGAGAGTGTCGCCGCCGACGCCGACGACGCGCTTGATGAGGTCCTTCTCCTCCGCGGACGGCATGAGGCCGATCCAGCTGAGGAAGGTCTGCAGGGCGTTCGGATCCGTGGTCGGCTCGCCGGCCAGCCAGTTGTCCGGGTCGTGGAAGACGACGACCTCGCCGCGCTCGGGCTCGGAGCCGAACCACGGGGTGAGCTTGTCGACCAGGACGCGGTCACCCTGCTGGAGGGTGTTCTGCATCGAGTCGGAGGGGATGGAGAACGCCTGCACCAGGAAGGTCTTGATCAGCAGCGCCAGCACGAGCGCGATACCGATCAGGATGGGCAGCTCCTTCCAGAAGGAGCGCGGCTTCTTCGGGGTGCGGGCCGTACCGCCCGGCCCCTGGCCCCCGGCTGTCGTGTGCTCGCCCGTCACCCTGTCGTCCTCGGGTGCCCCGGAGTCACTCCCGGAGGTCACGGCGCTGTCCGCGGCCGGGACGGCGGATTCCGCGGGGCGTCCGCGATGCTCCTCGCCGTCGTGTCCGGACCGTGCGCCGACCGCCACATCCCCCACGCCAACTCCTCACTCTGTGCCGCCGCCTGCCCCATACACGACGCAGGCCCACCACTCCCATAACGAGCGGGAGTTCCGCAGGGGTCGGGAGCTGGATCGTTCCGTTCGAATCGTAGGAGGCAACCCTATGCGACAGTTCGGGAGCAGCGGTCGACCCGGGGGCCGAGTCGGACACGGAGGCGTACGTATTCGGCTCTTCCAGCATGTTCCAGTGGCCGAAGGGCCAGGCGATGACCATGGCGCGGCCCACCACCTCGTCCTCGGAGACGGTGCCCCCGTAGTCGGTGTCCTGGTGGGCGCGGGAGTCCGCGGAGTTGTTCCGGTGGTCGCCCATCACCCACAGCCGCCCCTGCGGGACCGTGATGTCGAACGGCGTGTCGGACGGGGCGATGCCGGGGTAGAGGTAGTCCTCGTTCAGCGGGACGCCGTTGACGGTCACGCGCCCCTGCGTGTCGCAGCACTTGACGCGGTCGCCGCCGACGCCGACGACCCTCTTGATGAGGTCCTTCTCGTTGTCGGACGGCAGCAGGCCGATGAAGGTGAGTCCTTCCTTGACCTGTTTGATGACGATGGGATCGTCCTTCTTGGGGGTGGTCTGCTCGTCCTGCAGCCAGCCGCCGGGGTCCTTGAAGACGACGACGTCCCCGCGCTGCGGCTTCGAGCCGAACCACGGGGTGAGCTTGTCGACCAGGACGCGGTCGCCGATCTGGATCGTCTGCTCCATGGAGCCGGACGGGATGACGAAGGCCTGGACGAGGAACGTCTTCAGCACGAGCGCTATCAGGACGGCGACGCCCACGAGGAGCGGTATCTCCTTGACGGCACCGCGCCTGCGGCGCCGCTTGACCTTGCGCTGGAGCTTGCGGCGCTCGGCACGCGTACGGCCTCCGGACGGGCCGGCGGCACGCCGGGCGCCGGTGGGCAGCAGGTTCTCCGCGGGGCCCGCAGGGACGCCGCGCGGTTTGCCGCGGTTACCCATGGGCGCCCGCCTCTGCGGCGGCGGGCACGCGCGCGTAGGCGTCCGGGCGGTTCAGCCGGGTGGCGTGGCCGACGGGCCAGATGATCCAGTCGGCGCGGCCGATCACGTCGCCGACGGGGATCATGCCGCCGCCCGGCGAGCCGAGGTGGTCACGGGAGTCGCTGGAGTCGCTGCGGTGGTCGCCGAGGACGAACAGGGTGCCGCCGGGCACGACGACGTCGAAGGCCACCGTGGACGGGCTGTCGCCCGGATACAGGAAGCCTGACTCGTCGACCGGCCGGCCGTTCACCTGGATCCTCCCCTCCCTGTCGCAGCAGACCACGCTGTCTCCCCCCACGCCGACAACGCGTTTGATGTAGTCCGCGTGCCCGAAGTACCCGGTTCCGTCGAACACGACGATGTCTCCCCGCTGCGGCGCGGCACCGAAACGGTACGCCAACTTATTTACGAGAACCCGGTCCCCGACCCTCAATCCCTGCTCCATGGATCCGCTGGGGATCTGGAAGGGGCGCAGCACGAACGTGCTGAGCAACAACAGGAACAGCAGGCAGAGCAGCAGGATGAGGGTGAACCGGCCGCCCGGGATGCAGGAGCTGACGCGCGACACCAACGCGAAACGCGACCGGTCCTCCGGCCCTGCGGCTTCCGGGGTGGTTCCCTCGGATCCGGACGGGCGGGAGGAGCGGTCGCGCTCCGTGTGCTGTGCTTCGGTGTCCATCGGAGCCAGATGCTATCCGGCCCCGACGCGAACCCCGGAGAGCGCTCAGCTCTCGCGCTTCTCCTTGATCTTCGCGGCCTTGCCGCGCAGCTCGCGCAGGTAGTACAGCTTGGCGCGGCGGACGTCACCCCTGGTGACGAGCTCGATCTTCTCCACGATCGGGGTGTGCACCGGGAAGGTGCGCTCGACGCCGACGGAGAAGGAGACCTTGCGGACCGTGAAGGTCTCGCGCACGCCGGAGCCCTGGCGGCGGATCACAACGCCCTTGAACTGCTGCACTCGGGAGCGGTTGCCCTCGATGACGCGGACGTGGACGTTGACGGTGTCGCCCGGGCGGAAGGCGGGGACGTCGCTGCGCAGCGACGCGGAGTCGACGGTGTCGAGCAGGTGAGACATTTCGTCTGCTTTCCTCGCTGATGCCACAGGTCATCAACGGAAACTAGGTGTTTCGGGATCAGGTGTGTGCGGGTCGGGGCGGGCGTCGTCTCCCCCTGTGGCAGGGGCGCACGCCGGACGGACGCACAACAGCTGGCTATTCTTCCACGCCGTCGGTCCTGCGCCAAAATCGGCCGTACGGCTCCCCGGCCAGGTCGGGGGCCCAGCCCAGGATGGAGAGCATCTCGCGGTCCTTCTTGTCGAAGGCCTTGGGGTCGCACCGCTCGATGAGGTCGGGCCGGTGGGCGGCGGTGCGCTTCAGGGCCTCGTCGCGGCGCCAGCGGGCGATCTTCCCGTGGTGCCCGCTGAGCAGCACGTCGGGGATGTCCCGGCCGCGCCACTCGGGCGGCTTGGTGTAGACGGGTCCCTCCAGCAGGTTCGCCATCGCCCCGGGCGCGAAGGAGTCGTCCCGGTGGGACTCGGCGTTGCCCAGGACCCCGGGCAGCAGCCGCGCCACGGCCTCGGTCATGACGAGGACAGCCGCCTCGCCGCCGGCCAGGACGTAGTCGCCGATGGACACCTCGTAGACCGGCATCCGTGTCGTGTACTCGTCGACGACGCGGCGGTCGATGCCCTCGTAGCGGGCCGGTGTGAAGATCAGCCAGGGGCGCTCGGAGAGGTGGACGGCGAGTTCCTGGGTGAAGGGGCGGCCACTGGGGGTGGGCACGATGAGGGCGGGCGCACGGGAGCCCGTCTCGTAGCCGTCGGCCAGGACGGAGTCCAGTGCGTCCCCCCACGGTTCGGTCTTCATGACCATGCCGGGGCCACCGCCGTACGGGGTGTCGTCGACGGTGTTGTGGCGGTCGTAGGTCCAGGAGCGCAGGTCGTGGACGTTCACGTCGAGCTGTCCACGCGCGCGCGCCTTGCCGACGAGGGAGACGTTCAGCGGCTCCAGGTACTCGGGGAAGATCGTGACGACGTCGAGGCGCATTACGACTCTTCCCGGCCGGAGGCGTCTTCCCGGCTGGAGGCGATCTCGGCGCGGTCGTCGATCAGACCCGGCGGCGGGGTGATGACGGCCCTCTGCTCCTCCAGGTCGATCTCCCTGACGATCTCCTCGACGAAGGGGATCATCACCTCGCTGCCGTCGGGGCGCTCCACGATGAACAGGTCCTGGGTGGGCAGGTGTGAGATCTCGGTGATCCGCCCGACCTCAGCGCCGTCCGCCGTGACCACGTCGAGGTCCATGAGCTGGTGGTCGTAGTACTCGTCCTCGCCCTCGGGCAGTTCCTCCGGGTCGATCTCGGCGATCAGGAGGGTGTTGCGCAGGGCCTCGGCGCCGGTGCGGTCGCTGACCCCCTCGAAGCGCAGCAGGAGACGGCCACTGTGGACGCGGCCCGTCGCGATGGTGAGCGGTCCCGCAGCGGCGGGATCGGTGGTGAGTACGGCACCGGGGCCGAGCCTCAGCTCCGGCTCGTCGGTCCGCACCTCGACGGTGACCTCACCCTTGATGCCATGGGCACGGCCGATCCGTGCGACTACCAGCTGCACGTGTCCAGTCTCCTGTCATACGACTGCGGGCCGGGGACGGCCCGCAGGCCCTCCCCGGCCCGAGCCGGTTGCGCGATAAGCGTCAGCGGACGTGATCCACGTCGACGAGGTCGACGCGGACGCCGCGACCGCCGATGGCGCCCACGACGGTCCGCAGGGCGCGTGCGGTGCGGCCGTTGCGGCCGATCACCTTGCCGAGGTCGTCCGGGTGGACCCGGACCTCGAGCACGCGACCGCGGCGCAGGTTGCGCGAGGCGACCTGCACATCGTCAGGGTTGTCGACGATGCCCTTCACGAGGTGCTCGAGAGCCTCCTCGAGCATGCTCAGGCCTCGGTCGAAGCGGACTCAGCGGCGGCCTCGTCCTTCTTCTCAGCCTTCTTCTTCTGGGTGATCGCCTCACCCTTGCCCTCGTCGTCGCCGCCGATGGCCTCGAACGACGGGCGCGCGGCCTTCTCGGGCTGGGTCAGCAGCGGAGCCGGGGCGGGCTCGCCCTTGAACTTCTGCCAGTCACCGGTCTTCTTGAGGATGGCCATCACGGGCTCGGTCGGCTGGGCGCCGACACCGAGCCAGTACGCCACACGCTCGGCGTCGACCTCGATCACCGACGGGTTGTACGTCGGGTGGTACTTGCCGATCTCCTCGATCGCACGGCCGTCACGACGGGTGCGGGAGTCGGCGACGACGATGCGGTAGTGAGGCGAACGGATCTTGCCCAGACGCTTCAGCTTGATCTTGACTGCCACGGGAGTGGGTTCTCCTGGTTTTGACGTGGTTGGGCACGGCGAGAAAGCCGCGTGGGGTTGCGGTACCCGAGTGCCCGATGGACGCGTCAGCCGGAGGAGAGAGGGGTCCTGTGCGACTGTCGAGTACAGCTAGCCATTGTGCCACACCCCACGGGCCGCTCCGGGCCGGGGGCCCCAGCCGCTGTGCGGGCACGCCGACGGCGCACCCGGCGTGGTGGTGAGGCACGTCGGGTGCGCGACACGGCCCGAGCCCTGCGCCGAAGACCGGCAGCCACGAGTTGCCGGTGGATGGCGTCAGCTCGCTACCGCTCCCACGACGTCCGGGATCCGGAACGGCTTGCCGCAGCCGCCGCAGACGATCGGGGCCTGGGCGAGGACCGATGGGACGACCCGGACGTTGCGGCCGCAGTCGCAGACCGCCTTGACCCGGACGCCGCCGCCGGAGGAGCCGTGCCGGGCGGCCGGGCCCCGGAAGGTGCGGGAGGTGTCGGAGGAGGTCGCTGCGGTGTGGGCCTTCAGGGCACGCTGGAGACGCTCCATCGTCGGTCGGTAGCGGCGCTTCGCCTCGGGGGTGAGCGTGACCAGGGAGAAGCCGCTGCTGGGATGCGGTTCCTCGGGGTGGTCCAGGCCCAGCTCCTCGGCGATGGCGAGGAATCTGCGGTTGTGGTAGCGGCCGGCACGGGAGGTGTCGCGGACGCCGCGCGCGGCGGCGATGCCATGGACTGCCTCATGGAGCAGTCGCTCGAAGGAGAGCTCGTGACCGCACGCGGACGACGACTCCCCGATCAGGGACTCTGGCGCGGCAAGGTCGGGCAGCTCGGGGTGGTACCGCTGAATATCGGCCCACGCCTGTGCCAGCTCTGCGGCGAGAACAGGTGGTGTCTGTGTCGTGCTCACGTAATGACAACGAGCCGGGGTGCCCCAGTGTTCCGATTCCGGGCCATCCCAAATAATTTGCACGTACCCGTCAGTTGCCTCTGATGCGTCCTGACGAGGGCGGGTGCGCTGATCTGTGGAGAAGCCTCGCAGCTCACCACAAGGTGGTGCGTAGCCTCGCGTACGCCCCAGCGCGTAGGACCTCTCCGCGCGCCGGGACAGCAGGAGTCCGCTGGTGCGCAAGAGGTGTTTCGGCCGCCTTGCACCCCACCCGGCAGGGCGCGTGCCACGGCTCGGTGAGCGCGTGCGACGACCGCGACGTTACCCGGTGCGTCGTCCGCGTCCGGCACCGACCCGCCCTCGGCGACCAGACCTCGTCGGGTCACCGTGTGATCGTCCAGCTCGGCCGGGACGGGCCGACGTTGCCGGAATGTGAAATCTCGCCATAGGCACATGACAACTCACAAGCCCTGCCGCATTCCACTGGACGACAGGTCGAGGGGGGAGTTTCCTGGCATACGGGGGTAGTGCGAGCGCACTGTCACGGGGGCCATGGAATCGGGCAAGAGGCAACTCTCGGCGGATTGGGGCGCTTACTTATGACACCTACGCTCGTGCGGCAGCACCTGCCTCACGCGGGGGCCGCACCCCGCGTGGACCTGCGTGCACGCGCGCGTGACTGGTCCGAGATCCAGGAGCGGATGCTCGTACCGCTCTACGAGGCCGTCTACGAGCGACTGGAAGTGGGTCCGGCCACACGGCTGCTCGGCCTCGGCTGCGGTTCCGGGCTCTCCCTGCTGATGGCCGCCGCCCGGGGAGCGACGGTCACCGGTGTCGACGTCTCCCCCGAAAGACTGGCCCTGGCGCGTCAGCGGCTGCTGCCCGAGGCACCGGGCACGCGGACGCGTCCGGATGCCCGGCTGGTCGACGGGACCCCCCGGGACACCGCGGTGCCGGGCGCTCCCGGGTACACCCTGGTGACCGCCTTCGAGCCGATCGGGTGCCTGGCGGGCGACTCGGAGGGACTGGGTGGCCAGCTCGCGGAGGCGACGCCGCTCACCCGGCGCGGTGCGGCCGTGGTGCTGGCCGGCTGGGGCCCGCCGGAGCGGTGTGCCACGGCGTCCGTGATGCGGGTGGCCACGAAGCTGGCGGAGCCGCTGCGCACCTCGGGCAGCTGGCGTCCCGCCTGCCGCGACGACCTGGAGGACGTCGCCCAGCGGGCCGGGCTCGCGCCGGACGGGTCGGGGCGGGTGGCGTGCCCCTTCGGCTACGCCGACGTGGACAGCGCGGTGCGCGGGCTGAAGTCGACAGGGCTGTTCGACGCGGCGATCACGGCAACGGACCAGGTGCAGGTGGACAAGGAGCTGGCCGAGGCCCTGCATCCGCACCAGCGCCAGGACGGGACGGTGTGGATGCCGAACGTGTTCCGGTACTTGATCGCCCGGACACCCTGACGAACCAGTTCTCCGATGCAGGTGTGAATGGTGTGAAGAACGCACCATGGGGTGCTTTGGGTTTCACCAAGTGGATCATGAGCGCTTAATGTGATCCACCGCTCGAGGGACTTACACATCTGCATACAGGAGTTGCTGTGCCGCACCACCAGACCGCGCTGCGCCTCGTCGCGCCCGTCACCGTCCTCGCCCTGACGCTCACCGCCTGCGGTGGCGGCGACGACAGCGCGGACGCGAAGAGCCCGGCCACCGAGAAGGCCCGGGTCTCCCCGTCGCCGGAGCCCGCTTCGGGCGGTGAGATGGAGGCCGGCGAGAGCACCACGGGCAAGGTGGCGGAGGACCCGGGCGAGGTCACGTACGAGGTCCTGGCACAGAAGGTCGACGTGGGCACCGAGGCGGAGGCGGCGAAGGCCGTCTCGGAGCCCGACAAGGTCAAGGGCAAGGTGCTGGCCGTCGCGCACCTGAAGTACACGCACAAGAGCGGGCCCGCCCTGACCGACGGTTCCGACGTGCACGACGGCGCCACGGTCTTCGCCGACGGGCAGCGCGGCTCCGTCCTCATCGGCGCGTCCGAGGACGCCGCGGGCTGCGAGGACCCCTACGACGTCGACAGCTGGAAGCAGGGCGAGAGCCATGTCTTCTGCGAGACGTACGTGATCCCGGCGAACGCCAAGAGCGTCGAGGTCCACTGGTCCGAGGAGGACGGCGAGCCGTACATCTGGAAGTTCCCGAACGGCTGAAGCGCGAGCCGCTGAAAACCCGGTGAGGGCGCCCCCTTGGAGAAGGGGGCGCCCTCACTGCGGTTCGGACAGGCCGTCAGCCCATGAACTTCTTGAACTCGTCGGGAAGTTCGAAGTCCTTGCCGCCCTGCTGCGGCAGGCCGAAGGCGCCGCCGCCCTCGGCCGCGGCGGCCCGGCGGGCGGCCTCCTCCTGCTCCTGCTGCTTGCGCTTCATCGGGTTGCCGGAGCGCTGCTTGCCCTTGGCCTGCTTCTGCTTCTTCTTCGTCCGGCCGGGGCCACCACCCATGCCGGGCATCCCCGGCATCCCGGGCATGCCGCCGCCCTGCGCCATGCGGGACATCATCTTGCGGGCCTCGAAGAACCGCTCGACCAGGTTCTTGACCGCACTGACCTCGACACCGGAGCCCTTGGCGATACGGGCGCGGCGCGAGCCGTTGATGATCGTCGGCTCCTGGCGCTCGGCCGGGGTCATCGACTTGATGATGGCGGCCGTGCGGTCGACGTCCCGCTCGTCCAGGTTGTTGATCTGGTCCTTCATCTGGCCCATGCCCGGAAGCATGCCGAGCAGCTTGGAGATGGAGCCCATCTTGCGGACCTGCTCCATCTGGGCCAGGAAGTCGTCCAGGGTGAAGTCCTGGCCCTTCTTGGACGCCAGCTTGGAGGCCATCTTCTCGGCCTCTTCCTGGCTGAACGTCTTCTCCGCCTGCTCGATCAGGGTGAGCAGGTCACCCATGTCGAGGATGCGGGAGGCCATCCGGTCAGGGTGGAAGGCGTCGAAGTCGTCGAGCTTCTCGCCGTTCGACGCGAACATGATCGGCTTGCCGGTGATCTGCCGGATCGACAGCGCGGCACCACCGCGGGCGTCACCGTCGAGCTTGGAGAGCACCACGCCGTCGAAGCCGACGCCGTCGCGGAAGGCCTCGGCGGTGTTGACGGCGTCCTGGCCGATCATCGCGTCGACGACGAACAGGATCTCGTCCGGGGAGACGGCGTCGCGGATGTCCGCGGCCTGCTGCATCATCTCCTGGTCGATGCCGAGGCGGCCGGCGGTGTCCACGATCACGATGTCGTGGACCCTTGACTTGGCGTGCTCGATGGAGTCCTTGGCGACCTTGACCGGGTCACCGACGCCGTTGCCCGGCTCCGGTGCGTAGACCGCGACACCGGCACGCTCGGCGACGACGCTGAGCTGGTTGACGGCGTTGGGCCGCTGGAGGTCACAGGCCACGAGCAGCGGCGAGTGGCCCTGCTCCTTCAGCCAACGGCCGAGCTTGCCCGCCAGGGTGGTCTTACCGGCACCCTGCAGACCCGCGAGCATGATCACGGTGGGCGGCTGCTTGGCGAAGCGCAGGCGCCGGGTCTCGCCGCCGAGGATGGTGACCAGTTCCTCGTTGACGATCTTGAGGACCTGCTGGGCGGGGTTCAGTGCCTTGGAGACCTCGGCGCCGAGGGCACGCTCCTTGACGTTCTTGATGAACGTCCGGACGACCGGAAGCGCCACGTCCGCCTCGAGCAGCGCGATCCGGATCTCGCGCGCCGTGGCGTCGATGTCCGCCTCGGAGAGCCGTCCCTTGCCGCGCAGGTTCTTGAAGGTCGCTGAGAGGCGATCGGAAAGAGTATCGAACACGGCGCTCGCGGTCCTCGGGGTCGGAGACAGACTGGGGAATCGCCCTCCAGGGTATCCCGGCGTGACAAGTCGCCGGGTCGGGCTCACCCTCGCAGTGTCTCCTCCAGCTTCCGCGCCACCGCCGCGGCCTCGTCACCGGGCAGCGGCGCACCCTCCGGGCCGGTCACGTAGAAGGCGTCGACGGCGTTGGCGCCGAGCGTGGAGACGTGCGCGCTGCGCACCCGTACGCTCGCGTCCTCCAAGGCCCGGCCGATGCGGAACAGCAGGCCCGGGGCGTCCTGGGAGCGGACCTCGATGACGGTGGCCAGCCGGGAGGCGGCCGGATGGACCGACACCCTCGGGGGCGGCGCGATCACGCCCCGGCGGCGCGGATAGGCCGCGTCCCGTTCGGCGAGACGGCCGGCGATGTCCAGGGAGCCGTCCAGGGCCCGGACGAGGTCCGCGCGCAGGCGGGCGGCCTGCGGCAGGGAGCCGTACTCTGCGGCGACCCGCCAGTCGAGCAGCAGGACGGAGCCGTCGACGCCGTCCGGGAGATGCACGGACCGCAGCTCGGCGGTCCGCACGGTCAGCCGGTGCATGGCCAGCACACCGGCCACCGCGGGCAGCACCTCGGGCTGGTCGGGGACGGCGATGAGCAGTTCCACGCCCAGCGGCTCGGGATCGCCGGACGGCTCCTGTCCGGCGGGCGGCTCGGTCTGGGCCCGCAGGGCGAGGACGGGACTGCCCGTCGCGGCCGCTTCCAGGGCGAGCCGCTCCTGCTCGGCGGTCGGCGCGGCCTCCTCGGGGTCGGCCGGGTCGTCCCCGGCGAGCACCGCCGAGACCCGTTCGACCAGGTCGGCGACGAGCGAGCCGCGCCAGGTGGACCAGGCGGCCGGGCCGGTGGCCAGGGCGTCGGCCTCGGTGAGCGCGTGCAGCAGTTCCAGGGTGCCCTGGGAGCCGACGGCCTCGGCGACCGCGCGCACGGTGGCCGGGTCCTCCAGGTCACGCCGGGTGGCCGTCTCGACGAGGAGCAGGTGGTGGCGTACGAGGGTGGCGACGACCGCCACGTCGTGGCGGTCGAAGCCGATGCGGGCGGCCACGTCCTTGGCAATGATCTCGCCGGCGACCGAGTGGTCGCCGGGCCAGCCCTTGCCGATGTCGTGCAACAGCGCGGCGACCAGCAGCAGGTCGGGCCGGCTGACCCGGCGCGTGAACTCGGACGCGCGTACCGCGGTCTCGATGAGGTGCCGGTCGACGGTCCACAGGTGCACGGCGTTGCGCTGCGGGCGGCAGCGGACCCGCTCCCAGTCGGGCAGCAGCCGGGTGACCAGCCCCTCGGCCTCCAGCGCCTCCCAGACCTCGATGGTGGGGCGGCCGGAGCCGAGCAGGGTGACCAGCTGTTCGCGTGCCTCGGCGGGCCAGGGCGTGGGCACCGGGCGCACGGTGGCCGCCAGGCGCCGTACGGCGTGCAGGGAGAGCGGGAGTCCGGCCTGGGCGGCGGCAGCGGCGGCGCGCAGCGGCAGGACGGGATCGCGCTCGGGGCGCGCGGCACGGGCGAGCACCACCTCGCCGTCCTGCTCGACGACGCCCTCGGCCAGCGGGGACCGCTCGGCGGTCGGCTTCCCGCCCCCGAGCATGGCGCGCAGCCGGGGCCGCACGGCGCGGGACCGCAGCACGCGTCCGACCTCGCGCCAGGTGACGTCACTGGCGTACGAGATGAGCCGCGCCGCCTCGTACACCTGCCGCAGCAGCGTGTCCGCGTCGAGCAGGCCGAGCTCGGCGGCCACCTGGTCCTGCTCCTGGAGGGCCAGCCGGTCGGTGGCGCGCCCGGTCGCGAGGTGCAGGGCGTCCCGGACGTCGAGGAGCCGGCGCCGGGCGTCGGCCAGGCCCTCGCGCGGGGCGTCGGCGAGCCAGGAGGCGGCGACGGCCCGCAGGGCGGTGGCGTCGCGCAGCCCGCCGCGGGCCTCCTTCAGGTCGGGCTCCAGCAGGTACTGCAGTTCACCCTGGCGCTCGGCGCGCTCGGCGCACAGTTCCTGGAGTTCGGGGAGGCGTTTGGGCGCCTGGTTGCGCCAGTCGGCCAGTACGGCCGTACGCAGCCCGGCCGTGAGGCCGAGATCACCGGCGATGTGCCGGGCGTCCAGCAGTCCGAGCTGCACCTTGAGGTCCTCGCCGGCGGTCTTGCGGGCCTCGGCGGGCGTGCGGACGGAGTGGTCGAGGGCCAGGCCCAGGTCCCAGACGGGGTACCAGAGCCGGTCGGCGAGGGCGGCGACGGCCTTGGGGTCGCTGCCGTCGTGCAGCAGGAGCAGGTCGAGGTCGCTGCGGGGCGACAGCTCGCCGCGGCCGTAGCCGCCGACGGCGACCAGGGAGGCCCCGCGCAGTCCCTCCGCGCCCGCGGCGAACAGGCCGGTGAGCCAGTCGTCCGTCAGTTCGGCCAGGGCCGCACGGCGCGGCGGCCCGGACCGCGCCTCCTCGGTGAGGAGACGCAGCCGGGCCGCCGCGTAGCCGCTGGGTCCCGAGTCCTCTGCTTCCTTCTGCACATCCGTACCCGTCACCCAGCGACTCCTGTTCCGTTTTCCTGCCTCAGAGCGCGTCGGGGCCGCGCTCGCCGGTCCGGACCCGTACGGCCGTGTCGACCGGGACGGACCACACCTTGCCGTCACCGATCTTGCCGGTGCGGGCCGCCTTGACCACGACCTCGATCAGCTGCTCGGCGTCGTCGTCCTCGACCAGGACCTCGATGCGGATCTTGGGGACCAGGTCGACGGTGTACTCGGCACCGCGGTAGACCTCGGTGTGCCCCCGCTGCCGACCGTAGCCGCTGGCCTCGGTGACCGTCAGGCCGTGCACGCCGAAGGCCTGCAGGGCCTCCTTGATCTCGTCGAGCCGGTGCGGCTTCACGACGGCGGTGATGAGCTTCATGCGTCCACCTTCTTGCTCTCGGCGCCGGCCACGGCGGCCGCGACGGCGGCGGTCTTGGCGGCACCGCCACCGGCGCCGCTGAAGTCGTATGCGGTCTCGGCGTGCTCGGCCTGGTCGATGCCGGCGACCTCGTCGTCCTCGGAGACCCGCATGCCCATGGTCTTGTCGAGGACGAAGGCGAGGACCGCGGAGACGATCAGGGAGTAGGCGAGGACACCGAAGACACCGGCGCACTGCTTCCAGAACTGTTCCAGGCCGCCCCCGTAGAACAGGCCCGCGACCTCGGACTGGCCCTTGCCGCTGGCGAAGAAGCCGATCAGCAGGGAGCCGAGGATGCCGCCCACCAGGTGGACGCCGACGACGTCCAGGGAGTCGTCATAGCCGAACTTGTACTTCAGGCTGACGGCCATGGCGCACAGCACACCGGCGATGGCACCGACGGCGATCGCGCCGAGCGGGGTGACCGCGCCACCGGCCGGGGTGATGGCGACCAGACCCGAGACCGCGCCGGAGGCGGCGCCCAGGGTGGTGAAGGCGCCGTGGCGGATCTTCTCGTAGGCGAGCCAGCCGAGGACGGCGGCGGCGGTGGCGATCTGCGTGTTGACGAACATCAGGGAGCCGACGCCGTCGTCGTTGCCGAGCCAGGAACCGGCGTTGAAGCCGAACCAGCCGAACCACAGCAGACCGGCGCCGAGCATGACCAGCGGCAGGCTGTGCGGGCGCATCGGGTCCTTCTTGAAGCCGACGCGCTTGCCGATGACCAGGATCACGCCGAGGGCGGCGGCACCGGCGTTGATGTGGACCGCCGTACCGCCGGCGAAGTCGATGACGCCCATGTCGAAGGCCCAGCCGCCCTCACCCCAGACCCAGTGGGCGACGGGGAAGTAGACGATCGTGGCCCACAGCGCGATGAACAGCGCCCAGGCGGAGAACTTCACGCGGTCCGCGAGCGCACCGCTGATCAGGGCGGGCGTGATGATCGCGAACATCAGCTGGAAAACCATGAAGGTCAGGAGCGGGATGTTGGTCGAGCCCCAGAGCTCGCCCGTATCCACCCCGGTGAGGCCGACCCAGTCCGAGTTCCAGCCGATGAGGCTGCCGGAGTCGGTGCCGAACGCCATGGAGAAGCCGTACAGCACCCACAGGATGGTGACGATCCCGAGGCTGATGAAGCTCATCATCAGCATGTTCAGGGTGCTCTTGACGCGGACCATGCCTCCGTAGAAGAAGGCCAGGCCCGGTGTCATGAGCATCACCAGAGCGGAACAGATGAGCATGAACCCTGTGTTGGCGGCAGACAGCTTGGGTGCTTCTGCGGCAAGGGTGATGGCTGGTGCCATCGGCGTCTCCTCGTCGTTGGTACGGCCCCGTGCGGGCGAAGCCTCGAGCGGAATGAGGGGTGGGCCGGTTATGCGCCACGAGATTGGCGCAGCGCGGTTTCGGTGGAAGCCCCTCGTTGTTTCGCGGCCGTGACGAAGGCACGTTCTGTGTTACGCGTCGATGAACTGCCGGATTGCGGGCGAGCCGATCGTTATCTTGGCGCAACCTTCGGCTTCAGGCAGCCGTGGGTACACAGACCGGCCGCGGTCGGCCTTCCGATGACCTGGCATGGGGGAGCCGAGTCGGGCAGTTCGGGAGGGCCGGCCGCGGCCGGGGTTCAGAGGGCCGTACGGCTGCTCAGACGGCCTCGGCGGTCTCGGGCAGCTCGGCGGCGAGCCGCTCCGTGAGGTCGACGACCTCACCGAGGTCGCCGTAGTCGCGGGCGGCGGTGTCGACCGTCTTTCGGATACGGGTGTTGACGCGCTCGGAACGGACCTTCTTGGCGACCTGCATGGCCTCGGTGGCGAAGACCGTGCTCCGCTCGGGCTCGCGCCGGAGGAGGTGCACCGTGGCCATGCCGATCAGGTTCAGCGCGTACGAGCGCTGGTGCTCGCCGTCCTCGGCGAAGAGCTCCACGGCCCGGTTCATCAGGGGCTCGGCCAGCGAGGCGTAGGTGGGGCTGCGGCCGGCGACGTAGGCCAGGTCGCGGAAGGAGTGGGAGTTCTCGCCGTACAGCTCGGCCTCCGAGAAGAAGCGGATCCAGTCGGGATCCGGCTCGTCCCACTCGCCGGCCTCGGAGAAAGTGTCCTCGGCCATCCGGACCGCCCGCTTGCACTTGCCGGGCTGCCCCATGTTCGCGTAGGCGCGGGCCTCCATCGCATACAGCATCGACTGCGTGCGCGGGCTCGCGCAGTCCCGGCTGCCGTACTGCGCGAGGTGGATCAGCTCCAGCGCGTCGTCGGGCCGGCCGAGGTGGATCATCTGGCGGCTCATGCTGGACAGCACGTACGAGCCCAGGGGCCGGTCACCGGCCTCCTTGGCGGCGTGCAGCGCGAGGACGAAGTACTTCTGCGCGGTCGGCTGGAGCCCGATGTCGTACGACATCCAGCCGGCCAGTTCGGCGAGTTCGGCGGCGACCTTGAACAGCCGCCGGGTGGTGCTTTCCGGCTGGGGCTCCTGGAGCAGGTCGGTCACCTCGTGCAGCTGCCCGACGACCGCCTTGCGGCGCAGGCCGCCGCCGCACTGGGCGTCCCACTGCCGGAACATCACCGTCGTGGACTCCAGGAGGTCCAGCTCGGGCTTGGAGAGGCGGCCGCGGGCGCGCCCGGAACCACCCGCCGGCTCGGGCTCGGAGCGAGGGGCCGGGGGCGAGGGGACGAGCCAGCGCTGCATGGGCTCGATGAGGGCCGGGCCCGCAGACAGGGCCAGCGAGCTCCCGAGGAAGCCGCGCCGCGCCAGCATCAGGTCGCTGCGCGAGAACTCGCTGAGCAGGGCCACGGTCTGCGGGCCCGTCCAGGGCAGGTCGACGCCGGTCGACGAGGGGGACTGGCGCGCGGTGCGCAGCCCCAGGTCCTCGACGGAGACGACGACGCCGAAGCGCTCCGAGAACAGCTCGGAGAGGATCCTGGGGATCGGCTCGCGCGGGTTCTCGCCGTCGAGCCAGCGGCGCACGCGCGAGGTGTCGGTGGAGATGTGGTTGGCGCCCAACTGGCGTGCCCTGCGGTTGACCTGACGGGCGAGCTCGCCCTTGGACCAGCCACTGCGTACGAACCAGGAGGTGAGCAGCTCGTTCGGGCGCTTGTCAGCGTGCGTCACGCCCGCAGCGTTCGTTCCGCTTCCGCCGTTGCCGCTCACTGGAACGCCCCCATCCCTGAGACCACTTGTCGCCGAGTGCGCCAAGCCCTATCAGCATGCCGGTTCGTACGGCCGTCCGTCCGGCCCTTGTCACCCTTCGAACGGAATGACGACTTGCCTCCGGCATACCCACGAGCGCATGTGCCCCCAGGACTCGTGCACACAAAGTAATCCTACGATCACCCGTCCAGCCATGGCTCACACGGAAACGCCACCATTCGCCACCCCTTCGAATGAACTCACGTACGGCTACGCGCGATTCACTTGACACAGCACACCCAGGAGCGGTTGCAGCGATGCATTCGGGGGCGCGTGTCGTCGGGCACGCCACCCCGGGCACATCCGGGCGCTGAGTGAACGGACCGCCGACGGGAAGGCGGAAACAGAGAGTCACGCGCCGCGTCCGCAGCGTAACCACCGCTGCGCCGGACCCGTTGGAGGGGGCATGGGCTTCACGATCGGCATCAGCCGGGGCATGCGCGACATCCGGACCGGCTCACGCCGCCGCGGCCGCACGTCGGACGCCACGGCCGTGGCCGAGTACACCGGACTCTGGGGCTGGGAGGTGGTGCCGGGCTCCCGGGCCTCGGCGGGCGCCTGCTCCTGCGGCCGCGGCGACTGCCCGGCGCCGGGCGCACACCCGCTGGACTTCGCGCCGGTGGTCCCCGCCGGGGCGACACTGGACGATGTCACCGAGATGTGGGGCGAGTTCCCCGGCTCCTCGGTGATGCTGCCGGTCGGCCGGGCGTTCGACGTCATCGAGGTGGCCGAACCCGCCGGCTGCCGCGCGCTCGCCCGGCTGGAGCGCATGGGCCTGCCCGTCGGCCCGGTGACGGCGACCCCGGACGGCCGCGCCCACTTCCTCGTCGCCCCCGGCGCCGCCGCCGACCTGTCCGGCCTGCTCTACCGCATGGGCTGGGACGACCCGGGCTCCCTCGACCTGCGCGGCCTGGGCCCGGGCGCGCACATCACGGCGCCGCCCTCCGACCGCGGCGGCCTCGGCCCGGTCCGCTGGCTGCGCTCCCCCGCCCTGGACTCGGCGTCCCGCCCGCCGGAGGCCCGCCTGGTGCTGGGCACGCTGGCGTATGTGGCCCACCGGTCGCGGGCCTAGGAAGGCGCACCAGATCCCGCGCCTGTGCGGCTGCGGCGTGGTCCGATCGACAGCCCCTGGCCGCCGCACGGACGTACACAGCGAAGCGCCCGTCCCGACTGCGTATCGGGGCGGGCGCTTCGTGAGCACGTACGGATGTCCGGAGGTCGCTCGGCTGTGTCCGGAACTCACTCCCCGATAAGGGCGTCAACGAACGCCTCCGGCTCGAACGGCGCCAGGTCGTCCGCGCCCTCGCCGAGCCCGATGAGCTTGACCGGGACACCCAGCTCGCGCTGGACCGCGACCACGATGCCGCCCTTGGCCGTGCCGTCCAGCTTCGTGAGCACGATGCCGGTGATGTTGACGACCTCGGCGAAGACCCGGGCCTGGACCAGGCCGTTCTGGCCGGTCGTGGCGTCCAGGACGAGCAGCACCTCGTCGACCGGGGCGTGCTTCTCCACGACCCGCTTGACCTTGCCGAGCTCGTCCATGAGGCCGGTCTTGGTGTGCAGGCGGCCGGCGGTGTCGATGAGCACGACGTTCGCGCCCATCTCCTTGCCCTCCTTGACCGCGTCGAAGGCCACGGAGGCCGGGTCGCCGCCCTCCGGTCCGCGCACGGTGTGGGCGCCGACCCGCTCGCCCCAGGTCTGGAGCTGGTCGGCGGCGGCGGCCCGGAAGGTGTCGGCGGCGCCGAGGACGACGCTCTGGCCGTCGGCGACCAGGACGCGGGCGAGCTTGCCGGTGGTGGTGGTCTTGCCGGTGCCGTTGACGCCGACGACCATCACGATGCCCGGTTTGCGGTCCTCCGGCTCGGTCTTGACCGCGCGGTCCATGTCGCGGCCGACCAGCGTGACCAGTTCCTCGCGGAGCAGGGTGCGCAGCTCCTCGGGAGTGCGGGTGCCGAGCACCTTCACCCGCTCGCGCAGGCGCTCGACCAGTTCCTGGGTGGGCTGCACGCCGACGTCGGCGGTGAGCAGCGTGTCCTCGATCTCCTCCCAGGTGTCCTCGTCGAGGTGCTCGCGCGACAGCAGGGTGAGCAGCCCCTTGCCGAGGGCGTTCTGCGAGCGGGAGAGCCGGGTCCGCAGCCGGACCAGACGGCCGGCCGTGGGTTCCGGGATCTCGATCCCGGGAGCTTCGGCGGGCGGCTCCTCGACTACGACCGGAGCCGAGCCGTCCGGGAGATCCACCTCCTCTATCGTGCGCCGCGGTTCCTCCCGCGGCGTCTCGGCCTCGTCGCCGACGTGCGGCTCGGCCGGTGGGGCGGTGATGTCGGGCGCTGCGGGCGGGGGCGGGGGCAGCTGCTTCTTGCGCCGGCTGCCGACGATGAGCCCGCCGAGCGCGCCGATCACGACCACGGCGATGACTACAGCAAGGATGACGATGTCCATAACGCGTCCAGTATCAGTCATGGGGCCCCGGGGCACCCCGTTCGCACCGCCCCGGAGGGCCGCGGGCCGCCGGATCTCCACACCCCTGGCCGTCTGACGCATCGTCAGCTAACGTCCCCCGGACACCCGCCCGGTGAAGGGAGACGCCCCCATGCCCGTCACGGTCGCACGCTTCAACCTCGTCGCTCCCGGGGCCGGCCCCTCCGAGCTCGGCGCCCGGTACCGGGCGGCCCTGGAGATGGCCGCGTACGCCGACGACCGGGGCGTGAGCACCGTGCAGACGGAGGAGCACCACGGGGCCGGGAACAACTGGCTGCCGTCGCCGTTCGCCTTCGCGGGGGCCGTCTTCGGCGCCACCCGGCGTGTCGCGGTCACCGTCTCGGCGATCATCGGCCCGCTGCACGACCCGCTGCGACTGGCCGAGGAGATCGCCGTGCTGGACCTGCTGAGCAACGGCCGTCTGGTGACGGTCGCCGGGATCGGGTACCGGCCGGAGGAGTACGACCTGTTCGGCGTGGACTTCGCCCGGCGCGGCGAGCTCCAGGACGAACTGCTGCAGACCCTGCTGCAGGCGTGGACGGGCGAGCCCTTCTCCTACCGGGGCCGCACCGTCCGCATCACCCCCCGCCCCTTCACCGACCCGCATCCGCTGCTCCTGGTCGGCGGCTCCTCCAGGGCAGCCGCCCGCCGCGCCGCCCGGCTCGGCCTGCCCTTCTTCCCCAGCGCGCACCTTCCGGAGCTGGAGGCGTACTACAAGGAGCTGCTCGTCGAGTACGGCACCGAGGGCTGGGTGATGATGCCCGCCGCCGAGACGCCCCTGCTGCACGTGGCCGAGGACCCGGACCGGGCCTGGGCGCGGTACGGCAGGCACTTCCTGCACGAGGCACGGACGTACGCCTCCTGGCAGTCGGGCGGGGTGCGCTCGGCGGTGAAGTCGGCCGCGACGACCGTCGAGGACCTGCGCGCGGAGGGCGTGTACCGGATCCTCACCCCGGACGCGTGCGTGGCGCTGGGGCTCGGCTCCTACGTCCTGCATCCGCTGGCGGGCGGAATGCCGGTGGAGGAGGGGTGGCGGAGTCTGCAGCTGTTCTGCGAGCGGGTGCTGCCGCGGCTGACGGGCTGACGCCCCCGATGTCCGCTGGGACGCCGCCGCCCGCCGGTGACGCACTGCGCGCATGACCTTGGCGGTGGATGTGTTCGTGCGCGACGCGTACGGCGAGTGGCGGGTTCCTGACGTCCCGGACGGGTGGGACGACTCGGCCGGCTTCGAGGCCTGGCGCCGGACGGTGTGGGGTTCGGAGACGGTGCGCTCGCTGGGCGCCCGCCACCTTCCGGTCCTGGCCGGGGACAACCTGTTCGTCGAGGCCGGCGAGGTGCCCGGTTTCCTCCGGGAGGTGGCTCTGCTGCGGGCGCACGCCGGTCTGATCGCCGCCACCACCGAGCGGCCGCGTGGGATCGCGGAGCGCCGGGACCAGCTCGAGTCACGGTTGCGGAACGTCGAGGCGACCGCCCTGCGCGCCCTGGAAGGCGGTGCCGGCGTGCTGATCCGGTGAAACGACGGACCACCGCCCCGGCTCGGGCAGTGGCCGAACCGGGGCGGTGGCGGGTTACGGGGAGAGGGGCAGCGGGGACTTTGGCCCTTCTCCCCGAGTTCGGGGGGGTGGGGTCAGCCCATCTCCTCCAGGGCCTTGCCCTTCGTCTCCTTGACGAACTTCAGGACGAACGGGATGGAGAGCGCGGCGAACGCGGTGTAGATCACGTACGTCATGGAGAGGTTCCACTCGGCCAGCGACGGGAAGCTCGCGGTGATGGCCCAGTTGGCGATCCACTGCGCGGCGGCGGCCACGCCCAGCGCGGCGGCGCGGATCCGGTTGGGGAACATCTCGCCGAGCATGACCCAGACCACCACACCCCAGGACAGGGCGAAGAAGAGGACGAAGACGTGCGCGGCGATCAGGGCGATCCAGCCCTGCGCGGCCGGCAGCCTGCCGTCGACGAGGGGGTGGGAGAAGGCCCAGGCCTCCAGCGCCAGACCGGCGACCATGCCGACCGAGCCGATGATCGCGAGCGGCCGGCGGCCGATGCGGTCGACGAAGATCATCGCGATGACGGTGCCGACGATGTTGATGATCGACGTGGTGAAGGAGTAGAAGAACGAGGCCGTCGGGTCGACGCCGACCGACTGCCACAGCGTCGAGGAGTAGTAGAACGCGACGTTGATGCCGACGAACTGCTGGAAGACCGACAGACCGATACCGACCCAGACGATCGGCTTGAAGAAGAAGCTGCCGCCGAGCAGGTCCTTGAAGCTCGACTTGTGCTCGCTCTTCATGGCGCCTTCGATCTCGGCGACACGGGCGTCGAGGTTCACGTCCTTGCCCTCGACCTCGGTGAGGATCTCCCGGGCGCGCTCGTGCTTGCCGACGGAGATGAGGAAGCGCGGGGACTCGGGGATCGCGAAGGAGAGCAGCCCGTACAGGACGGCCGGGACGACCATGACGCCGAGCATGACCTGCCAGGCCTCCAGGCCCATCAGCGTGCCGCGCTGGTCACCGTCGGCGGCGTTCAGCAGACCCCAGTTGACCAGCTGCGACACGGCGATGCCGATGACGATCGCGGCCTGCTGGAAGGAGCCGAGCCGGCCGCGGTAGGCGGGCGGGGCGACCTCGGCGATGTAGGCCGGGCCGATCACGGATGCCATGCCGATGGCGAAGCCGCCGACGACGCGCCAGAAGGCGAGGTCCCACAGCGCGAAGGGCAGTGCGGAGCCGACGGCGCTGACCGTGAAGAGGACCGCGGCGATCTGCATGCACCGGATGCGGCCGATGCGGTCGGCTATGCGGCCGGCGGTCGCGGCGCCGATGGCGCAGCCGATGAGGGCGATGGCGATGACCTGGGCCAGGGCTGCGGAGCCGACGTCGTAGCGGTCACGGATGGCTTCGACGGCGCCGTTGATCACGGAGCTGTCGTAGCCGAAGAGGAAGCCGCCCATCGCGGCCGCCGCGGCGATGAAGATGACATGCCCGAGATGATCGGGGTGAGCCGTCCCGGCTCCTGACTTGTGGGCCTGCGCTGTGCTGGTCACGTGTACTCCTCGGGCCACCGGCAACGCTGCCGGAGGGAATCAGCCCTTCGAGGTCCACCTGAAGGTACCTGAAGGTAAAAGGAACGTTGCCGAGACTATGCCTTCAAGTTTCGAAGTCAATAGATCAGAAGCTGCGATCTGAGGCAGAGATGTGTCAGGTATGTGTTCAAGCATTGAAGCCAACGAGAGCATGCAGATGAGAACGGTGTAGGGCGCACACATCTAGCGGAGGCGCTGGCTGATGACCTTCGACACACCGTCGCCCTGCATGGAGACGCCGTAGAGCGCGTCGGCGACCTCCATCGTGCGCTTCTGGTGGGTGATCACGATCAGCTGGGAGGCTTCCTGGAGCTCCTGCATGATCCGGATGAGCCGCTGGAGGTTGGTGTCATCGAGGGCGGCCTCGACCTCGTCCATGACGTAGAACGGGCTGGGCCGCGCCTTGAAGATCGACACGAGCATCGCCACCGCGGTCAGCGACCGCTCCCCACCCGAGAGCAGCGACAGCCGCTTGACCTTCTTGCCCGGTGGACGGGCCTCGACGTCCACGCCCGTGGTGAGCATGTTGTCGGGGTCGGTCAGCACGAGCCGCCCCTCACCGCCCGGGAAGAGGCGGCTGAAGACGCCCTCGAACTCCCGGGCCGTGTCCCGGTAGGCCTCGGTGAAGACCTGCTCGACGCGCTCGTCGACCTCCTTCACCACCTGCAGGAGGTCCGCCCGTGTCTTCTTCAGGTCCTCGAGCTGCTCGCTGAGGAACTGGTGGCGCTCCTCCAGCGCCGCGAACTCCTCCAGGGCGAGCGGATTCACCTTGCCGAGCTGCTGGTAGGCACGCTCGGCGGCCTTCAGGCGCTTCTCCTGCTCGGCCCGGAGATACGGCTTGGGCCGGTTGCGCGGATGCTCCGGATCCTCCGGCAGCTCCTCGCCTTCGGCGGGGGGCGAGGGCGGCACGAGCTGATGCGGACCGTACTCAGCCACCAACCCGGCCGGTTCGACACCCAGCTCCTCCAGCGCCTTGGTCTCCAGCTGCTCGATCCGCAGCCGCTTCTCCGCGCCGAGTACCTCGCCCCGGTGGACCGAATCCGTCAACTTGTCGAGCTCCGCCTTGAGATCGCGTCCCTCGGTGCGGGCGCGGGCCAGTTCCTGCTCCCGGCGGGCCTTGGCGGCCTCCGCGGCGGTGCGCTCCTCGTCGGCGCGGGCGAGCGACACCTCGACGTGCGCGAGCAGCTGCCTCGCGCCCGCGCCTACGGCCTCGGCGACGGCCGCCTCGTGCCGCAGCCGGGCCCGCCGCTGCTCGGCACGCGCGCGTGCCTCGCGTTCCGCCCGGGCGGCCCGGTCCAGCGAGTCGGCCCGTCCGGCCAGGCCCTTGACCCGTTCCTCGTGCGTACGGACCTGGAGGCGGGCCTCCATCTCGGTCTGGCGGGCGTTGGCACCGTCGGCTGCCAGCCGATCCCGGGCGGAGGTGTCGGGCTCCTCCTCGATCGGCATCTCCTCGGCGACCGCGAGCCGCTCGGCGAGTTCCTCGACCTCCTGGAGTGCCTTGTCGAGGGCCTCCTGCGCCCGGGCCGTGGCAGCGGTCGACCGCTCGGCCTCCCCCGCCGCGCCGCGCGCCTGCCCGGCGAGGCGGCCGAGCTGCTGGGCGACGGCGGACTTCTCCCGGTCGGCGGCCCGGCGCCGCTCCCCCAGCTCCTCGACCAGCGCGGCGCACTCCTTGCGCCGTTCGACGGCCGCGTGCTGCGCCTCGGTCAGCTCCCCGCACCGGACGGCCAGCTCCTCCAGCTCGGCAGCGGCCTCGTCGACGGAGGCCTGCACCTCCAGGAGGCTGGGGGCACCCGCGGAGCCGCCGTGGGCGAAGTGGGCGCCCAGCAGATCGCCTTCGGCGGTGACCGCGGTGAGGCCGGGGTGGGTGTAGACGAGGTCCTCGGCGTCTTCGAGGGTGCTGACGACGACGATGCCCTCGAGCAGCCGTCGGACGGCAGGCATCAGGTCGGAGGGGCCGCGGACCAGGTCGGCGGCGTAGGTGTGCCGAGCGTCCGCGGGTTCGTCGGGGCTGGTCGCGCTGTTCCCCGCGCCCCCGGGGGGAGCGTCTCCCGCCAGGAGCAGAGTGGCCCGGCCTCCGTCCTGCTTACGGAGGAGTCTGATCGCGTCTGCCGCCGAGGCCGGGGTGGTGACGGCGATCGCGTCCGCTGCCGCTCCGAAAGCCGCGGCAACGGCGACCTCGTGGCCGGGGGCGACCGCCAGGAGTTCCGCCGCGGGGCCGAGGACGCCGGAGAGGCGGTCCTTCGCCGCGAGCAGTGTCCCGGTGCCGTCCTTGCGGCGCAGGCCGAGCGCCAGGGCTTCGTGCCGGGCCTGCGTGGCGGCGCGTTTCCGCTCCACCGCGGTGGCCTCCTCGCGCGCTGCCGTGAGGGCGGCCTCGGCCTCGGCCAGCCGCTGCTTCGCAGCCTCGTGCTGCTCGCCGAGCTCCGCGTCGCCGGCGTCGAGGCCATCGACCTCGGCCTTGAGGGCCTCGTACTCCTCCTGGGCGGCGACGGCACGTTCCTGCGCCTCGTCGCGGGCGGCGGCCAGGCGCTCGATCTCGGCCTGGGCGGAGGCCGCGCGGGAGCGGGCGGCATTGACCTGGCCGCTGAGCCGGGCCAGGCCCTCGCGCCGGTCGGCGATGGCGCGGGCGGCGTCCTTCAGGCGCCGTTCCTCCTGGGCGAGCGCGCTTTCCAGCTCGGCGCGGTGGGCGACCGTGTCCTCCAGGGCGCGTTCGGCCGCCTCCAGGGCCGCTTCCAGCTCGGCTTCCTGCTCGCGGATGCGGGCGGCCTCGCGTTCCATGTCCTCGGGGTCGCGGCCGCGCCGCTCCTCGGGGGGCACGGAGGTGGCGCTCTTCACGCGGGCGTCGGCCAGCGAGATGGTGCCGCGCACCCGCTCGGCGAGCTGGGAGAGCTCGTACCAGGTCTGCTGCGCGCGCTGGAGGCGCGGCGTGAGCTGCCGAACCTCGTCCTCCAGGAGGGCCTCGCGCTGGAGCGCCTTGCGCAGTTCCTGCTCGGCGGACTCCTTGCGCTCCTTCAGCGCCGCCTCGTCGGCGACCTCGGCCTTGAGGGCTTCCCGCAGCCGTACGAGGTCGTCGGCCAGCAGGCGCAGCCGGGCGTCGCGCAGGTCGGCCTGGATGACGGCGGCTCTGCGGGCGACGGCGGCCTGGCGGCCGAGCGGCTTGAGCTGACGCCGCAGTTCGTCGGTGAGGTCCTGCACGCGCGCGAGGTTGGCCTGCATCGCGTCCAGCTTGCGCAGCGCCTTCTCCTTGCGCTTGCGGTGCTTGAGGACGCCTGCGGCCTCCTCGATGAAGGCGCGGCGGCCCATGGGGTCGGCGTGCAGCACGGAGTCGAGCTGGCCCTGCCCGACGATCACGTGCATCTCACGGCCGATGCCGGAGTCGGAGAGGAGGTCCTGGATGTCCAGGAGGCGGCAGGTGTCGCCGTTGATCTGGTATTCGCTGCCGCCGTTGCGGAACATGATCCGCGTGATGGTGACCTCGGCGTACTCGATGGGCAGGGCCCCGTCGGAGTTGTCGATGGTCAGCGACACCTCGGCACGGCCCAGGGGCGGGCGGCCGGTGGTGCCGGCGAAGATGACGTCCTCCATCTTGCCGCCGCGCAGCGATTTGGCGCCCTGCTCGCCCATGACCCAGCTGAGCGCGTCGACGACATTGGACTTGCCCGAGCCGTTCGGTCCGACGACGCACGTGATCCCCGGCTCGAACCGGAGGGTGGTCGCAGAGGCGAACGACTTGAACCCGCGGAGGGTCAGGGCCTTGAGGTGCACGCCGCCGGACTCTACCGCCCGGGTCGGTCTCACTCCATGAACCCGCGGTTTCACCGCTGAACGCGCAGGGCACATCAGACGTTAAAGACGGTGAAAGGATGCGGGGGCAAGAAAGAAGGGACGCCGACGGGGCGTCCCTTGCACTTCTGACAACTAGGCGGTTGTGACGGGCGGCCCAACCACTGCTGTGCTGTTGTGGAGCGGTGCAGTGATCAGGTGAGCGCAGGCTCCGCCTGGTGTGCGTCAACGCTCTCCATGATCCTGTCGTGAGAAGCGGCAGCCGTCAGCGCTTCGTTCTCCGCCTGGATTCGTCCGAGTTCGGATTCCAGGTCCTGGACGCGCTGCTGGAGCCGTCGCATCTCGGCGAGGAGTCGAGGGTCGGAGCCGCCGACGTAACCGAGAAGCGCCTTTGCCATGATGGATGGTCCTCCACAATGCGTGACCGACCGCTGCGGTGTGGGTCGTGAGGGATTCGCACCCGCGGTCTTGGCAGGGCCTGGAGTTGTACTGCCGTTCAGCCATGCCAAACAGCTAAGGTGCGCGGGGCTTTCAGCGTCTCACCAAAAAGTTTGACGGTCAACACGATCACGCCCCGTATTGGGGGGCGACCCGGGCACGCGCGACCTGGAACGGCCGTACTGCGGCTTCTGCGGGGCCCTCGGGGCGTGGCGATCATCCTTGCGTGTGGAGCGTGCCAAGGCAAGCGGTTCTGGCAATCACCAGCAAGTTTCCGTCCGGGGCGGTCACCTGCGAGCCGTCCGCGGGCGGCCTCGGGAGCCGCCCGACGGGCGTGATCAGCGGATGGCGAAGCCGTCGTAACCGCCGCGAGGTGTGTCCCAGATCTCCGTGACGCCTTCCACGCGCCCGGGCGTGTCGTCACTCTGGAGCCACTCCAGCAGGCCTTCACAGCCCTCGCGCCCGCCCTCGGCGACGACTTGGACCCGGCCGTCGCCCAAATTGAGAGCAAAGCCACTCAGGCCGCCGATCTCCAGCGCCTTGGCCCGCGTGAACCAGCGGAAACCCACACCTTGGACGCGTCCACGCACCCAGGCCACCAATCGCACATCCTCGCTCATGCCTGCAACCTAACCGCCCAATCTCCCTCCGGGCACTTCCTCCACTTGCGCCATGCGGTACCGTCCCCCCTCAACGAATCTCATATGAAACTCACACGATCGAGTGAGTTTGGTGTTGATCTCGAGGACGAGTCGACCGCCAGGACGAGGAAGGCCAGGACATGGGACGCCACCGACGCTCCGACGCCGGCCGCGCCGCCACGGGCCGCGCCACGGGAATCGCCCACGCCGACGGCTTCGCTGAGGGCCAGGATCCGCTGTACGCCACCGCGGACGACGCCCCGACGATGGGCATCGCGCCCTATCTGAACCCGGAGGCGTACGCCGACACCTACGCGAAGAGCGAGGCCTACCTGTTCGGGGCGGAGGGGGCCGCCGCGGGTGACCGTTTCCGCGACACGGCCGTCTTCGCGAGCGACGGCTTCACGCCCGACGGTGGCGTTCGGCGCGCGGGTTCGCACCGCCGCCGCAAGAAGACCGTCCGTCCGATGCGCACCGGGCTGCTCGGCGTCTCCGCCGCCGTCGCCCTGGGCACGGTCGCGGTCGCCACGGGCGCCGTGCCCGGCCTCGAGAACTACAAGCTCGGCGGCGACGGCGGGGCCGACAAGGTCCAGGCCGGGGACACGCCGTCGAACACCCCGATCGAGCAGGGCGGCACCTCCGGCAGTGCCGACGGCCGGGGCGAGGCGCCCACCAGCCGGGACGCCGAGCGTTCCGGCTCGCCGACGCCGTCCGCCTCGAAGTCGTCGGCCGCGCCGACGAAGACTCCGGAGAAGCCGGAGAAGACGCAGGAGAAGGCTCCGGAGAAGAAGAAGCCGGCGGCCACCCCCAGCGAGGAGGCGGACAGCACGCCGTCCCGGACGGCCACGAAGGCGCCGAAGAAGCCCAGCGCCTCGGCCGCCCTGTCCGGGGCGTCCGCCACCGCCGCCCAGGTGCTCAGCCTCGTGAACGAGGAGCGGGCCAAGGTGGGCTGCAGCCCGGTCGCCGCCAACAGCGCCCTGACCGGTCTGGCCCAGAACTACAGCGAGGACATGGCCGCGCGGGGCTTCTTCGACCACACCGACCCGGACGGCCGCACACCCTGGGACCGGGCCGAGAAGGCAGGGATATCCAACCTCGGCGGCGAGAACATCGCCCGCGGCCAGGCCGACGCCGCGGCAGTGATGGACGCCTGGATGAACAGCCCCGGCCACCGCGCCAACATACTGAACTGCGACTTCAAGACACTGGGCGTCGGCGTCGAACTCGGCTCCGGCGGCCCCTGGTGGACGCAGAACTTCGGGTACTAGTGCCCTGGGTCCGCTGACGACGCTCAGGCCGCGGCGAGGCCCTGGAGAAAGACCCTGGCCGTCTCCGTCACGCGACGGCCCAGCTGCTCGGCCGTGGCGATGTCGGCCTTGTGGACGGCCTCCGGGCCCTCGTCGGCGTTGGTCTGGGCGGCCGCGCCCAGGAAGAAGCCGAGGCGGTTCAGGTCGTGCTCGGAGCCGGTGCTGCTGTTCCAGCCCGGGAGCAGACCGAGGCTGACCCAGTGCATGCCGAGCTGCGCGGCGAGGATCTGGAAGTACTGCAGGGTGTGCAGCTTGTCGCCGCTCTTGGACGCGGAGTTGGTGAAGCCGGCGGCCAGCTTGTCCTTCCACGCCTGGGTCGCCCAGCGCTGCGAGGTGGCCTCCGCGAAGACGTGGAAGGCGCCGGACGCGGTGCCCATGTAGGTCGGCGAGCCGAACACGATGGCGTCCGAGCCGTCGAGGATCGCCCACTGCTCCTCGGTGATCTCGTCGACCTTGATCAGATGCACCTCGGCACCGGCCTCGAGGGCACCGGCGCGGACGGCCTCGGCGATGACGGCGGTGTGGCCGTAGCCGGAGTGGTAGGCGAGGGAGACGACAGGGGTGATCACGTGGGCGCTCCTGAAATAGGCAGGTCAATGACAGCACCCAAAGGAAAGCACTAACTCCTAGTTAGTGCAACCTATTGGTTAGCGCTGCGCTGGCGTAGGCTGGGTCTATGACCACCACCCAGGAGCTCACGGAAGGCCTCGACGACCTCCCGTACAACGTGTTCGCCAAGGCCTGTCCCTCACGCGGCACGCTGGAGCACGTCACGGGCCGCTGGGGCGCACTCACGCTCGGCGCCCTGTACGAGGGCTCGCTGCGCTTCAACGAGTTGCGCCGCCGCGTCGACGGGGTGAGCGAGAAGATGCTGTCCCAGACGCTGCACGCCCTGGAGCGGGACGGACTGGTCCACCGCGAGGCCCAGCCGACCAACCCGCCCCGGGTGGACTACGAACTGACGCCGCTGGGGCGTGACGTGGCCGAGCGGCTGCTCGCCCTGATCCACTGCGTGGAGGGCAGGATGGACGAGGTCCTGGCCGCACGCGAGCGGTACGACTCCGCTAGGGCGTGATCCGCGGCGGCCGCTGGCACTTCGGGCAGTAGTAGCTCGACCGGTTCATCCAGGGCCGGCGCCGCATGGGCGTACCACAGCGCCGGCAGGGCAGTCCCTCGCGGCCGTACGCGTCGAGCGAGCGGTCGAAGTAGCCTGACTCGCCGTTGACGTTGACGTACAGGCTGTCGAAGCTGGTACCGCCCACCGCAAGGGCCGCGTTCATCACGTCCCGCACATGACCCAGGAGCATCAGGGTGTGCGGGCGGGTGAAGCCCGCGGTCGGGCGCTCGTAGTGGATGCGGGCGCGCCACAGAGCCTCGTCCGCGTAGATGTTGCCGACGCCGCTGATCAGCGACTGGTCGAGCAGGGCCCGCTTGATCGTGGACCGCTTGCGGCGCAGCGCCTGGTGGAAGGCCTCGTCGCCGAAGAGCGGGTCCAGCGGGTCCCGGGCGATGTGTGCGATGACGTCGGGCAGGCCGTCGGGGGTGTTCTCGTGCAGCGAGAGACCGCCGAAGGTGCGCTGGTCGACGAAGCGGAGTTCGGTGTCCAGGGCGTCCGTGAAGCGGACGCGGACGCGCAGGTGCTTCTCGTCCGGGGCCGTGTGCGGCTGGACCAGCAGCTGGCCGCTCATGCCGAGGTGGGCCAGGATCGACTGGTCCGTGTCCTCCAGGGGCAGCCACAGGTACTTGCCGCGGCGGCTGGGGACACCGATGCGGTGGCCCTTCAGGCGGTGTGCGAAGTCGTCGGCGCCCGCGAGGTGACGCCGCACGGCACGCGGGTGCAGCACCTCGGTCTCGGCGACGGTCCGGTGGGCGACCCACCGCTCGAGACCGCGCCGCACGACCTCGACCTCGGGCAACTCGGGCATGGGGATCCCCCGTCACAAACCTGCGGATGACCTGAGCGCCCGCCCCGGGCAGGGGCGGGCGCTCGGGTGCGCTGTGCCGGCCGCCGGGTGAGGGCGGGGCGGCTGTCAGCCGTCGACGCTGCCGTCGACGGCCGTGTGGGCGGCTTGAGCCGCCGCCGTCTGCGTCGCCTCGGCGGCCTTGGCCGCCTTGGCGCGCTCGTCCGCCGCGGCCCGGATGGACCGCCATGCGGACTCGGCGGCCTGCTGCTCCGCCTCCTTCTTGCTGCGGCCGGTGCCGGTGCCGTACGAGACGCCTCCGACGCGGGCGGCAGCAGTGAAGGTCTTCTCGTGGTCGGGGCCGGTCTCCGTGACCAGGTACTCGGGCACGCCGAGCCCCTCGGTCGCGGTGAGCTCCTGGAGACTGGTCTTCCAGTCCAGGCCGGCTCCGAGGTTCGAGGACTTCTCGATCAGAGGGTCGAACAGGCGGTGCACCAGCTCCGCCGCCGAGTCCAGTCCCTGGTCGAGATAGACCGCGCCGATCACCGCTTCGAGGGTGTCGGCAAGGATGGATGCCTTGTCCCGGCCGCCCGTGCCCTCTTCACCGCGGCCGAGCCGGATGAAGGAGCCCAGGTCGAGCCCGCGGCCCACCTCGGCGAGCGCACGCGAGTTCACCACCGCTGCCCGCAGCTTGGCCAGCTGGCCTTCCGGCAGGTCGGGGTGGGTGCGGTACAGCGTGTCCGTGACCACGAGGCCGAGGACGGAGTCCCCGAGGAACTCCAGGCGCTCGTTGGTCGGCAGACCGCCGTTCTCGTATGCGTACGACCGGTGGGTCAGTGCGCGCACCAGAAGGGCGGACTCGAGCTTGTAGCCGAGCCGCCCTTCCAGAAGCGTGTGGGACGAGGCCTGGTTGTTGTCCGCCGGAGCACTCCCGCTCACACGGGAAGACTTGTTCTTAGGCGTGGACACAGTGCCTCTCACCAGCCGCTCAGACCTCGAGGACCTGGCGCTTGTTGTAGGTGCCGCACGACGGGCACGCGATGTGCTGCTGCTTGGGCTCGTGGCAGCGCTCGCACGCAACCAGGGTGGGGACCGCAGCCTTCCACTGCGACCGGCGGTGGCGCGTGTTGCTGCGCGACATCTTCCGCTTCGGAACAGCCACGGCTACTTCTCCTGCTTCTCGTCGGCGCGTGCTGACTGAGGCGCGCCGCCGCTCATCTCGTCCTTCTCGCCGTCCTTCATGGTGCCGGCGAGTCCCTGCAATGCCGCCCAACGGATGTCGACGGCGTCGTGGTGGTGGTCCGGGTCGTCCGCCAGCCGCGCGCCGCACTCGGCACACAGACCGGGGCAGTCTTCCCGGCACACCGGCTGCATCGGCAGTGCGAGCACCACCGCATCACGCAGCACGGGCTCGAGGTCGAACAAGCCGTCCTCGAGGAAGAGCCTGTCCTCGTCGTCCTCGGCGTCGTCGCCCGGTTCCGCGATCACACGGCCCCGGTCGTCGGCGTCAGGGTACGAGAACATCTCCTGGAACTCCGCTTCGAGCTCCTGCTCGAGCGGCTCCAGACACCTTACGCACTCCCCCTCGGCCGCGGCACGGGCGGTGCCTGTGACGAGCACCCCTTCCATGACCGACTCCAGACGGAGTTCGAGCTCCACCGGGGCACCTTCCGGCACTCCGATGACTCCCTTGAGACCGAGGTCCTGGGGAGCGTCGACCGTGCGGGTCAGGCGCTGCAGCGCACCAGGCCGCCGGCCCAGCTCGTGTGTGTCGAACACGAGGGGGTTGCGGTGGTCGAGGCGGGCGTTCAGGGCCATTCCTGCTTTCGGTCTGATGAACTCGGGGGGGGGACGCCGCCCTTCGGTGTTCCCGGGCAGCGTTGATCACGGACGTACGCGCGACCGAAGAGCCAGGATACTGGACCTTTCGCTGTCGGCCCAATCCGGTGCTCAGCCCTGGCCGCGGCCCTGCTCGTAGGCCCGCAGCTGTTCGGCGCTGATCATGCCGGTGTCGAAGAGGCTGGTCTCGTCGAGGGCGTACCCCTGCTGGGCCTGGTGGTCCTGTTGTGCCTGGTGCGGGGCCTGGTTCGGGTCGTAGGCGGCCTGCTGGGGGTCGTAGCCCTGGTAGGCGTACGGATCGGCCTGCTGGTAGCCGTAGGGGTCCTGCTGGGCGGCGTAGGCCTGCTGCGGGTAGCCGCCGTAGGGATCGGGCTGCTGCTGATAGCCGTACGCCGGCTCCGGTTGCGGCTGGGCGTAATCCTGCTGCCGGGCGGGCTGCTCGGCAGCGGGCTTCTGCTCGGAGAGGGCGGCCAGGTCGGCGAGGTAGTCGGCGTCGCTGGAGTGCTGGACGGTGCTCGCGTCGTCGGCGAGGGCGCCGAGGTCGTCGGTGGCGATCCGGCCGTGCAGCTTCTGCCGGCCGCGCCCGACGGCCTCCAGGGTCTTGGCGAGGACCGCCTCGAAGGCGCCCAGTTTGACGTCGACGTACTCGTCGGCGCTGCGGCGCTGGGTCTCCGGGTCGTGGCTGCGCTCGGGGGCGTCCTCGTCCTCGTAGCCCTGTTCGTCGGTGCCGGGGCCGGTGCCCAGGAGCTTCTCTCTGCCCCGGCCGACGGAGCCCAGGGTCTTGGTGAGGACGACCTCGAAGTTGGCGAGCTTGGAGTCGACGTACTCGTCGGCCTCGGCGCGGATCTCCTCGGCCTCCTGCCGGGCCTCGGCCAGGATCCGGTCGGCCTCGGCCTGGGAGCGGCGGGCGATCTCGGTGCCGGAGATCAGCGAACCGCGCTCGGCGTGCGCGCTCTCGATGATCCGCTGGGCCTCCTGGCGGGCCTGCTCGACCATCTGCTCGCGGCCACCGATCAGCTCCTGGGCCTGGGCGAGGGAGTCGGGCAGCGCCGCGCGCACCTCTTCCAGCATCGCGAGCAGGTCCGCGCGGTTGACCACGCACGAGGCCGACATGGGCATGGACCGGGCGCCGGAGACCGCGGTGACGATCTCGTCGAGCTTCTTCTGCACGTCCACCGTGTGCTCGCCACTCTCTACAGATGCGTTGGAGACGGACGGGACGACTGTACGGCCACGGGGTCGCCGCGGAACACCGGGTGACGGGCAGTCAGGCCCCGGCGGGACGCCCGGGGCGGGTTCAGTCCTTCCTCAGGCGCTGGGTGAGCTCCTGGAGGACCTCCGCCGGGACCAGGTGGGAGACGTCGCCGCCCCAGGTCGCGACCTCCTTGACCAGGGAGGACGACAGGAAGCTGTACGTGGGGTTGGTGGGGATGAACAGGGTCTCGACACCCGAGAGGCCGTTGTTCATCTGGGCCATCTGCAGCTCGTAGTCGAAGTCGCTGACCGCGCGCAGGCCCTTGACGATGGCGGGGATGTCGCGCTGCTTGCAGAAGTCGACGAGCAGGCCGTGGAAGGCCTCCACGCGGACGTTGCCGTACTCGGCGGTGACCCGGCGGATCAGGTCGATCCGCTCCTCGATCTCGAACAGGCCCTTCTTGGCCTGGTTGATCATCACCGCGACGTAGACCTCGTCGTACAGCCTGGAGGCGCGGGAGATGATGTCGAGGTGTCCGTTGGTGATCGGGTCGAACGACCCGGGACAGACGGCGCGGCGCACTTGTGATCCCTCGCTCTCCGGTCCGGTCATCGTGCGTCTTCGCACGTAGAGGCGGCGCGACCGTACCAAAACGTTCCCTCGCCGTAGCGACGGGCCCGGAGGGGTTCGAAACCCTCGGGCCACCGGAATTCACCGCCTCTGGTGCTGCGCTCCACGGTGACGAGGGCTTCATCGGCGAGCCAGCCCTCTGAGCGGAGTGTGAGGAGGATCTCCCGAAGATCGTCGTCCGTGACGGCGTACGGGGGGTCGAGGAAGACGAGGTCGTACGGGTCGCCGGGGGCCGGCGTGCGGATGATCTGTTCCGCTTTGCCCGATCTGACCTCGGCGCCGGGGAGTCCGAGGCTCTTCACGTTGTCGCGGACCGTCCTGACGGCCTTGGCGTCGGCTTCGACGAGGAGGGTGTGGCCGGCGCCCCGGGAGAGGGCCTCCAGGCCCACGGCTCCTGAGCCGGCGTAGAGGTCGAGGACCCGCTCGCCTTCCAGGGGGCCGCCGAGGAGGGACTGCCAGGTGGAGAAGAGACCCTCGCGTGCGCGGTCGGAGGTGGGGCGGGTGCCGGTGCCCGGGGGTACTGCCAGGCGACGTCCGCCGGCTGTGCCGGCGATCACGCGGGTCATCTGTGGTCCTTGGTCGTGGGCGGCTTCAGGTATCAGTGTGGCTGGTCGCGCGGTTCCCCGCGCCCCTTGGGGGCCCGTCACCCTCACCCCTTGTCCAGGTACTGCTCTCTCTCCTCGTCCAGAAGGGCATCCAGAGCCGTGCGCAAGCCGGGAAGGCCGGTCAGCTCCGGGTCGGCCGCCACGACGGCTGCCGCCTCCTGCCTCGCCTCCGCGATGATCTCCTCGTCCTCGATGACCGCGAGCATCCTGAGGCTGGTGCGGGCGCCCGACTGGGCCTGGCCGAGGACGTCGCCCTCACGGCGTTGTTCGAGGTCGATGCGGGAGAGTTCGAAGCCGTCGAGGGTGGAGGCGACCGCGCCGAGGCGCTGGCGGGCCGGGCTCGCCTCGGGCATCTCGGTGACCAAGAGGCAGAGGCCGGGAGCCGAGCCACGGCCCACGCGGCCGCGCAGCTGGTGGAGTTGGGAGACACCGAACCGGTCGGCGTCCATGATCACCATGGCGGTGGCGTTGGGGACGTTGACGCCGACCTCGATGACCGTCGTGGCGACCAGGACATGGGTCTCGCCGGCGGCGAAGCGGCGCATGACGGCGTCCTTGTCGTCCGGGTGCATCCTGCCGTGCAGCACCTCGACCCGGAGGCCCTGGAGGGGGCCCTTGGCCAGCTGGTCGGCCACGTCGAGGACGGCGAGGGGCGGACGCTTCTCCGCCTCGTCCTCCGGGGACTTCTTCCTGGCGGACTTCCTGGGGTCGTCCTCCTCGTCGCCGATGCGGGGGCAGACCACGTACGCCTGGTGACCGTTCTCCGCCTCCTCGCGGACCCTTTCCCACGCGCGGGACAGGAAGTGGGGCTTGTCGGCGGCCGGGACCACATGGCTGGCGATCGGCGACCGGCCGGCCGGGAGCTGGTCGAGGACGGAGGTCTCCAGGTCACCGAAGACGGTCATGGCGACCGTGCGCGGGATGGGTGTGGCGGTCATGACCAGCAGGTGCGGGGGCTGTGCGCCCTTGCCGCGCAGGGCGTCGCGCTGCTCGACGCCGAAGCGGTGCTGTTCGTCGACCACGACCAGGCCCAGGTCGTGGAACTGCACCTTGTCCTCGATCAGCGCGTGCGTGCCGATGACGATGCCGGCTTCGCCGGTGGTGAGGTCGAGCAGGGCGTGCCGCCGGGCGGCCGCTCCCATGGAACCGGTGAGCAGCACGACCTTGGTGGCCCGCTCGGCACCGCCCAGCATGCCGCCCTCGGCCAGCTCGCCCATCATCTCGACGATGGACCGGTGGTGCTGCTGCGCGAGCACTTCGGTGGGCGCGAGCATGGCGGCCTGCCCGCCCGCGTCGACCACGGCGAGCATGGCGCGGAGCGCCACCATGGTGTTGTGGGTGACGGTGAAGTTGTCGGTGACGTAGGCATGGCCGGGGTGGGCGACGCTGATGCACTGGACGGGCTTCCGCCCCACGTACTCGACCGCCCGGATGCCGCGCCGGAACGTGTTGCACTTCGGCATCGGACGCACGCGACCGGCCTTGCGCGCAAGCCGGAACGGGGCGTACTCGTCGGGCAGGGCGACCGACACGTTGTAGGCGGACTTCTTCGGGAGCACCCGTGCCCGGCCGCCGAGAGAGCGGACGAGCCAGGCGACGTCCTCCGCGAGCCGGCGTGAAGCGGAGCAGAGGGAGATGCTCGTGCCGTCGGCGTCGACGGTGCCGTCCGCATCCATGAGCCCTTGCAACAGTGCGAGACGGTCCTTGATCGACGCGTTCTTGAAATCGTCCGGGACGAACTTGCCGTGGGACGTCACTCCCCACAGGTCCAATTCACGCAGGGCCTGGATCACGGGGTTCCGCATGCCCCCGGCCCGCTCCATGAGCTGAATCGTGAAGCCGCAGGGGGCTCCCCTCACCGGTACCGTCCGACATGCAGGCGCTACAGCAGCGGCCACCGCGTCATGAATCTCCGCGTCGACGGTGGAGAGCCGGAGATTGCGCCGGAACGAACCGTCTCCGAGCAGTACACCGAGCAGGTACGGGTCGAGGGGCAGACCCGCGTCGCCACCCAGGTCGACCGGCTTGGCCACGGGGATGTACCACTTCGATGAACCGTCGGCCTGGAACGTGTCGAGACGGATCTCCCGAGTCGCCATGACCTTGGGTGCCTGACCGCGATGCCATCCGCAACTGGTGCCGACGATCCAAAGGTGTTCGTCATCGCACTCGACGGAACTCCCGTCGGACAGAACGATGCGCCACACGTCGCGTTCTCCCTGAGGGAAGACGCCGTCGATCAGCGCGATCTCCCCGTCCGGCACCACCACTTCGTCCCCGACTCGCAGGTCGCCCATGCGGCGGAAACCCGTGGGAGTGAGTACCAGCGAGTCGAGGGGCTGGGCCTTGCCCGATCCCACCTCCCCCTGCAGCAGCCGGTGCATCGGATGGTCGGTGGCCAGGTCGTCGAAGATCTCCCGGGAGACGCGCTGCTGGCCGTCGGTGAGAGTGAAGGGGAGACGGGCGTCGAAGGCGGTGAGGAGGCCGTCGGGGGCGGGTTTGCGGGGGACGGCGGGGAGTTGGGCGTCCGCGTGGCGGCGGCGGGCCAGGGCGATCTGGAGGACGAAGGCCTCGTCCCACTTGAGGCGGGAGCGGGCGTCCTCGATGTCCGCCTTGGTGTGCGGGCGGTGGATCTTGAGGAGGGCTTCGGGGAGCGGGACCAGGCCGCGGCCCTGGCGCAGGCTGTCCGGGAGCGGGTCGACCGCCTCCTGGGCGGTGGGCAGGACCGTCTGGATCGCCTTGCCGATCTTCCAGGACTCCAGCTTGGCGGTGGCGGGGTAGATCGGGATGAGGGCGCCCGCCCAGGTCTCCACCGACTCCTCTGGGTCGCCGCGCAGCAACTCGTAGGCTGGATGCGCGAGTTGGAGGCGGCGGTTGAAGACGGAGACCTTGCCCGCGAACATCGCGCGCGTGCCCGGCAGGAGTTCCTTGTGGGGCTTGTGGACGCCTGCGCCGAAGAAGACCAGTTGGAGCCGGCCGCTGCCGTCCGTGATCGTGACCTCCAGGCGCTGGCCCTTGCCGCGCGGGGCCTTGGCGGAGGCGAAGGTGTGCAGACGGGCGTCGGCGACCTGCGCGACCACCGTCACGTGCTCGTCCATGGGGAGGTCGGCGAGGTGGGTGAGCTGGCCGCGCTCCTCGTATCTGCGCGGGTAGTGGTGGAGGAGGTCGCCGACGGTGAGCAGGCCGAGGTGCTCGGCCATCACCTTCGCGGTGGCGGGGCCGAGCACCGACTTCAGCGGTTGTCGCAGGGGTTCTTCCAGTGCGGGCACGAGATCCATTGCACACCACGCCACTGACAATGGCTTCCAGGCCGCGGCCGGATCGCCGTAAAGATCCCGGAAACCCCTGGTCAGGCGGCTGGTTCGGGCCTTAGGATGACGCGCTCCCGGCCCTCATTCGCGGTCACCGCCCCACGGGACCGCCCGACCCCGCGCCGTCGCGAGTCCCCCACCGGCGCCGTGAAGATGGACTCCCAGACCTCACCGGCATCCCAGCCCTCCCCTTCGCCCCAGTCACCTCATACGTTCCAGGTCGACCTGCGTGGTCTGGTGGACCTGCTCTCCCACCACCTCTACTCCAGTCCCAGGGTGTATCTGCGCGAGCTGCTGCAGAACGCCGTGGACGCCATCACGGCCAGACGCGCGGACGAGCCCGGTGCCCCCGCCCGGGTCCTGCTGCACGCTGAGGGCGGCGCCCTGCGGGTCGAGGACACGGGCGTCGGGCTCACCGAGGCGGATCTGCACAGTCTGCTGGCCACCATCGGGCGCAGCTCCAAGCGCGCCGAGGGGCTCGAGGAGGCCCGGTCCGGCTTCCTCGGGCAGTTCGGCATCGGGTTGCTGGCCTGCTTCGTCGTCGCCGAGCGGATCCGGGTGGTCAGCCGCAGTGCCCGTACGCCCGGGGCACCGCCGGTGGAGTGGACGGCGTCCGACGACGGTTCGTACACCGTGCGGACGCTGCCGGACGCCGAGCGGCCCGAACCGGGCACGACCGTGCATCTGGTGGCCCGGGCGGGTGCCGCGCAGTGGCTCACACCCGAGCGGGTCGAGGCGCTCGCCCGGGAGTTCGGGTCGCTGCTGCCGTACGACGTCCGGGTCGGCGAGGAGACCGTCACCGATCTCCCGGCGCCCTGGGACCGTCCGTATCCGGGCCCGGCCGCCCGCCGTGTCGCCCTCGCCCGGCACTGCCACGACGTGTTCGGCTTCACCCCGCTGGACACGATCGACCTGTCCGTGCCGCTGGCCGGTGTCCGCGGGGTGGCGTACGTGCTGCCGTCGGCGGTCAGCCCGGCCCAGCGGGCGGGGCACCGCGTGCACCTGAAGGGCATGCTGCTGACCGAGCGGGCCGAACAGCTGCTGCCCGACTGGGCGTTCTTCGTGCGCTGTGTGCTCGACACCGACAGCCTGCGGCCCACGGCGTCACGCGAGGCGCTGTACGAGGACGAGACGCTGGCGGCCGTACGGGAGGCGCTGGGCGAGCGGATCCGGGCCTGGCTGACGGGGCTGGCGGCCGGTGACCCGGAGCGGCTGGCCGCGTTCCTGTCGGTGCACCACCTGGGCGTGAAGTCCCTGGCCCGGCACGACCGGGAGATGCTGCGCACGATGCTGCCGTGGCTGCCGTTCGAGACGACCGACGGGCGGCTGTCGCTGGAGGAGTTCGCACAGCGGCACCCGGTAGTGCACTTCACGCGGACCGTCGAGGAGTACCGGCAGGTCGCGCCGATCGCGTCCGCGCAGGGCATCGGCGTGATCAACGGCGGCTACACGTACGACAGCGAGCTGGTGGAGGCGCTGCCGTCGGTGCGGCCGGGGGCGGTGGTCGCCGAGCTGGACGCGGAGACCGTGACCGCGCATCTGGACGCGGTCGACCCGGCCGAGGAGCTGGCCCTGTCCGGCTTCCTGGCGGCGGCCCGGGCCCGGCTCGACCCGCTCGGCTGTGACGTCGTCCTGCGGGCCTTCCACCCGCTCTCCGTGCCCGCGCTCCACCTCGACGACCGGGACGTCCGGCACGAGCAGGCCCGGGCGGACGCCGAGGCGCAGGCCGACGACCTGTGGGCGGGCATCCTCGGCTCCCTGCGCGGCAGTGCGCCCCGCGCGCGTCTGGTGCTCAACCATCTCAACCCGCTCGTGCGGCGGATCAGCGCGCTGCCCGACCCGGAGCTGATCGGCACCGCCACGGAGTCGCTGTACGGGCAGGCGCTGCTGATGGCGCAGCGGCCGCTCAGGCCGGCCGACTCGGCGCTGCTCAACCGCGCGTTCATCGGCCTCCTGGAGTGGGCCACGCACAGCGAGGACGGCCAGGCATGACGGAGATCACGGACTTCGACACCCTGCGCGAGGCGATGGCGGAGAACTCCGGGCAGCCGGAGGGTCCGGCCCGCAACGCGCGCGCGGAGGAGCTGCTGACGGCGGCCGAGAAGCTGAACACCCCGCTCGCCGTGATCGAGGCGCTCGGCCACCAGCTGAAGGTCTACAACTACAGCTCCGAGAAGGGGAAGATGTTCGTTCCCTTCGCGCGTCTGCTGCGCCTGTGGGACGAACGGCCCGAGGACTTCGACGCGTACGAGACCCACTCGCTGCACTGGGTCTTCAAGTGGGTCTCGGCCGGCATGCTCGACCAGCCGCACATCCCGCTCGCGTCGATCGAGAAGTGGCTCGGCGAGATGGAGCACCGCTACCGGCTCGCCGGGCATTCCGAGCGGGCCGTGCGCAGCGCCGAGCACAGTGTGGCCGCGCAGGTCGGGGACGTGGAGAGGGCCGAGCGGGCGTACGCCGCGTGGCTGGCCGCCGACCGGGACAGCATGGCCGACTGCCACGCCTGCGAGTTGCACGGGCAGGGCTGGTGGCTGGCGGAGCAGGGGCGGGACGCGGAGGCGCTGGAGCTGTGGCGGCCGGTGCTGGAGGGCGAGTACGCCTGCGCCCACGAGCCGCACTCGGCCCTCGCGTCCTCCCTTCTGCCGCTGTTGCGGCTGGGGCGCCCGGACGAGGCCCGGGCCCACCATCTGCGGGGCTTCCGGCTCGTCCGGGCGATGGAGAGCATGCGGGGCGCCTACGCCGAGCACGTGGAGTTCTGCGCGCTGACCGGCAACGAGGCGCGGGGGCTGGAGCTGCTCGCGGAGCGGCCGGCGTACTTCACGGACGACGGGCAGCCGCAGAGCAAGCTGGACTTCATGAGTGTGGTGGCCCTGCTCATGGACCGCCTGACCGGGCTCGGGCTGGGCGACCGGCAGGTCCCGGGCCCGGCGGACCGGGAGTGGACCGCCCGCGAACTCGCCACGCGCGCGCGTGGGGAGGCCCTCGCCCTGGCGGCACGCTTCGACGCACGCAACGGCACGGCGCACGTCAGCGAGCGGGCACGCGCGCGTATGGCGCGGCGACCGCTCGCGGAGCGGCTGCCGCTCGGAGTGCGGTCGGTACGGCCGGTCCCGCCACCCGCTCCCCAGGTGGCCGTGCCCCCGCGGGCCTCCGGTACCGGGCGGGCGGACCTGCCCGCGCTGCTGGCCGAGGCACGGCGGCTGTCGGACACCCTGCGGCCGAACGCCGTGGAGGCGTGGGCGGCGGCCGCCGAGGCCGCGGAGGGCGTCGAGCTGGACCCGCGCGACCGTGCCGAGATGGCCGACCACGAGGCCATGTCCCTCGGCCCGGAGGGCACCGAGCTCTTCGAACGGGCCGCGAGCCTCTACACGGAGGCGGGCGATCCGGGCGAGGCCCTGGCCGCACGCGCGCGTGGGGCGTACGTCCGCGCGCTCGGGGGTGACGTGGACGGCGCCGTCGCGGCGGTGACCGGTCCGTACGACGAGGTTCTCGCGCTGTACGCCGCCGACGGCACGGGGACACGGCAGACGGTGTCCGTCGTGATGAGCCGGGCGCGGATCCTGACGCGCCGGGCCCATGAGGCCGAGGGAGACGGGGCGGCTCTCGCCGAGGCCGAGGCCGCCGTACGGGAGGTCCTCGCGCTCGTCGACGGCCGGACCGGGGAGGACGTGCGGCTGGCCGCGCGGGTCGCCGAGGCACAGGCGATGCTCGGGGAGCTGGCGGGGCTGGCCGGGGACCTGGAGACGGCCGCGGAGCTGTTCGCACGGGGCGCGGCGGCGTTCGTCGCGGCGGGGCTGCCGTGGTTCGCGGTGGAGTACGAGGCCCGGCTGGCCTCCCTCGCCCACCACCTCGGCCACATGGCGGAGGCGGAACGGGCACTGCAGGCGGCCCTGGAGCACGGCGGATCGCATCTGGAGGCGCCCGGACGGGCCCAGCTGCACCTCCAGCTGGCCGAGGTCATCGGCGGCCGGGGGGAGGCCGCGGAGGCCGCCCGGCACGCCCTGGAGGCCGCCCACTGGGCCGACGCGGCGGGCGAGTCGGCGACGCTGGGTGCCTGGGCGCGACAGCAGCTCGGCGGGCTCCTGCTGCGGCAGGGTCGGTGGGCCGAGGCCGCTGAGGTACTGGAGTCGGCGCTGCCCGACCTGACCGTCGAGACGCACGGCGACGGGGCGGTCGTGCAGACGCAGTGGTGGCTCGGCGACTGTCTGAGCGAGCTCGGCGAGCACCGCGCCGCCGCCGAACGGCGACTGCAGGCCGCCGAGATCGCCCGGCACTGGCCCGAGCAGCACGACCACGCCACCCTCGCCCACCTGGCCGGGGAGTCCCTCGGACAGGCCGGACTGCCCGCCGAGGCGGACCGCGCCTACGCCCGCGCGGGCGACCTGTGGCGCGGACTCGGCAACCCCCACGGTCTGATCCGCTCCCTGCGCGCCCGCGCCTGGCTGGCGCTCAGCGCCGGGGACGGGCTGGCGGAGGCACGCGGCCTGATGGCGGACGCGGTCCGGGAGTGCGAGGCGGCGCGGGAAGCGGCGCCCGACGAGGAGGCCCGGCAGCAGCTGGTCACCGAACTCGGCCACACCCACCGGCAGTTCGGCGATCTGCTGGCCCGCTCCGTATCGGCGGACGCCGAAGGTGCGACGGCCCGCGAGGTGTTGGAGGAGGCACTGGTCCACGTGGTGCGGTCGGCCGACCTGTTCGCCTCCCTCGGGGACGGGGCCCTGCACAGCCGCACCGGCGCGGAACTCGCAGCGGGCCGGCTGGAGGCCGACCTGGACCGCCCCGCCGACGCGATGGCCCGCGCGCGTGCGGTGCTTGCGGCGTACGACGGACTCGGGGGCGCGGAGACGGGCGACGGGGACGGTGAGGGCGAGGCGGTGCTGGTCCGCCGGACGGAGGCGGAGCAGCTGCTGCGGCTCCTGACGGAGCGGCGGGCCTGAGGCCCGGCCCTACTCCACGCCGATGAGGAGCAGGGAGCCCTGCCGTCCGCCCCGGTAGACGACCGTGTCGACGGCGAGGTACCCCTCGCGCACCCGGCCTTCCAGATGCTCGGCGACGGTGTCGGGGACGTCGTCGCCGAGGACCAGGGTGACCATCTCGCCCCCGGCCGAGAGCATGCGGTCCAGAACGGTCTCGGCGGTCACCGCGATGTCAGAGCCGATCACGGCCACGTCCCCGTCGATCAGGCCCAGGACGTCGCCGGCCTGGCAGATGCCGGCCATCGTCCAGGACTGGCGTTCGGCGACGGTGACCTCGGCGTAGCGGGTGGCCCCGGCGGCGGAGGTCATGGACACGACGTCCTCGTCGAAGCGGCGGTCCGGCTCGTGCACGGCCAGCGCCGCGATGCCCTGGACCGCCGAGCGGGTCGGGATCAGGGCCACCCGGATGCCCTCCGTGCGGACCTGCTCGGCCGCCGCCGCGGCGGTGTGGCGCAGGTCGGCGTCGTTGGGCAGCAGCACGACCTCGCGCGCATGGGCCCGCCGGACGGCCTGGACGAGCTCGCCGCTCGCGGGCGGCTCCCCGGGGCGGGCGAGTACGGTCGTCGCGCCGGCCTCGGTGTACAGCCCGGCCAGGCCCTCGCCGGGCACGACGGCCACGACGGCCCGCTGGGCGCGCTCCCGGGGGCGCCGCTCGGCGCCGGTGGTGTGCACGTCGCCCGCGCCGAAGTGTGTGATGCGGATCCGGTAAGGCCGCCCGGCCTCGATGCCGGCCTCGACGGCGGCACCCGCGTCGTCGACATGGACGTGGACGTTCCACAGCCCGTCGCCGCCGACCACGACGAGGGAGTCCCCGAGGGCGTCGAGTCGCTCGCGCAGCCGCTCCACGGCGGCGTCCCCGGCCTCCAGGAGGTAGATCACCTCGAAGGCGGGCCCCTCCTGGCCGGGCGGAGCGGCGGCGCCGTCGGTGCACTCGCCCAGGAGCTCGCCGGCCTTCTGGGGGTCTTCAGCGGCGTCCCCACGCGTGTGGGGATCCCCGAAGGGGCCGGTGCACGCGCTCCCCGCCACCCCCCGCTCCCTCTCCCCCGTGAACGTCTCCACCAGCGCCCCGAGCACCGCGACCAGTCCCCGGCCGCCGGCGTCGACCACTCCGGCGCGTTCCAGAACGGGCAGCTGGCGGGGGGTCGCGGCGAGGGCCGTGCGGGCTCCGTCGTACGCCGCACGGGCCACGGTCCCGCAGTCGCCCTCCGCACCGTCGGCGGCGTCGGCGGCGGCCGAGGCGACCGTGAGGACGGTGCCCTCGACGGGGTGGGCGACGGCCCTGCGGGCGGAGTCGGCCGCATGCCGCAGAGCGAGCCGCAGGCCCTGGCCGTCGGCGCGGGCGGTGTCGTCGGCGGCCAGCACCTGGGCCATGCCGCGCAGGAGCTGGGCGAGGATCGTCCCGGAGTTCCCGCGGGCACCGATGAGCGCCCCGTGCGCCATCGCCCGGGCGGCGTCGGCGAGCGTCGGCTCCCCGGAGCTCGCGGCGCCGGGGCCCACCACGGCTTCGGACCCCGCCGCGTGCCCCGCGAACACCGCCTCGACCGCGGCGACCGCCGACTCCACGGTCAGATACAGGTTGGTGCCGGTGTCGCCGTCCGCCACGGGATAGACGTTGATCGCGTCGATCTCCTCACGCGCCCGCCCCAGTGTCTCGAGCGCGAGACCGCACCAGGTGCGCACCGCGAGAGCATCGAAGAATGTCTGCGGCAGCTGCGCCACTACGCCTCCCTGAGCTGCTGGACGTGGCACGCAGCGTAGACCCCGGGACGGTGTTCACCGGAAGAGGGAGGGGACCGGGCCCCTGAGCTGCCATGGTAGTTTCGTTCTACGGGTGCAGCCGTTGTATGCTGCTCCGGTTGCCCGATCTGATCGGGCCTTCCCCCTGGCAACGCCACTCAGATTTCGACCGGCTGCTCACAGCCCGAGAATCTTGATCCCGGCCTGCCGGGATCAACCGTAAGTGCATCTGAAGTCTTTGGAGTGACCCGTGGCTGCCAACTGCGACGTCTGCGGCAAGGGGCCGGGCTTCGGCAACAACATCTCGCACTCGCACCGCCGTACGTCCCGCCGCTGGAACCCGAACATCCAGCGTGTGCGTACCGTGGTGGGCGGGACGCCGAAGCGCGTGAACGCTTGCACCTCGTGCATCAAGGCCGGCAAGGTCTCGCGCTGACGCTCAGCTAGCGCGCGGCCACTGCTGGTTCGCTGCAGAGCCGGTCCACCTCTGGTGGACCGGCTCTTTGCCGTGCCCTACCGGCTTTCGCGGTGTGCCGTGCCGCCGTCTCGGCGGAAGCGCCAGCCATGATCCACCGGCCCGATCCCCCCGCCGAGCGCGAACCCGGCCGCGACGGCCCCCGTGACGTACTCCTTGGCAGCCGCCACCGCCTCCGGCACGGACTGCCCCTTGGCCAGCTGGGAGGCGATCGCGGAGGCGAGGGTGCAGCCGGTGCCGTGGGTGTGGCGGTTGTCGTGCCGCGGCGCGCGAAGCCAGTACTCCTCGGAGCCGTCGGTGAGCAGATCGACGGCGTCCCCGGGCAGGTGTCCACCCTTGATCAGCACCCAGTGCGGCCCGTACTCGAGGACAGCCGCCGCGGCACCCCGCATCTCCCCCTCCGACGCGACCCGTACGCCCGTGATCTGGGCCACCTCGTCGAGGTTCGGTGTGGCGACCGTCGCCACCGGAAGCAGCTTCGTACGAACGGAGTCCAGTGCGGAGGCGGCGAGCAGGGCGTCGCCGTGCTTGGAGACGCCCACCGGGTCGACGACCGCCGGGGCGGCCGTCCCCCCGATCAACTCGGCGACCGCCTCCACGAGTTCCGCGGAGGCCAGCATCCCGGTCTTGACCGCCTGGACCCCGATGTCGTCGACGACGCTGCGGTACTGGGCCCGCACGGCCTCCACCGGCAGTTCCCAAGCCCCCTGCACGCCGAGGGAGTTCTGCGCGGTCACCGCCGTCACGACGCTCATGCCGTGCACGCCGAGCGCGAGCATGGTCTTGAGGTCGGCCTGGATGCCCGCGCCGCCGCCGGAGTCCGAGCCCGCCACCGTCAGGACGTTGGGGATCATGACTCTATGTCCCCGCCGAAGTGGTCCCAGCCGCCCTTGCTGGTCCACGGCGCCCCGTCGACCGTCACCTGGGGCAGCGCCGAGGGGTTGAGGACCTCGCCGATGACCTTCCAGCGGGCGGGCAGCTTCACGTCCGGCGGGAAGGTCGCCACGATCGCGTGGTCCTCTCCCCCGGTCAGCACCCACTGCATGGGGTCGACTCCGACGGCCTGCCCGATGTCGTTCATCTGGGACGGGATGTCGATCGCCCCGGAGCGGATGTCGATCCGCACCTTGCTCGCCTCGGCGATGTGCCCGAGGTCGGCGATCAGCCCGTCGCTCACGTCGCACATCGCGGTCGCCCCGAGCCCGGCGGCGGCGGGGCCCGCGTGGTACGGCGGTTCGGGCCGCCGGTGCGCCTCCACGAACGCCCGCGGCGAGCGGAACCCCCGGGACAGCACCGCGTACCCGGCCGCCGACCAGCCCAGCCAGCCGGTCACCGCGACGAGGTCGCCGGGCTGGGCACCCGCCCGCGTCACCGGCTCCTGGTTGCGCAGATCGCCGAGCGCGGTGATCGACACCATGATCGAGTCGCCGCGTACGACGTCACCGCCGACCACGGCGGCGCCCGCCACCTGGCATTCGTCGCGCAGACCGTCCATCAGCTCGCTCGGCCAGGTCACCGGAAGTTCGGCCGGGACGACCAGGCCGAGCAGCAGCGCGGTCGGCACGGCGCCCATGGCGGCGATGTCGGCGAGGTTCTGCGCGGCCGCCTTGCGGCCCACGTCGTAGGCCGTCGACCAGTCGCGGCGGAAGTGCCGGCCCTCCACCAGGATGTCCGTGCTCGCCACGACCCTGCGGTCGGGCGCGGCCACCACGGCGGCGTCGTCGCCGGGGCCGACCCGGACCGCCGGGGTGGTGGTCAGACGGGAGGTGAGCTCCCTGATGAGCCCGAACTCACCGAGCTCACCAACAGTGCCCTTCATTGCCCTTTCGCCCCTTCTGTCCCTGTCCGTGCCCGGTCGCGAGGCATCTCAGTCCTCGCTACGGTCGAAGTGACCGTCAAGTTCTGCCGGACCTGCACCCCGGCGCGCAAGACCCGGTCCCCGCAGGTCTCCCCGCGGCGAGCGGCGACGCGATACCGTGGCGTTCCTTTTCCCCACATGATCCTCGTGGCCGCCCTGGAGGTTCCGTGGTACAGGCGTACATCCTGATCCAGACCGAGGTCGGGAAGGCCTCGGTCGTCGCCGAGACGATCAGCAAGATCCCTGGGGTCATCCAGGCCGAGGACGTGACGGGACCATACGACGTCATCGTGCGGGCCCAGGCCGACACCGTCGACGACCTCGGCCGCATGGTGGTCGCCAAGGTCCAGCAGGTGGACGGCATCACCCGCACCCTGACCTGCCCGGTCGTCCATCTGTAGCCCCCGTCTACCCTGTGCCGGTGAACTCTTTCCGTCACCGGCACCGTTGTGTCTTCCGCGTGTTCCGGCTGCCCGCTGTCGCGCTGTTGATCAGTGTCGCGGGCTGCTCATCAGCAGACGACAGCGCATCGGCGGCGGTTCCCAGTCCGGACGCGAAGGTCGCGGAACTGTGCCGGAACCTGGACAAGGTACTGCCCGCGAAGGTGGACGGTGAGCGCCGCGAGGATCCCGAGCCCGCGTCGGCGCTGACGGCGGGCTGGGGCAGCCCGGCGATCATACTTCGCTGCGGTGTGCCGCAGCCGCCGAAGATGGTCGACCCGAAGGTGGCGGACGGACATGATCCGGATGCCGTCGCCGGGGGTGTGAACGGCGTGGACTGGCTGATGGAGAAGCAGGGTGACGACGGGCACCGGTTCACCACCGCCAACCGTGAGGCCTACGTCGAGGTCCGGGCGCCGGAGGGCGTGGACAGCTCGAGTGTGCTGATCGATCTGGCCGCCGCCGTGAAGAAGGCGATCCCCGAGGGGATCGCCTCCTGAGCGCCGCGCCGGTGCTCCTGTCCTGAGTCCGCGGGCCGTTCGTGGCTGATCGCGCTGTTCCCCGCGCGCCTTGGGGGTTGATTCAGCGCAGGCCCGTGGAGCGGCGCAGTGCCGCCTGCACCAGCCGGTCGATCAGCTCCGGGTAGCTCACCCCGCTGGCCTGCCACATCTGCGGATACATCGAGATGGGCGTGAAGCCGGGCATCGTGTTGATCTCGTTGATCACGAACTCGCCGTCCTCGGTGAGGAAGAAGTCCGCGCGGACCAGGCCCTCGCAGGACGCCGCCTCGAAGGCGTCGACCGCCAGGCGCTGGACCTCGGCCGTCTCCTCCGGGGTGAGGGGCGCCGGGACGAGACCCGGGGTGGAGTCGATGTACTTGGCCTCGAAGTCGTAGTACGCCTGCGTCTCGGGCGGGGGGATCTCCGCGGGCAGGGAGGCCCGGGGGCCGTCCTCGAACTCCAGGACGCCGCACTCGATCTCACGGCCGCGCAGCGCGGCCTCCACGAGGACCTTGGGGTCGTGCCGCTGGGCCTCGGCGATGGCCTCGTCGAGGCCGGAGAGGTCCTCGACCTTGGTGATGCCGATCGACGAACCGGCCCGCGAGGGCTTCACGAACAGCGGCCAGCCGTGCTCGCCGGCGAAGTCGACGATCTTCTTGCGGGCGGCCGCCTGGTTCTGCTCCCACTCGCGCGGGCGCACCACCACGTACGGGCCCACCTTCAGCCCGAACGAGGTGAACACCCGCTTCATGTACTCCTTGTCCTGGCCCACGGCCGAGGCGAGCACACCCGAACCCACGTACGGGACGCCGGAGAGCTCCAGGAGGCCCTGGAGCGTGCCGTCCTCGCCGTACGGGCCGTGCAGCACCGGGAAGACCACGTCGACCTCGCCGAGCGCCTTGGGGACCGAACCCGGCTCGCTGTAGACGACTTCGCGGCTGGCGGGGTCGACCGGGAGGATCACCGCGCCCTCGGCGGACTCGGCGAGCAGGTCGACGCTCGGCGGACGCCGGTCGACGATCGCCATCCGCTCCGGTTCGTCCGCCGTGAGCGCCCAACGCCCGTCCTGGGTGATGCCGATCGGCAGGACGTCGTACTTCGCCCGGTCGATGGCCTGGAGGACGGCGCCGGCGGTGACCACGGAGATCCCGTGTTCGGAGCTGCGACCGCCGAACACGACGGCCACACGCGGCTTGCGAGGCGGCTGCTCGGGGCTTTGGGGGAGGTTCTCGGTGCTCATATCGCGTTGAGCGTACCCGTTGGTAAGGCCGGTAGTAAGCGCCGCCGGCCTCGTTTCGCTCAGCGTCGTTCGGGCTTCGCGCTGCGCGACATCAGCTCCTTGAGGGCCACCACCGGGGGCTTGCCCTCGTGCACGATGCCGACGACCGTCTCCGTGATCGGCATGTCGACGCCGTGCCTGCGGGCCAGATCCAGCACCGACTCGCAGGACTTGACGCCCTCGGCGGTCTGCTTGGTGACCGCGATGGTCTCCTGCAGGGTCATGCCCTTGCCGAGGTTGGTACCGAAGGTGTGGTTGCGCGACAGCGGCGAGGAGCAGGTGGCCACCAGGTCGCCCAGGCCCGCGAGGCCGGAGAAGGTCAGCGGGTCGGCGCCGAGCGCCATACCGAGCCGGGTGGTCTCGGCGAGGCCGCGGGTGATGAGGGAGCCCTTGGCGTTGTCACCGAGGCCCATGCCGTCCGCGATGCCCACGGCGAGGCCGATGACGTTCTTCACGGCTCCGCCCAGTTCGCAGCCCACCACGTCCGTGTTGGTGTACGGGCGGAAGTACGGCGTGTGGCAGGCGGCCTGGAGCCGCTGGACGACGGCCTCGTCGGTGCAGGCGACCACGGCCGCGGCCGGCATTCGCGCGGCGATCTCCCGGGCCAGGTTGGGCCCGGTCACCACGGCGATCCGGTCCGGGCCGACCTTGGCGACGTCGTCGATGACCTCGCTCATCCGCATCGCGGAGCCGAGTTCCACGCCCTTCATCAGCGACACCAGGACCGTGTTCGGGGCCAGCAGCGGGCTCCACTCGGCGAGGTTGCCGCGCAGGGTCTGCGAGGGGACCGACAGGACCGTGAAATCGGCGTCCGCGGCGGCCTGCGCGGGATCGGTGGTGGCCCGCACGTTCTCCGGGAGCTCGACGCCCGGGAAGTAGTCGGGATTGGTCCGCGTGGAGTTGATCGCCTCCACGACCTCCGGGCGGCGCGCCCACAGGGTGACCTCGCACCCCGCGTCGGCGAGCACCATGCCGAAGGCCGTACCCCACGAACCGGCGCTCAGGACCGCCGCCTTGACCGGCTTGCTCACTTGCCCAGCCCCTCTTCCTGCACGGTCTGCCCGGACTTCTGATGCACCTGCGTCTGTGTCTGCGTGCGGCGCCGCTGCTCGATCCGCTCCCGGCGCGGGTCGTACGGCCTCTCCGGCGCCTTCTCGCCGCGGATCTGCTCCAGCTGGGCGGTCACGGCGGCCATGATGACCTCCGTGGCCTCCTTGAGCAGGTCCGCGGTCATCTCCCGGTCGTAGAACCGCGCGAGGTCCACGGGCGGACCGGCGAGCACGCGGTGCGTCTTGCGCGGCAGCAGATGCGGCTTCTTCGCGTACGGCGGCAGCACCTCGTTGCAGCCCCACTGGGCGACGGGGATCACCGGGCACTTGGTCTGCAGGGCGACCCGCGCGGCCCCGGTCTTGCCGGTCATGGGCCAGCCGTCCGGGTCGCGGGTGAGGGTGCCCTCGGGATAGAAGGCGACGCATTCCCCGCGGTCCACGGCTTCGATCGCGGCCCGGAAGGCGCTCAGCGCGTCCGTGCTCTCGCGGTAGACGGGGATCTGCCCGGTGCCCCGCATCGCGGCGCCGACGAATCCCTTCTTGAAGAGCCCGCTCTTTGCGAGGAATCGCGGGACGCGCCCGGTGTTGTACTGAAAGTGCGCGTAAGCGAAGGGGTCGATGTGCGAATTATGGTTCACCGCGGTGATAAATCCACCCTCTGCCGGAATGTGCTCCATTCCACGCCAGTCCCGCCTGAGCAGAACCACCAGCGGCGGTTTGCAGATCACCGCGGCGAAGCGGTACCAGAAGCCGATTCTGCGGCGGGGCACGCGGACACCTTCCTCTAGGGCCTGAAGCCGGGGCCACGGGGGGCCGCACAAGTGTCGCCCCAGGCCGCCGGTCTGTCGAGAACACCGTACGCCCCGGCACGACGCCATCCCGATGCCCCGGGTGACAATGACGGCGACAAGAGGAGGACGGAACACCCGTGCAGTGGACCCTGGTCGTACCCCTGAAGCCCCTGGCCCAGGCCAAGAGCAGGCTTGCGGACACCGCGGACGACGGGCTGCGGCCGGACCTGGCGCTGGCCTTCGCCCAGGACACCGTGGCGGCCGCCCTGGCCTGCCCGGCGGTAGGGGATGTGGCAGTCGTCACGGACGACGCCCGGGCGGGCCGCGAGCTGGCCGCACTGGGCGCCGCGATCATTCCCGACGAGCCGGGCGGCGGCCTCAACGCCGCCCTCGCACACGCGACGCGGGCCGTACGGTCCGCCCGCCCGGCCCGTGCGGTGGCCGCGCTCAACGCCGATCTTCCGGCCCTGCGGCCCTCGGAATTGTCCCGGGTACTCGATGCCGCCGCTGAATTCCCGCGTGCATTTCTCCCGGACGCGGCCGCAATCGGCACGACCCTCCTGACCGCCGCCCCGGGCCGTGAATTGCGCCCGGCCTTCGGCACGGATTCCCGGGCCCGGCACCGCGCCTCCGGCGCCGTGGAACTACCCCTCGCCACGGTGGATTCCGTGCGCCAGGACGTGGACACCGGCGACGACCTGCGCAGCGCGCTGGCCCTGGGGGTCGGCCCTCATACGGCCGCGGCCGCCGCGCGGTTGCTGATACCCGGGCAGTAGGCTGCGGCCATGCAGGCGACCGCGTACACGTACGACCCCGAAAGCCGCAGCGGGCAGGTGCTCCTGGACGACGGCACCCCGGTGCCCTTCGACGCGGCCGCGTTCGACGCCGGCGGTCTCAGGCTGCTGCGCCCGGGCCAGCGGGTCCGTATCGAGGTGGAGGGCGCGACAGACGCCCCGCGGATCACCCTGGTGACCCTGCAGACCCTCTGACCACGGGCTGAACACGCCGCGGGCCGGACTCCATGCGGAGTCCGGCCCGGCGCGTGAGTACCCCAGCGCCCTTACTTCTTGCGGGCGGTGGTCTTCTTGGCGGTGGTCTTGCGCGCCGTCGACTTCTTGGCGGGCGCCTTCTTGGCCGGGGCCTTCTTCGCGGTGGTCTTCTTCGCGGCGGTGGTCTTGGACGTCGCCGTGGTCTTCTTGGCGGGCGCCTTCTTCGCGGTGGTCTTCTTCGCGGCCGCGGTCTTCGTGGTGGCCTTCTTCGCCGTCGCCTTCTTGGCGGTGGTCTTCTTCGCGGCGGCCGACTTCGCGGTCGCCTTCTTCGCGGCGGCCTTCTTGACCGTCGCTCCGGCACCGCCGGTCAGGCTGCCCTTCGGGGCCTTCTTGACGGAGACCTCGCCGCCACGCGGGAGCTTCTTCGAGCCGCTGACCAGGTCCTTGAAGCCCTGACCGGCGCGGAAGCGCGGAACGGAGGTCTTCTTGACCCGAACCCGCTCGCCCGTCTGGGGGTTGCGGGCGTACCGGGCCGGGCGGTCGACCTTCTCGAACGAACCGAAGCCGGTGACCGAGACCCGCTCACCCGAGACGACCGCGCGGACGATGGCGTCCAGTACATGGTCGACAGCGTCGGCGGCCTGCTGGCGGCCGCCCATCTTGTCGGCAATCGCTTCTACGAGCTGCGCCTTGTTCACGTCTTCCCCTTCGGAGACATCGCCAGAACCAAAGTGTTCAAGCTTTTTCGCACGTTAGGCAGATATATACCGCAAATCAAACACGAAACGGGCTTATCACCCTTGTGCCGCAACGAACTCGACGACGTAAGAGGTGTTCAGCGTTCCTCGTCGGGGAGACGTCCCTCGTCGAGGTCCGCGGTGAACCGCTCCAGCCGCCTTGCCGCGTCGGCGAGATCATGTTTGGCCGCGGCCGTAATGACCAGCAGCTTCCGGGTCAGCGCCATCCGTACGCCCTCCGGGACTTGCAGTGCGCGCACTCTTGTGTGCGCTTCCTTGAGTTGGCCCGCGACTGCCGCATAGAGCTCGAGTTGGCCGTCGTGTTCCATGCACAGATTGTGCCATCTGGGGCGAGTTGTCGCCTGCCCAGGGGACAACTAACGCCTCAAACGGCCTTCCAGGCACACGTGGAGGTCGCGGCTGTACCACTCGCGTACCCCAGCAACCACCCGTTTAACGTGGGAAGTTGGCAGCCGGACAGTGGGTGGGCAGGGCCGTTCGGGTGCAGACACAGCTGTACCCCCGATCGGGCCGATCGGGGGTACAGAGGGAGTGTCGCGGTGGCCGAAAGTCGCCTTGCTCCAAGGCGGTGGATCGTGCCTGGGATCAGACCGGGAGCGTCCGCGGCTTGAACGCAGGGCGCTTCGCCTCGTAGGCGGCGATGTCCGCCTCGTTCCGCAGGGTGATCGAGATGTCGTCCAGGCCGTTCAGCAGCCGCCAGCGGGAGTTCTCGTCGAGCTCGAAGGAAGCGGTGATGCCCTCGGCGCGGACCTCGCGGCTCTCCAGGTCGACGGTGATCTCGGCCTGCGGGTCGTTCTCGGTGAGCTCCCACAGCGCGTCCACGGTCTGCTGCTCCAGAACGACCGTGAGCAGGCCGTTCTTCAGCGAGTTGCCGCGGAAGATGTCGGCGAAGCGGGAGGAGATCACGGCCTTGAAGCCGTAGTTCTGCAGTGCCCAGACGGCGTGCTCACGGGAGGAGCCGGTGCCGAAGTCGGGTCCGGCGACCAGCACCGTGGCGCCCTGCCGCTCGGGCTGGTTGAGGATGAACGTCTCGTCCTTGCGCCAGGCCTCGAACAGCCCGTCCTCGAACCCGTCACGCGTGACCTTCTTGAGCCAGTGGGCGGGGATGATCTGGTCGGTGTCGACGTTGCTGCGGCGCAGCGGGACGGCCCGGCCGGTGTGGGTGGTGAATGCTTCCATGACTGATCAGACTCCAGCGGGCGTACGGGTCTCGGCGTCGGACAGGTCGGCCGGGGAGGCCAGGTGGCCCAGCACGGCGGTCGCCGCCGCGACCTGCGGCGAGACCAGATGTGTACGGCCGCCCTTGCCCTGCCGCCCCTCGAAGTTGCGGTTGGAGGTGGACGCCGAGCGCTCACCCGGGGCCAGCTGGTCGGGGTTCATGCCCAGGCACATCGAGCAGCCCGCGTGCCGCCACTCGGCGCCGGCCTCCTTGAAGACGACGTCCAGCCCTTCGGAGACGGCCTGCAGGCCGACGCGCGCGGAGCCCGGGACGACCAGCATCCGTACGCCGTCGGCGACTTTGCGGCCCTTCACGAGTTCGGCGGCGGCGCGCAGGTCCTCGATGCGGCCGTTGGTGCAGGAGCCTACGAAGACGGTGTCCACCTTGATGGAGCGCAGCGGCTGTCCGGCCTCCAACCCCATGTACTCCAGGGCCTTTTCGGCGGCGTAGCGCTCCGAAGCGTCTTCGTACGAAGCGGGATCGGGGACGGACGCCGAAAGGGGTGCGCCCTGGCCCGGGTTGGTGCCCCAGGTGACGAACGGCGCCAGCTCGGCGGCGTCGATGACGACCTCGGCGTCGAACTCGGCGTCCTCGTCCGTCCTCAGCGTCTTCCAGTACGCGACGGCGGCGTCCCAGTCCTCGCCCTCGGGGGCGTGCGGGCGGCCCTTGAGGTAGTCGAAGGTGGTCTCGTCCGGGGCGATCATGCCCGCGCGGGCGCCGGCCTCGATCGACATGTTGCAGATGGTCATGCGGGCCTCCATCGAGAGCTTCTCGATGGCCTCGCCGCGGTATTCCAGGACGTAGCCCTGGCCGCCTCCGGTGCCGATCCTGGCGATGATCGCCAGGATCAGGTCCTTGGCGGTGACGCCCTCGGGCAGTTCGCCGTCGACCGTGATCGCCATGGTCTTCGGGCGGGACATCGGCAGCGTCTGGGTGGCCAGCACGTGCTCCACCTGGGAGGTGCCGATACCGAACGCCAGCGCGCCGAAGGCGCCGTGCGTGGAGGTGTGCGAGTCACCGCAGACCACGGTGGTGCCGGGCTGGGTCAGGCCCAGCTGCGGGCCCACGACGTGCACGACACCCTGCTCGACGTCGCCCAGCGGGTGCAGTCGCACGCCGAAGTCGGCGGCGTTCTTGCGCAGCGTCTCCAGCTGGATCCGGGAGACCGGGTCCGCGATCGGCTTGTCGATGTCGAGGGTGGGGGTGTTGTGGTCCTCGGTCGCGATGGTGAGGTCGAGGCGCCGCACGGTGCGGCCGCTCTTGCGCAGGCCGTCGAAGGCCTGCGGGCTGGTCACCTCGTGCAGCAGGTGCAGATCGATGAAGAGAAGGTCGGGCTCGCCCTCCGCGCGCCGGACGACATGGTCGTCCCAGACTTTCTCCGCGAGTGTCCTACCCATCGCTGTTCCCTCCGGCCGACGACGGTCCGCCGACCCAACTAGAGATCTTGAGGAGGCGGTGCCCGTACCCCTGTTTCCGGGCACACACCACCAGGCCCTTACGTCACGGGCCGTTGTGACTTCGTGATTCCAGGGTGGCGCGTTCCACGGAAATTTGAACTTGCGTTTCACAGAGTGAGACGCAAGTATCGTTTCATGGACAACAGTAGCGGCGTCGGCGTTCTGGACAAGGCGGCCCTCGTCCTGAGCGCTCTGGAGTCCGGTCCGGCCACCCTCGCGGGTCTGGTCGGTGCCACCGGACTGGCACGACCCACGGCCCACCGCCTGGCCGTGGCCCTGGAGCACCACCGCATGGTGGCGCGCGACATGCAGGGCCGATTCATTCTCGGCCCTCGCCTGGCAGAACTTGCCGCGGCCGCGGGTGAGGACCGTCTCCTCGCCACCGCCGGCCCGGTGCTCACACACCTTCGTGACATCACGGGCGAGAGCGCGCAGCTCTATCGCCGCCAGGGTGACATGCGCATCTGTGTCGCCGCGGCGGAGCGTCTGTCGGGCCTTCGGGACACGGTCCCGGTCGGTTCGACGCTCACGATGAAGGCCGGCTCCTCGGCGCAGATCCTGATGGCCTGGGAGGAGCCGGAGCGGCTGCACCGGGGTCTGCAGGGGGCGCGCTTCACGGCGACGGCGCTGTCGGGTGTGCGGCGGCGGGGCTGGGCGCAGTCGATCGGTGAGCGGGAGCCGGGCGTCGCGTCCGTGTCCGCGCCGGTGCGGGGGCCGTCGAACCGGGTGGTGGCCGCGGTGTCCGTCTCCGGGCCGATCGAGCGGCTGACGCGGCATCCGGGCCGTATGCACGCACAGGCCGTGATCGATGCGGCGGGGCGCCTTTCCGAGGCGTTGCGGCGCACCGGCTGACGCGACTTGATCGTCTTCGGGGAGAGCTCGCCTCAACGCCGCGGCAGGCTTTTCTCCCACCAGGCGCCATGACCATCGGGAGTTCCGCGCCTGAGGCCTGAGGCCGGATGCCAAGAGGCCCTCCACCGCAGTGGAGGGCCTCTTGTGGTACGTACCCCCGACCGGATTCGAACCGGCGCTACCGCCTTGAGAGGGCGGCGTGCTAGGC
>NZ_JBHVCP010000027.1:62832-101220 GCF_042803315.1 Streptomyces sp. NPDC057424
ACCGGCGCTACCGCCTTGAGAGGGCGGCGTGCTAGGCCGCTACACAACGGGGGCCCTAGCAGTCCCGAGATGATCGTCGATCGCTCGGAACCAGTACCCCCGACCGGATTCGAACCGGCGCTACTGCCTTGAGAGGGCAGCGTGCTAGGCCGCTACACAACGGGGGCGATGCAGATGAGCTCTGCGAGCTGGCCTACCTGGACTCGAACCAAGACTAACTGAACCAGAATCAGTCGTGCTGCCAATTACACCATAGGCCACTGGAACGCAAGCCCCTGGGGGATCTTGTTCTAGTAGTGCGCCTGGGGTTCCGGCCTTCCGGCCCGCTCCCGCGGCGCAGGAAGAACATTACCCGAAGGTGGACGGGGCTCCAAAACGAGTATCCGAGCCGAGCAGGGACGGCAGTTCGGCGAGGGAGGCGATGCGGTGGGGCCCGACGGGCGGCTCGATCGTGGCGTGGAGGCCGCCGCGGTCGATCCACACCGACAGCAGGCCGGCGTCGGCGGCACCCCGTCCGTCGATCTCCGGGTGGTCGCCGACGTAGGCGACCTGGTGCGGCGGCAGGCCGAGGGCGGCGCAGGCCGCGAGGAAGGCCCCCGCCTCGGGCTTGGAGACGCCGAGTTCGGCCGCGCACAGGATGCTTTCGAAGCGGTCGTGGACGCCGAGGACCCGCAGCTTGCGGTCCTGGACGTGCAGGCTGGAGTTGGAGAGCACGGCGTGCCGGTGACTGACGGTGAGGGCGTCCAGGACGGGCAGTACGTCCGGGAAGAGGGCCCAGACCGCCTCGTAGTGGGTGATGTACCGCCGGAACCACGCGTCGGCCTCGGCGTCGGTGAGGTCCTGGCCCAGGAAGACCCGTACCCGGTCGCGCCGCTGCGCCTCGAACGTGACCTCGCCGGCGGCGAAGCGCGCCCACTGCAGGTCGGTGATCTCCCGCCAGTGGCTGATGGCCTGCTCGACGGTGTCGTAGCGGTCGAGCAGGCCCTCGGCCGTGAGGTGGGCGCGCATGCCGAGGCGGTCGGCGGTGGTGTAGTCGAAGAGGGTGTCGTCGACGTCCCAGACCACGGCTTGGATGCTCATGCTCCGACCGTACCCACCGCGGGGCGCTCTCAGCACGGGGTCATGGTGCCGGTGGGAGTGCGGTCCGGGCCCTGGTCGTCGCGGGAGTGGGGGGTGAGCTTCCAGGTCTGGTGCCGCCCGTGGCGCCGCCGCCGGTGCCGGTGGTGCCGTCCCGCGAAGGGCGTACGGCGGCCCCGGCGAAGGCGCCGGTCAGCGTGCGGAGGGGTCTGCCGGAGGCGTTGCCGAAGCGGTCGACGGGCCGGCGGCCGTTGCCGCCGCCGGTGTTCCGGTCGGCGGCGGGGAGCCCGACCAGGGCGGGTGCCGGCCGTGCCGGTGTGGAAGTCGGGGAGCGGCAGTTCGTGGGGGGCGCAGTTCTCTCGGAGCGGGAGGCCGTCGGCGAGGCGGGCCGGGCCGGTGTCGGCCGGGCCCGTGATCCGGCGGTCGGCGGCCTCGGAGGGCTGGACGCCCGCCGAGCTGCCGCGGGACCAGTACGGCCAGGTGCTGACGGCCTGGATGTCGGCGGGGTGCGGGGGGCGCCGGTGCGGCGGTGGTGGTCGTGCCGGGCTTGGGGTTAAGGGGGCCTTTCACTGTGAACGTCCGATCAGGTCGCGTGGTCTGGCAACGCGGCGAGGCGCGGTGCCAGGCCGCGCGACCCGGGCGGGCACAGTGAAAGGACCCCTAAGGCCGGTGACCGGGCCCTGCCCGGGGCCCACATGCAGAGGGCGTCCAACGTCACGCCCAGGGACGGGAGTTGGCCGGAAGGGTGAGATCCGGGTGGCGGCTGGGCGGACACGGCGGGGGCGGCACCCGAACCGGATGCCGCCCCCGTCGTATGAGGTGTCGCGCGTTACGCGGCCAGCTTCGCCAGCGCCGCGTCGATCCGGGCCAGGGTGGTCTCCTTGCCCAGGACCTCCAGGGACTCGAACAGCGGCAGCCCGACCGTGCGGCCGGTGACGGCGACGCGGACGGGGGCCTGGGCCTTGCCGAGCTTCAGGCCGTGGGCCTCGCCGGCGGCCAGGACGGCCTCCTTGAGCGACTCGGCGGAGGTCCAGTCGGCGGCCTCCAGCTTCTCGCGGGCGGTGCGCAGCAGGGCGTCCGAGCCCTCCTTCATCGCCTTGGTCCAGGAGGCCTCGTCCTCGGCCGGCTCCGGCAGGAACAGGAAGTCGACGTTGTCGGTGATCTCGGAGAGGACCTTGAGGCGGGTCTGCGCGTGCGGCGCGATGGCCTGCCACTTCGCCTCGTCGAAGGCCTCCGGGGTCCAGGGGGCGAACGGCGCCTGGAGCCACGGGCGGCAGCGCTCCGTGAAGTCCTTCACGTCCAGCAGGCGGATGTGGTCGCCGTTGATGGCCTCGCACTTCTTCAGGTCGAAGCGGGCCGGGTTGGGGTTCACGTCGGAGATCTCGAACGCCGCGATCATCTCGTCCGTCGAGAAGACGTCCTGGTCGGCCGAGAGGGACCAGCCGAGCAGGGAGAGGTAGTTGAGCAGGCCCTCGGGGAGGAAGCCGCGCTCCCGGTACAGGTTGAGCGAGGACTGCGGGTCGCGCTTGGAGAGCTTCTTGTTGCCCTCGCCCATCACGTACGGCAGGTGGCCGAAGGACGGGATCTCCTTGGCGATGCCCAGCTCGATCAGCGCCTTGTACAGGGCGATCTGGCGCGGGGTGGAGGAGAGCAGGTCCTCGCCCCGCAGGACGTGGGTGATCTCCATCAGGGCGTCGTCGACCGGGTTGACCAGCGTGTACAGCGGGGCGCCGTTGGCGCGGACGATGCCGTAGTCCGGGACGTTCTCCGGGGTGAAGGTCAGTTCGCCGCGGACCAGGTCGGTGAAGGTGATCGTCTCGTCGGGCATCCGGAAGCGGACGATCGGCTCCCGGCCCTGGGCCTTGTACTCCTCGGCCTGGGTGTCGGTGAGCGCGCGGCAGTGGCCGTCGTAACCGGACGGCTTGCCTGCGGCGCGGGCGGCCTCGCGGCGGGTGTCCAGCTCCTCCTGGGAGCAGTAGCAGCGGTAGGCGTACCCGCCGTCGAGCAGCTTCTGCGCGACGTCCTTGTAGAGGTCCATGCGCTGCGACTGGCGGTACGGCGCGTGCGGGCCGCCGACCTCGGGGCCCTCGTCCCAGTCGAAGCCCAGCCAGCGCATCGAGTCGAGCAGCTGGGTGTACGACTCCTCGGAGTCGCGGGCGGCGTCGGTGTCCTCGATGCGGAAGACCAGGGTGCCCTGGTGGTGCTTGGCGAACGCCCAGTTGAACAGGGCGGTGCGGACCAGACCCACGTGGGGGTTACCGGTGGGCGAGGGACAGAAACGGACGCGTACTGGAGTGCCGGGTGCGCTAGCCACGCTTGACAACCTTGTTGGTGAGAGTGCCGATGCCTTCGATGGTGACGGCGACCTCGTCGCCGACGTTCAGGGGGCCGACCCCAGCCGGGGTGCCCGTGAGGATCACGTCGCCGGGGAGCAGCGTCATGGCCTCGGAGATGTTGACGATCAGGTCCTCGACGGAGTGGATCATCTCGCTGGTCCGGCCCAGCTGGCGCTGCTGGCCGTTGACCGTGAGCTGGATGGTGAGGTCACTCGCGTCCAGGTCCGTCTCCACCCAGGGGCCGAGCGGGCAGGAACTGTCGAAACCCTTGGCCCGGGCCCACTGCTTCTCACGCTTCTGCACGTCGCGGGCGGTGATGTCGTTGGCGCAGGTGTAACCGAAGATCACGTCCTTGACGCGCTCCCGCGGGACCTCGCGGCACATCCGGCCGATCACCACGGCCAGCTCGGCCTCGTGGTGCACCTCCTCGGAGAAGGAGGGGTACTGGATCTCGTCGCCGGGGCCGATCACCGAGGTCGACGGCTTGAAGAAGGCGAAGGGGGCGTCGGGCACCTCGTTGCCCAGCTCGCGCGCGTGCTCGCCGTAGTTGCGGCCGAAGGCCACGACCTTGTTGGGGAGCACCGGCGGCAGCAGCCTGACCTTGTTCACCGGCACCTTCGTACCGGAGAGCTCGAAGTCCGCGAACGGGATGCCCTTGATGATGTCCAGGACGAGCTCGTCCTGCTTGTCGCCCTCGATGGCGCCGAAGGCGACGTTCCCGTCGATGGAGAACCTGGCGATGCGCACGGTGTGCTTGGCCCCTTGACTGAAGCGGCTGGAGTCTGACGCTCCAGGCTAACGCGGGGACGTGTCCCCGCCCCGCGCATTATGAAGGGGCGCCCCTGTCGCGGGGGCGCCCCTGGAAAATCCGTGTCCGGCCGCCATGAGCATCCGGCGGCCGGCACGCGTACTACCTGGTGTCACTCCGCGGCCGCGGCGGCCGCGACGGGGATCTCCATGAGGACGGTGCGCTTGGGGTTTGCGGTCTGGGCCGGGAGTTCGACGGGGTGCTCCGGCTGCTCCGGCGTCTGCAGTTCGTCGGCGTCGTCCAGGTGTGCCAGCGTCGTGCGTCGCGGGTTGGCGATCTTGTGAAACATCGTCGTCGTCTTCACTGTTTACTTGACCCTGTCCTGTGACGGGCGCCGGGAGGGTGTGTGAACCCCCGTACGGGCGCGGGTTGTCGGTTGTGCCATCGCTGTAAAGCGTCAGGCTAAACATCCGATTCCCCGGTCCAGTCGCGCGAAGGTCATGATCAGCATGTGAGTTTTCTCACGACTCAGAGGGCAAATCAGTCAATACGGACTCGCACCCCACCCCAACGAAACGGACAATGGCTCACTGAAGCCATCATTCCGCTCCTGATCATGGCGACTGGGACACGCGGCACGACCGGGCGACTCGCGGACTTACGTCCGAAATGAGCGAACTCGCCTTCTACCGCCGGTGATCCGGCCCTCACATGGTGTCACCTACATCACGGCTCGGCCTACGGGCCTTGTTGCAGATCCTGTGCTGTGCTGGAATCTCACGGACCGCCGCAGGGTCGAGCCGGCGCACAGGGGGCGCACAGTCGCGCCGAGTGGCGGCCAGAGGGTGAGCCAGCGCCGGTCACTCACGACCACCACGGGGGCGTTTTTCAGGGCGTCCCCAGAACGCCGACACCGTGCCCCGCCGTTCAGGCGACGGGGTGCCTGGTCCAGAGGTTGCGACGCTAGTGCAGGGACGTTTCAAGAGGGATGGCAACGCTTCGGCGGAGCCGGAGCCGCACGGCGGGACTGGCCCCATGAATGGCGGCCCCTCGCCCCAGCACGCCCAGAACCAGGGCCCGGCCGGTGACGGCGGTGAGCGCTCCGGGCGCCCCGGCACGTCGGCCTCCTCGGAGTCCGCGGGCCCTTCCCCGGCGCTGAAGACGCCGACGGGCCCGACCGGCCCCGGGCCGCGAATAGCCCTGCGCAACTGGCGCATCTCCACACGACTGGTGTCACTGCTCGCCCTTCCGGTGGTCGCGGCCACCTCGCTGGGCGCGCTGCGTATCAACCAGTCCATGGACGACATCCAGCAGCTCGACAACATGAAGCTGCTGACGGACATGACCAAGCAGGCCACCGAGCTGTCGGCCGCGCTCCAGGAGGAGCGCGACCAGTCGGCCGGCCCGCTCGCGCACGGCGGCAAGGCGACCGACTTCACGGTCAAGGGCCTGCGCGAGAAGACCGACCGGGCCAGGAAGAACTTCCTCGACAGTTCCGAGGAGATCGACGGCGCCAGCAAGGACGGCAACCTCAAGGGCGTCCGCGAGTACCTCGTCCAGCTCGCCGGCGAGCTGGGCGACCTGGAGCAGATCCGCAAGGGCGCCTACGCCTCCGAGGGCAACTCCACGCAGACGGTCGAGGCGTACCACCGTCTGATCGAGAACCTGATCGACCTCTCCCAGGACATGGCCGAGGCGACCAGCAACCCGGACATGATCCAGCGCACGCGTGCGCTCGCGGCGTTCTCCTCCGCCAAGGAGTACTCCTCGATCCAGCGCGCCGCCCTGGCGGCGGCCCTGCCGGCGAGCAACACGACGACCGGCAAGCTCTCGTCGAACGACCGGCTCTACGCCGAGTCGGCCCTGGAGAGCCAGAAGTCCGAGATCCGCAGCTTCAAGAGCATCTACGGCGAGGACTCCGCCGCCGAGCTGCTGAAGCCCATCGAGGACGGCGGCAACTCCACCATCAAGGCGACCGACACCTACGCCGGTCGCGCCCTGGTCTCCGCGAGCGGTCTCGCCCAGCAGGACAAGCGGTCCTACCGCGACTGGCTGGACGACAGCTCCACCAAGATCCAGCAGATGAAGAACATCGAGCACACGCTGCTCGAGGAGATGGAGCAGAAGGCCCGCGAGCTGCGCAGCGCCACCGAGCGCGACGCGATCATCTCCGGTGCCCTGATCCTCATCGTGCTCGGTGTGTCGCTGGTCGGCGCATTCGTCGTGGCGCGGTCCATGATCCGCTCGCTGCGCCGCCTGGAGGACACCGCGACCAAGGTCGCCTCCGACCGTCTGCCCGAGCTGGTCAAGCAACTGTCCGAGTCCGACCCGCAGGACGTCGACACGTCCGTGGAGTCGGTCGGTGTGCACTCCCGGGACGAGATCGGCCGGGTGGCCGCGGCCTTCGACGACGTGCACCGCGAGGCGGTCCGCCTCGCCGCGGAGCAGGCCCTGCTGCGGGGCAACGTCAACGCGATGTTCACCAACCTCTCGCGGCGCTCCCAGGGCCTCATCCAGCGTCAGCTCTCACTCATCTCCGAACTGGAGTCCCGCGAGGCCGACCCGGACCAGCTGTCCTCGCTGTTCAAGCTCGACCACCTCGCCACCCGCATGCGCCGTAACGGTGAGAACCTCCTCGTCCTCGCCGGTGAGGAGCCCGGCCGCCGCTGGACCCGTCCGGTGCCGCTGGTCGACGTGCTCCGCGCCGCCGCGTCCGAGGTGGAGCAGTACGAACGCATCGAGCTGGCCTCCGTGCCGACCACCGAAGTGGCCGGCCGGGTCGTCAACGACCTCGTGCACCTGCTCGCCGAGCTGCTGGAGAACGCGACCTCCTTCTCCTCGCCGCAGACCAAGGTCAAGGTCACCGGTCACGCACTGCCCGACGGCCGTGTGCTGATCGAGATCCACGACACCGGTATCGGTCTGTCGCCGGAGGACCTGGCGGCGATCAACGAGCGGCTCGCCTCTCCCCCGACGGTGGACGTCTCCGTCTCCCGCCGCATGGGTCTGTTCGTGGTCGGCCGGCTGTCCCAGCGGCACGGCATCCGCATCCAGCTGCGCCCCTCCGACTCCGGTGGTACGACCGCGCTGGTCATGCTGCCCGTCGATGTCGCCCAGGGCGGCCGGAAGCCCCAGCCCAAGCAGCCCGGTCAGCCGCCGGTCGGTGGCGGCGGTCCGGCCGCCGCGCAGGCGGCCGCCGGTGCGGCCGCGGCCCGGCGTGCCGCCGGTGCCGGCCAGGGTGCCGGTGCCCTCGGGGCCGGTGCGTCCGGCGGTGCCTTCGGTGGCGGTGCGTCCGGCGGCGGGCGGCTCGGTCCCGGTCAGAGCCCGCGGGCCGCGCTGCCCGGGCGGGACGCGGACGGTGGCCGTCCGGGAGCGCCGGGCGGTGCGCGCGGACCGCAGGGTCCCGGCTCGTCGGCGTTCGACCAGGGCGGTCCCTCGCAGGGGCGTCCCTCTCCGGCGGGTGCCGGTGCCGGGTTCGGCCAGCAGGCGCCGGGTGCCCCGCAGGGTCTGCAGGCCGCGGGCACCAACGGGCCGCAGGGCCAGGACGCCTTCGGCGGTGGCCGGAGCCGGAAGAAGCAGGGCGGCAACGCCGAGCAGGGCAAGGGGCGCAGGCCGCAGCTGCCGCCGCGCGGAGGCCCGCGGGCCGAGCTGCCCGGCGGCGACGCGCAGGCTCGCGTGCCGAGCTGGAGCGACGAGAACGCCCAGCCACCGGTCCCGCGTGCCTCGCTGGACGCCCCGCGCGGCCATGAGGACCAGGACGTCGCCCGTACGTCGTCGTTGCCGCGCGTCGACGACCGGCAGGGCCCCGGTTCGACGTCGGAGATGCCGGCCGTGCCGCGCGACGACGACCGGCAGGGCCTCGGCTCACCGGCCGACTTCGGCGCCGCTCAGCAGGCGGATCCGTTCGGCCCGGGCGGGAACGCGCCGCAGGGCCAGGGCGGGTTCGTCCGACCGGACGTCTTCGGCACTCCGGGCGGCCGCCGCGACCCGTCGTCCACGTCGGGCCAGTACCCGGCGCCGCAGTCCTACGACAACAACGGCTCCACCGGCCAGTACCCGGCCCCGCGCCAGGACAACGGTTCGACCGGCCAGTACCCGGCTCCCCAGTCGCAGTCCTACGACAACGGCTCGACCGGCCAGTACCCGGCCCAGCAGTCCTACGACAACAACAACGGCTCCACCGGCCAGTACCCGGCGCCCCGCCAGGACAACGGCCGGCCGCCCCTCCCGGGTCCGGCCACTCCGGCCGACCCCACGGGCACGGGCCAGTTCGAGCGGCCACAGGGCAACGGCAGCCGGAACGGGTCGGACTTCGGTGCCCCGCGTCCGCCCGCCCCGCAGGCCCGGCCCGTCCGGCAGGAGCCCGAGGCCCTGCCGCCGGCGTCCGGTCCGGGCGACGGTCGTACGCCGCTGTACGACACGCTGGAGACCAACTGGTTCCACGGCCAGCAGGAGCAGCAGCAGCCGCAGAACAACGGCTCCGCTCCGGCCGCCCCTCAGCAACCGCAGGGACCCACCGGTCCTCAGCGGTCCGCCCCCGCCGGCTGGCGCACCTCGCCGAACGACGACCTCGTCCGTCAGGCCGAGCGAGTCCGCCAGCCCGCCGCGGGTGGTGTCACCACCTCCGGCCTGCCGCGCCGGGTGCCCCGGGCGAACCTCGTCCCGGGCACGGCTCAGCAGCAAACCCACCAGAGCGGTCCGCAGGTCTCGCGTTCGCCCGATGACGTGCGCGGCCGGCTGACCAATCTCCGTCGGGGAATCGCACAGGGTCGTCAGGCCGGGTCCACCCAGACCGGCAGCCACCCACGGCCCACTCACCAGCAGGAGCGTTAGTTGAGTCCGATGAGCCAGGCGGCACAGAATCTCAACTGGTTGATCACCAACTTCGTGGACAACACCCCCGGGGTGTCCCACACCGTCGTCGTGTCCGCCGACGGTCTCCTCCTGGCGCTGTCGGAGGGCTTCCCGCGCGACCGCGCGGACCAGCTCGCTGCCGTCGCCTCGGGTCTGACGTCGCTGACGGCAGGCGCCTCCCGGATCTTCGAGGGCGGTGAGGTGGCGCAGACGGTCGTGGAGATGGAGCGAGGGTTCCTCTTCCTCATGTCCGTCTCGGACGGCTCGTCCCTGGCGGTGCTGGCTCACCCCGAGTGCGACATCGGCCTCGTCGGCTACGAGATGGCGCTCCTGGTCGATCGCGCGGGCGCCGTCCTCACCCCCGACCTGCGAGCTGAGCTCCAAGGCAGTCTGCTTCACTGATCGGCCCCGGCACCACCCGTCTCACCACATCACCGTCCGGCCGCCACACACCCCACACCGGCCCCGTCTGACGGCTTGCTGACCGACTTGTCGTCCCGCCCGGAGGACCCATGACCCCGCCCACCGCCTCTCATGATCCGTACGCGGAGCCGTACGAGGACGAGGGCGACCAGCCGCTGGTCCGGCCGTACGCTATGACCGGCGGCCGGACCCGGCCGCGCTACCAGCTGGCCATCGAGGCACTGATCAGCACGACCGCGGATCCCGCGGCGCTCATGGGGCTGCTCCCGGAGCACCAGCGGATCTGCCACCTGTGCCGTGAGGTGAAGTCGGTGGCCGAGGTCTCGGCGCTGCTCAACATGCCGCTGGGTGTGGCCCGAATCCTGGTCGCGGACCTCGCCGAGGCCGGTCTCGTCGCGATCCACCAGCCGGGCGGCGACGACGCCACCGGCGCACCGGACGTGACACTGCTCGAAAGGGTGCTCAGTGGACTTCGCAAGCTCTGACGCGGGGCGGTCCACCACTTCCGCGAAGATAGTGGTGGCGGGCGGCTTCGGCGTGGGCAAGACCACGTTCGTGGGCGCCGTCTCGGAGATCAACCCGCTGCGTACCGAGGCCGTGATGACCTCGGCCAGCGCGGGCATCGACGACCTGACCCACACCGGGGACAAGACCACCACCACGGTGGCCATGGACTTCGGCCGTATCACCCTGGACCAGGACCTGATCCTGTACCTCTTCGGTACGCCGGGCCAGGACCGCTTCTGGTTCATGTGGGACGATCTGGTCCGCGGCGCCATCGGCGCGGTGGTACTCGTGGACACCCGGCGCCTGGCCGACTGCTTCCCGGCCGTCGACTACTTCGAGAACTCGGGACTTCCGTTCGTCGTCGCGCTGAACGGCTTCGACGGACAGCAGCCCTACCAGCCCGAGGAGGTGCGTGAGGCGCTGCAGATCGGACCGGACACCCCGATCATCACGACGGACGCCCGGCACCGGGCCGATGCGAAGAGTGCCCTGATCACGCTGGTCGAGCACGCTCTGATGGCACGGCTGAGGTAGCACCCAATTCAGGAGCGCCATACGGCAGTTGTCGTAGATACACCGGAGCCGACTGTGTCCTTTGACACGGTCGGCCAAGGTGTTCATAACGTTTCGGCAGAGGAATCGGGTGGTATGGCCACGCGTCGCGCACACCCGGTCTCGCTGCGCGCACGATCGCCCCGCCTTTTGGCGGGGCTCGCTCTTTATGACCGTTTTATCTGGGGCTTACATCACGTCGATTCCCCGCCCCGGACTGTTTGGAAGAGCGCAGGTCGTCGTGCTGGAATGCCTGAACTGCCCAATAGTCAATGACGTACTCGTCCGTCGCTTGCGTCCGGGGCTCTGAACACTGCGGCACAACGTTGGTGCCGACCGCCGAGAGGTTGTTGGTCGAGTGAGGCGAAGCAAGAACAGTCCCGAGCCGTCGGCCCGGGGCAACTTCACCCCGCCGCCGCGCACAGCGGCGCCCGCCCCCGCGTCCGGTTCGGAACCGACGGCCGCACCCTCCGAGAGCGGCGGCCGTCTCTCCCCGCGCAACTGGCGCGTGGCGACCAGGCTGAACGCGATCCTGCTCATACCCGTGCTGGTCGGCCTCGTCATGGGCGGCTTCCAGGTGAAGAGCTCGATCGACACCTGGCAGGAGGCCGAGGACGCGGAGAACACCGCGCGTCTGGTCCGCGCCTCGCTGCTCTACGCCAACGCCCTCTACATCGAACGTGACACGTCGGCGGCGCCCCTGCTGAAGGGCAGCGCCCAGAGCGCCCAGGACAAGGCGACCGTCACCCAGGTCCGCAGGGCCACCGACGAGGCGTCGGACGCCTTCGACGCCGCAGCGCAGAACATGCCGGCCAAGCCCGGCCTGGAACGCCGGCTGGATCTCTTCCGCAAGGCGGAGCCGAAGCTGGCCACGCTGCGCCAGGTCGCGTACACCTCCAAGCTCAAGGGCGTGCAGACCGAAGAGGGCTACGTCGAGGTCGCCCACCCGCTGACGGAGTTCGCCAACGAGCTGGGCCTCGGCACCGGCAACATCACCAGCTACGGCCGGACCGTGTACGCCATCGAGCTCACCAAGGCGGCCCTGTCGCTGCAGCGCTCCATCGGCATGCACATCCTGGTCAAGCCCGGCCCGGACGACGGCAACCTGGCCAGCCAGCGCATCGCCCTCTCCTCGTACGCCTACCTCGAGCGCATCGCCGTGCAGGAGTACATCGGCGGCGGCACCGAGGAGGACGCGGCCAAGCTCAAGGCGGCCGAGGCCAAGCTGAAGACCGACGGGGCCGCGATGGCCCGGGAGGCCAAGGCCAAGAACCCGGACTACGTCCCGCCGCCGTCCAACCCGACGACCATGGTCTCGGGCGTGGCGACGCTGCAGAGCACGGACCCGAGCGCGCGCGCCGCACTCGCCGAGAGGGGCATCACCGCCGAGAACTGGTGGGCGGTCAACACGCTCAAGTTCAACGCGTACGAGAAGATCGAGACCGAGCTGGCCGACAAGGCGGTGAGCGAAGCCTCCGACATCGCCGACGACGCCCAGCGCGACGCCTACATCACCGGTGCCGCCGTCGTGGTCGCCCTGCTCCTGGCCTTCATCCTGGCCGGTGCGGTCGCCCGCCAGATGAGCCGCTCGATGCGCCAGCTGCGCAACGCCGCCTTCGGGATCGCCGAGCAGCGCCTGCCGATGCTGGTCGACCAGCTCTCCCGCACCGACCCCGGCCGCGTCGACACCCGTGTCCAGGCCATCCCGATCACCACCACCGACGAGATCGGCGAGGTCGCCCGCGCCTTCGACCAGGTCCACCGCGAGGCCATCCGGCTCGCCGCGGAGCAGGCCCTGCTGCGGGGCAACATCAACGCGATCTTCACCAACCTGTCACGTCGCAACCAGTCGCTGATCGAGGGCCAGCTGACCCTGATCACCGACCTGGAGAACAACGAGGCCGACCCGGACCAGCTGGAGAACCTCTTCCGCCTGGACCACCTGGCGACCCGTATGCGCCGCAACGGCGAGAACCTCCTCGTCCTCGCCGGCGAGGAGCCCGGCCGCCGCTGGGACCAGCCGGTCCCGCTGGTCGACGTGCTGCGCGCCGCCTCGTCCGAGGTGGAGCAGTACGAGCGCATCGAGCTGTCCGGGGTCCCGGAGGCCGAGATCCACGGCCGGGCCGTGACCGACCTCGTGCACCTGCTCGCCGAGCTGCTGGAGAACGCCACGACGTTCTCCTCCCCGCAGACCAAGGTCCGCGTGACCGCGACCCGTCTCCCCGACGGCCGGGTCATGATCGAGATCCACGACAAGGGCATCGGCCTCACCGCCGAGGACTTCGCGGACATCAACCACAAGCTGGCCAACCCGCCGACCGTGGACGCCGCGATCTCGCAGCGCATGGGCCTGTTCGTGGTCGGCCGGCTGTCCGACCGGCACGGCATCCGCGTCCAGCTGCGCCCCTCGGGCGAGCAGGCCGGAACGACCTCGCTGGTCATGCTGCCGGACGCGATCACCCACGGTGGTGGCGGCGAGCAGCACGTGGACCGCGACGAGTTCACCGTCTCGCAGATCATCCCCGAGCAGAACTTCGGCGGCGAGAACTTCGGCCAGCCCATGCGCACGGCGGCGGAGCTCGGCTTCGACGACAGCCGCTACACCGACGTCCCCGACGACATACGCGAGCTGGACCCCGTCGGCCGCTCCCTGATGCGCGAGGAGCGCCGGGCGGCCCTGGAAGCCCAGTCGAGCGAGCAGCCCGCGCTGCCCGGGCAGAGCGGCCAGGACGCCAACCAGGCGACCGGGTACCACGACGAGTACAACGGCCGGCAGGGCTACGACGCCGGGCAGGCCTACGACACGGGCCAGTCCGGCTACCCGGAGCAGCAGCCGTCCGCGTACGACCGCCAGGCGCCGTACGAGGAGCAGCAGGCGTCGTACCAGGAGCAGCAGGCGTCGTACCAGGAGCAGCAGCAGACGGCGTACGAGGAGCCGCAGCAGCCTGCGTACGACGAGCAGTACTACGCGCCGAACGGCGGTCTGCCGCAGAACGACACCTTCTCGCCGAACGGCGGCTACCCGGAGCCCTCCTATGCGGAGCCGGCCCGGGAGGAGCCCTCGGGGCAGGGCGCGGGTGGGCAGGGCGGTTTCGCCGCGTTCGAGCAGCGGCGCCACCAGGACGACTGGCCACAGCAGGACGGCTACCAGAACGGCCACCCGAGCCAGTACCCTTCTCAGGCCCCGGAAGCGGAATCTGCGCAGGCCGCTGACGCGAGTGAGCAGGACCGCGTAGGCTTCGACCGTCCGGGATCGGGCCCCTCCGCCGCTCACACGATGACCGACGCCGGGCTTCCCCGCCGTGGACCCACCGCGAGCGGTGCGAACGGTACGGGTGGCGCACGGCATGGGAGTCAGGAGCCGCCGGCCTCCACTCCGGAGAACAACGGCGACAGCTGGCGCTCGGCCAACGACGAGCGGTGGCAGCAGGCCTCGCAGCTCCGGAAGCCCAAGGCCGGCGGGGTCACCTCCTCCGGCCTGCCGAGGCGGGTACCCAAGGCCAACCTGATCGAGGGAGCCGCCGAGAACACCCCCCAGGGAGGCCCTCAGGTCTCCCGCGCCCCGGAGGACGTCCGGGGCAGGCTGAGCAACCTGCGCCGAGGCGTACAGCGCGGGCGCAGCGCAGGCAGTGAAACGAACGGCCAGGGCTTCGGTCCTGACAGCACCTACAACCAGGAGCGTTAGTGTGAGCCCGATGAGCCAGGCGGCACAGAACCTGAACTGGTTGATCACCAACTTCGTGGACAACACCCCGGGGGTGTCCCACACGGTGGTGGTCTCCGCCGACGGACTCCTTCTGGCGATGTCCGAAGGCTTCCCCCGCGACCGCGCCGACCAGCTCGCGGCCGTCGCCTCCGGTCTGACGTCGCTGACGGCGGGCGCTTCCCGGATCTTCGAGGGAGGCGCCGTGAACCAGACCGTTGTGGAGATGGAGCGGGGATTCCTCTTCATCATGTCCGTTTCCGACGGCTCGTCCCTCGCCGTTCTGGCACATCCGGAGGCGGACATCGGCCTCATCGGGTACGAGATGGCGCTGCTGGTCGACCGAGCCGGTACGGTCCTGACACCGGACCTTCGTGCAGAGCTCCAGGGGAGCCTGCTCAACTAACAGACGGACGGTGCGATTTGGCGTCCCGTGGCCGTAAGGTTTCGGGACGCGGCTCCACAGCGATGGGTGCCAGGCACAGTCGGAGGAGGAGAAAGTGGCAACACCCCCAGGCGGTTCGCCTTCGGGCAACTGGTCGTACGGCCCTGCCCAGGGCCAGGGCGACGGTGGTCAGAACCCGAACCGTTACAACTTCCCCTCCGCACCGAGCCACCGGCAGCCGTACGCGCCGCAGGGCCCCGGCCCGTCGCCGTACGACCAGCCGCCGGCCCCGCGTATCCAGCCCGTGCAGCCGCAGCGCCGCACCCCCGAGCCGTCGCCCGCCGGGGCGTCGAACAATCCGTTGGTGCGTCCGTACGCCATGACCGGCGGCCGGACCCGCCCGCGCTACCAGCTCGCCATCGAGGCGCTGGTGCACACCACTGCGCAGCCGCACCAGATGCAGGGCCAGTTGCCCGAGCATCAGCGGATCTGCAACCTCTGCCGGGAAATCAAGTCGGTCGCCGAGATCTCGGCGCTGCTCACGATCCCTCTCGGCGTGGCCAGGATCCTCGTCGCCGACTTGGCGGAGGCGGGACTGGTCGCCATCCATCAGCCCGGCGGCGACGAGAGCGCCGGCGGCCAGCCAGACGTGACACTGCTCGAAAGGGTGCTCAGTGGACTTCGCAAGCTCTAGCGGAGGGCCTTCCCGCTCCACCACGTCCGCGAAGATCGTGGTGGCTGGCGGCTTCGGCGTGGGCAAGACCACGTTCGTGGGTGCCGTCTCGGAGATCAATCCGCTGCGCACGGAGGCCGTGATGACGTCTGCTTCGGCGGGCATCGACGACCTCACCCACACCGGGGACAAGACGACCACGACGGTCGCCATGGACTTCGGACGTATCACCCTGGACCAGGACCTGATCCTGTACCTCTTCGGTACGCCGGGCCAGGACCGCTTCTGGTTCATGTGGGACGACCTGGTGCGCGGCGCCATCGGCGCGATCGTGCTGGTCGACACGAGGAGGCTCGCCGACTGCTTCCCCGCCGTCGACTACTTCGAGAACTCGGGACTTCCGTTCGTCATCGCGCTGAACGGCTTCGACGGCCAGCAGCCTTACACGCCCGACGAGGTCCGGGAAGCCCTCCAGATCGGTCCTGACACCCCGATCATCACGACCGACGCCCGCCACCGGGCCGACGCGAAGTCGGCACTGATCACGCTGGTGGAGCACGCGCTGATGGCGCGCCTGCGGTAATCGCCGCGTCCGTCCGGCGGCCCTCGTTCCTCCTGTGGGAGGGGTGGGGGCCGCAGTGTTTTGTCCGGGGGGCGCGGTGAGCGCGGAGGCGGCGGCGTCACGGCTGGGCACGACGGGTCTCCTGCGCCGGGAGAGCCACCCTCGGCATCCTGGGCGTGGGCGTCACCGGCGCGTGACCACACGCCGCGGCCCCGCCCTCCCCAAGGAGGACGGGGCCGCGAGGGCGTGAAAGAGCTCAGCGCCAGCTGTGCGGGGCCCGGAAGCCCGGCTCGCGTTCCAGGCGGCGCCAGCCCGCCTTGATGCGGCCGCGGTGGGCCGGGGCCGGGTCCGTGGGGCGGGCGACGGCACGGGCCAGGAGGAGGGCCGTGATGGCGGCGACTTCCTCGGGCTCGGCGTGGCCCTTCTCGACGCGGATGTCAGGCGATTCCATGAGTGTCAGTCTCCGTGAGGAAGATGTCCGCAGGGTTACTGCGGCGGGTTGCCGTGCTTGCGGGACGGCAGGTCCGCGTGCTTGGTCTGGAGCATGGCGAGGGACTTGATGAGCACCTCGCGGGTCTCGGCGGGGTCGATGACGTCGTCGACCAGGCCGCGCTCGGCCGCGTAGTAGGGGTGCATCAGCTCGGACTTGTACTCCTTGACCATGCGGGCCCGCATGGCCTCGGGGTCCTCGGCCTCGGCGATCTGGCGGCGGAAGATGACGTTGGCCGCACCCTCCGCGCCCATGACGGCGATCTCGTTCGTCGGCCAGGCGTAGGTGAGGTCGGCACCGATGGACTGGCTGTCCATGACGATGTACGCACCTCCGTAGGCCTTGCGCAGGATCAGCGAGATCCTCGGCACGGTCGCGTTGCAGTAGGCGTAGAGCAGCTTCGCGCCGTGGCGGATGATGCCACCGTGCTCCTGGTCGACGCCCGGGAGGAAGCCGGGGACGTCCAGAAGAGTGATGATCGGGATGTTGAACGCGTCGCACATCTGGACGAAGCGGGCCGCCTTCTCGGAGGCCTCGATGTCCAGGACACCGGCGAGCGCCTGCGGCTGGTTGGCGACGATGCCGACGACCTGGCCGTCCATCCGGCCCAGCGCGCAGATGATGTTGCGGGCCCAGCGCTCGTGGACCTCGAGGTAGTCGCCGTCGTCGACGATCTCCTCGATGACCTTGGCCATGTCGTACGGCCGGTTGCCGTCCGCCGGGACGAGGTCCAGGAGGACGTCCGAGCGGCGGTCGGCCGCGTCCGAGGGCTCCGTGCGGGGCGGGTTCTCCCGGTTGTTCTGCGGGAGCAGCGAGAGGAGGTAGCGGACCTCGGCGATGCAGGTCTCTTCGTCGTCGTAGGCGAAGTGGCAGACACCGGACGTCTCGGCGTGGACGTCCGCGCCGCCGAGGCCGTTCTGCGTGATCTCCTCGCCGGTGACCGCCTTGACGACGTCGGGGCCGGTGATGAACATCTGCGAGGTCTCGCGGACCATGAAGACGAAGTCGGTGAGGGCGGGGCTGTAGGCCGCGCCGCCGGCGCACGGGCCGAGCATCACCGAGATCTGCGGGATCACGCCCGAGGCCTTGGTGTTGCGCTGGAAGATGCCGCCGTAGCCGGCGAGCGCCGAGACGCCCTCCTGGATGCGGGCGCCGGCGCCGTCGTTCAGCGACACCAGCGGGGCACCGGCCGCGATGGCCATGTCCATGATCTTGTGGATCTTCGTGGCGTGGGCCTCGCCCAGGGCGCCGCCGAAGACGCGGAAGTCGTGCGCGTAGACGAAGACCGTGCGGCCCTCCACCGTGCCCCAGCCGGTGATCACACCGTCGGTGTACGGCTTCTTGGACTCCAGGCCGAAGCCCGTGGCCCGGTGCCGGCGCAGCTGCTCCACTTCCCGGAAGGACTCCGGGTCGAGAAGGAGTTCGATGCGCTCCCGCGCGGTCAGCTTGCCCTTGGCGTGCTGCGCCTCGGTCGCCCTCTCGCTCGGTCCGGCCACCGCCTGCGCACGGATCTCGTGCAGTTCGGCCACACGTCCGCGCGCGTCGGTCGGCTCACCCGGCGCCTCATCCAAAACGGTCATGTAGTGACCTTACGAAGCCGACCGAGGAATGCGGGCCGTCGACTCCTCACAGTCTCCGGCGTGTTTTCCTGGTACCCCTGAACAGAACCATGGTGGGGTGCAGCCAATCCGACTGCTCAGGGGGTGTGCGGCTTGTAGGAGTCACACAAGGGCCTCAGTCGAGAGTCACCTCACATCGGTGCGTGGCGCACGCCTCCCCCGGGGTGATGCGCACGCGCAGTCGAGGGCCGGCCGAGAGCACCTCGACCGTCTCGTCCGCGCGGACGACCCGGCGGACCGGGCGGTCCCAGACGATCTCCAGCGGCCCGCCGGTACGGGGCGGCTCGCTCGCACAGAGGGTAGCGGTGCGGCCGCGGCGGACGACCAGCACGCTCGCGCCGCCGGAGGCGGAGAGGGGGCCCGCCGTCCCCGCCCGCCAGAAGGTGGCCGCCGTGCAGCCGAGGGACGGCACCGTGATCGCCTGGCGGCCGGGGTCGTTGGCGAGAATCGACAGCCACCGGCGGTCGGCGGCGCGGCGTGCGACCGCGCGGCGGGACGCCCCGGGCATGAGGACGTAGGCGTACGTGGCGTCCTCGGGGTCGGTGCCGTGGTCGAGCCAGAGGGTCTGCCAGCGGCGGGTGCGCCGCTCCGGTGTGCCGCCGGTGTTGATGTCGGACCAGGCGCCGGTGCGGTCCTCGCGCAGTGCCTTCGGCTCGCGGCCGAGCAGGACCCAGCCTCCGTGGCCCTCCAGGTGAGCCCAGTTCGGGCCCTTGACGAAGCGTGGGGTGCCGGATGCGCCGAGGTTGCGGTTGTCGACGATCGTCTCGACCGGGACGCCGTCGGCGCAGGTGATTCCGGCGCCCAGGCAGATCACCGCGTCCGCGAGGCAGAACCAGGACTTGCGGGCTTCGAGGGTGGAGCCGAGGCCCTTGAGATGCTGTCCGAGGGCCGCGTAGGTGCCGTCGGTGGTGCCGCCGACCCAGCGTGCGTCCGGGCGGGCCGTGCCCCACTCGCCGCCTTCGCGGTCGGCGAGCCGCTTGGTGGAGACGGTGGTGCCGGGCAGCCGGTACCAGTCGACGGTCGGCCAGAACCAGTCCGTGTACTGGTCGCTCGCGTCCGCCCACCAGCTGACCATGCCCGCGCCGGTGTGCCAGCCGCGGGGGTTCTCGCCGTTGCCGCACTCGTAGTGGGCGATGCGGTCGCTGGCCATGGCGATGTTCACGGTGAAGCCGGGGCCGCGGTGGACGGCACGGTCCATGGCGGCGAAGAGGTGGTGTCCGGGGGGTTCGGGCGCGGCCGGGGCGGGTGAGCCGGCGATGGCGTGCAGCCGGGCCAGGTCGGCGACGCCGAACTGGGGGGCCGTCAGGATCGGGGTGACGGTGTCCCGTTCGATCCAGCCTTTGACGCGGGCGTGCCAGCGGTCGCGTTCCGCCGGGCTCGCGCCGGCCGCGAGCAGGGCGATGGCGGCGATGAGCCGGTGGCCGTGGTAGTGGTCGCCGCGCAGGATCTCGCGGTCGTCGGTGGTGAGGTGACCGCGGCTGATGGCCCGGCCGTTGACGCTGTCCATGACCAGCCCGTCGTGGATGAGCGGCGCGTAGGCGCGCTCGACGCTGTCGAGGACGAGTTGCCGGTTCGGGTCGGTGACCTCCCAGTCGGATCCGGCGAGCAGGGCGAAGAGCCGGCCGAGTCCGTCGAGCATGACCTGGCCGTAGGTGCCCGAGTAGGCGACCCAGGTGTGCTGGACGAAGGAGCCGTCGGCATAGAGGCCGTCGCCCCGGGTGACGTGGGGGAAGACCGGGGAGAGCGCGTCCCGGGCGAGGGCGATCTTGGCGGGGTCGCGGCCGAGGATGCCGCGCAGGGCGACGGAGCGGCACAGGTCGACGCGGTTGGCGCCGGTGGAGGTGCCGCCGTAGTCGCCGAGGGCGGAGTCGGGGACGAAGTGGTCGACGGCGGCGCAGGCGGCGCTGACGCGGGCCTCCCCCAGCTCCTCGTACAGGGCGGCCGTGATGTCGGTGAGCAGGCGTGGGCTGCCGATCTGCCACTCCCACCAGTTGCCGTAGCGGGTGGTGGAGGGGTTGTAGACGGTGGTGGAGAGGTGGTCGAGGCCGCGCAGGACGGCGGCGAGGAGGCCGGGGTCGGCGGTGGAGCCGCTGCCCTGCTGGAGGTAGGCCTGGGTCATGGTCCACAGACGGCCGTAGCTGAGGGTGATGCCGGCCGGCGGGTCGAAGGGGTGCCCGGGCCACAGGGAGTCCGTCGTCGGGGCCATGCTCGCCCGCAGGTCGCGGGCGAGTGCGCCGGTCTCGGCGAGCCGGGCGGCGTAGGGCGCGGCCGTCGGGTCGTATCCGGTGCCGAGCGCGATGCCGAGCCAGCGGCGGCGGAGGGTGTCGTACGGATCGCCCGGCGCGTCGGCGCCCCTGCCTGCGGGCGCAGCGCTCCCGGTCGCCGCCAGGGCCGCGGCCGCCAGCAGCAGGGCGCGGCGGCTGGGCCGGAGCAGGGCGGCGGCGCCGGCCGTTCGGCGGGGGGAGAGGCGGCGCTGGGGAGTCATGCCCATGCCCTACCACGGGGAGACGCTCAGCTGAACGGTGGATCCGGCCGGAGTGACCGGAACGGGGGAACGGCCGTGCGGGTCAGCCGAAGCGGTTCAGCAGGCGGCGGTACAGGCCCGGCGCGAGGCCCCTGACCCGGCCGGGGACGGTCAGCCAGGTGGGCACGTAGGCCTCGTCGCGGTTGTGCCGGACGGCCTCCCAGATCGTGCCGGCGACACAGCCGGGCGAGAGGAGGCCGGTACGGGAGCCGTCGTAGGGCCTGCCGCGGCGGGTGTGGAAGGCCGTGTCGACGGCTCCGGGCACGACGAAGGTCACGCCCACGCCCGTGCCGCGCAGTTCCTGGCGCAGTGCTTCGGCGAAGGCGGCGAGGCCGGCCTTGGCGGCGGAGTACACCGCCTCCTCCCGCAGGCCCACGCAGCCCGCGACCGAGCCGAGCAGCACCACGCGGCCCCGTCCGGCCGCGACCATGGAGGGCAGTACCTCGCGCACGAGGTGGAGCGTGGCGTTGAGGTCGAGGGTCAGCACCCGGTCGATGTCGGTGTGCGGCATGGCGGTGAAGGGGCCGGCCCAGCCCATGCCCGCTCCGGCGACCAGCACGTCGATCCGGCCGGTCGTGTGCAGCGCGGACCGGGCCAGCAGGCGGGGGCCGTCCGGGGCGGCGAGGTCGGCGGGCAGTACGACGGCCGAGGTGCCGGACGCAGTCTGCTCCAGGCGGTGCCGGTCGCGTCCGCTGAGGAGGAGCTGCCAGCCGTCCAGGGCGAAACGCCGGGCCGTGGCCGCCCCGATGCCGGAGGAGGCGCCGGTGACCAGGGCGACGCGCCGGTCGATGCGGCGCGGCGGCCCGTACTGGTCCACCCGGGCGGGGACGGGGGCCGTGGAGCGGCGCGGCGCGGGGTCCGCCGGTGGGTCGTAGGCCGAGCCGGAGCCGGTGAGTGTCACGAGTCGCTCTCCCCTGCGCTGTGCGTCCGCCGTGGTCTCGTCTGTCTCCATACGGTCACTGAAAACGGAACCCCGTATCGCCGGACACCGCCACCGCAGGGCGGGCCCGGCGGGGGCTCGGCGTGCCGGCTCCTGCAGGCCCGGGCCCGTGGGCCGCTTGCGTGCCGGGCCGCCGCGCGCCGCATCCCGCAGGACCACCCCCGCGGGCCGTGCGATTGCGCCAAGCGGGGGTACGGGAGGAGGCGGCGGAGGCGACACGGACATCCCCCGAAGATGTTGAACATTGAACGGAATAGGTCTACGGTGGGCCGCGTTGGAGTAGTTAAAGATTCAACATCACACGCAGGAGGCGTACCCCCGTGAGCATCTTCAGCCGCACCGACACCCAGACCGCCGCCACCGGTGCCGCCGCGAGCCCCGAGCCGGCCGCCCTGACGGGCGACTACACGATCGACCCCGCGCACTCGACGATCGGCTTCGTCGCCCGGCACGCCATGGTCACCAACGTCAAGGGCGGCTTCCAGGACTTCACCGGCACGCTCCACCTCGACGGCACCGATCCGGCGCGGTCGACGGCCTCCGTCGACGTCGTGATGGACAGCATCGAGACGGGCAACGCCGACCGCGACGGCCACCTCAAGAGCGCGGACTTCTTCAAGGCGGACGAGTTCCCGGCCATGACGTTCCGCTCCACCAAGGCCGAGGCCCTCGGCGGTGACGACTACCGGATCACGGGCGACCTGACGATCCTCGGCACCACCCGCACCCTCGCCATCGACCTCGAGTTCAACGGCGCCGCGAAGGACCCCTTCGGCAACGAGCGCGTCGGCTTCGAGGGCAAGGCGGAGATCCTGCGCTCCGAGTGGGGCCTGACCTGGAACGCCGCGCTGGAGACCGGCGGCGTCCTGGTCTCCGACAAGATCAAGCTCAACTTCGACATCTCGGCCATCAGGAACGCGTGAGCCCCGCGAGGCCGGCCCGGTGACGTCCGCCCGGGCCGGTCTGGCCGGTTCCCGCCCCTTGTGAAAGGACTGCCGGCGTTCCCATAATCCAGCAGCAGTATTTTGACCGGTCCATGCCAGCACATGGACGTTCTTTTTGCCCTTGCTGCTGTCATGTACTCGTCAATCTGATGCTTCGGTTGCACCTCCCCAGTCAACCCCCCACGGAAGGCATCACGTTGAAGAGACTTCTCACGGCCCTCAAGAGATGCGCGGTCCTCGGCGCCGCCGCGCTCGCCATCGCCAGTCTCCAGCCCGTCTCCGCCGCACAGGCCGCCCCGTCGCCCGTCGTCGGCGGCACCCGGGCCGCGCAGGGCGAGTTCCCGTTCATGGTCCGGCTCTCCATGGGCTGTGGCGGCGCGCTCTACACCCAGCAGATCGTGCTGACGGCCGCGCACTGCGTGGGCCGGTCCGGCAACAACACCGGCATCACCGCCACCGCGGGGGTCGCCGACCTCCAGTCCACCAGCGGCCGGGTCCAGGTCCGCTCCACCAAGGTGCTGCGCGCCCCCGGCTACAACGGCACCGGCAAGGACTGGGCGCTCATCAAGCTCGCCCAGCCCATCAACCTGCCGACCCTGAAGATCGCCACCACCACGCAGTACAACACCGGTGACTTCACCGTCGCCGGCTGGGGCGCGAACCGTGAGGGCGGCTCCCAGCAGCGCTACCTGCTGAAGGCCACCGTGCCGTTCGTCAGCGACGCCGCGTGCAAGGCCTACGGCGGTCTGTACAGCGGCCTCGTCGCGAGCGAGGAGATCTGCGCCGGCTTCGACGCGGGCGGTGTCGACACCTGCCAGGGCGACTCCGGCGGCCCGATGTTCCGCAAGGACAACGCCGGCGCCTGGATCCAGGTCGGCATCGTCAGCTGGGGCGAGGGCTGCGCCCGGCCCGAGGCCCCCGGCGTCTACACGGAGGTCTCCACCTTCGCCTCCGCCATCGCTTCGGCGGCATCGACCCTCTGACCTGTGGCTTCGGGGCCCGGCACCGACCGGTGCCGGGCCCTGTCCCGTGAGGCGGACGGCCGGCCCCGGTGCGCTCGCGCCGCCTTCCGCCGGGCTCGGCTCTCCGTGTCCCGTGGCTCCAGCCTCCCCAGCGCCGCCGCCACCTGCGCAGCCCGGCTCCCTGCCGTTCCGGCCCGGAGAACCCCGAGCATCAGCAGGTACCGGTCCGTCCGCCCGAGCGCCTCGAAAGCCGCAGCAGCGTGGGGGCTCCGCCGCAGCGCCGCCACCAGGTCCTCGGGGGCCTCGGCCTCCTTCTGTGACGCGTACGCCGCTTCCCACCGGCCGTCCGCCCGCGCGTCCGCCACCTCCGCGAGTCCGCCGGGCCGCATCCGCCCGGCGGCGGTCAGCTCCTCGATCCGCTGGCGTTGACCATGGACCAGAGACCGCCCGGACGCCGCGGGGTGATCCGCTGCAGGTAGTACGTCTCGTCAAGTCCCTTGCGCTGCCCGGTGATCCACCCGTGGCACAGCGCCACGCCGTTCACGTCGGCGGCACTGACCGAGGGGATGCCCGGGCCCTTCCTCGCGACCCTGACCCAGAGGCCGGGGTGCGGGGCGGGGGGCACGGTCAGCCGGGAGTCCAGGCCGTCCGTGGTATCGAAGGAGAGAGGGCCGGTGCCGTCGGAGGTGGTCATGGCACCACCGTAGGGAGGAAGCAGGACAGCTTCCGTCCGCTGTCCGAGCAGCACGGGGGCCTGTTCACGGGCGTGGGCTACGGCGTCCGGGACATGCGAACAGGGCGAGTAGCCACCGCTTCTGCCCAGAGCTCAGGCCCTGGTCAGAACCCGCCCCCGAAGTCCCCGCCTCCACCGAAGCCCCCGCCACCTCCGAAGTCCCCTCCTCCGAAACCGCCCCCGAAGTCGCCGGTGTCGAAGTCCGCGCCGGAGACGTCGCCGCCCTCGTAGCCGCCGAAGTCTCCGTAGCCGGAGCCGTAGTCGGCCGCGTAGGCGGGGGCGGCCATCATGCTGCCGAGCATGGTGCCGACCAGGAGGCCGGGCAGGAGGCCGCCGCCGAAGTAGCCGCCGGCCCAGGGGCCGTACGCCGGTCCGGCCTCCCAGTAGGGGCGGCGGCCGCGGTCGGTGTCGACCTCGCGGATCGCCGGGTCGCGGCCCTCGGCGAGACGCCGCTCGTCGGCCGCGCAGACCGGGACGTCACGGGCGGTGCCGGACGGGGGCGTCCAGGTGGCGTCGGCGACCGACGGGCCGTGGCGCGGGTCGAAGAAGCAGGGCGGGCGGCGCTCGGGCAGGGCTCCGCCCTCGCGGCGGGCCGCGAGCCGGGCCAGGGAGAACCGGCCGTCGTCCACGGCCTGGGTGACGGCCCGGACATCCTCCGGTTTCGTCGCGGCGGCCATCAGGGACTTGGCCCGCTCGTAGGAGTCCAGGCCACGCTCGTAGTCGGTGCGCATCGCGTCGTCGGCGCCGGGCTCCCCGGGGTGGAAGTCGAGGCGGTCGAGTTCCTCGCCGAACGCGGTGATGTCCTCGTCGACGACCACCCGCAGCTTCTCCAGCGCCGCCCGCTGCTCCTCCTCGTGCCGGCGCCGGTTGCGGCGGACCACGGCATAGGCGCCCGCGCCGCCGGCCGCGGCCAGGGCGCCGACCGTGATCAGGCCGCCGACCGGCACGTCGGTGCCCGAGCCGTCGCTCCAGCTGCTCGGCGCCGAACCGCCCACGTTGAGCAGGGCGCCGTCGACGAAGTCGTTCAGCTGGGCCTTGGTGTCGCCGGCGTCCTGCACGGCTGTGACCAGGTTGGACACCGCCTGGCGGCTCATCACGGAGCTGTCGGCGCGGGCGTCGAACCGGTCGCCGAGCTGGACGCCGTACAGGCCGGTGACGCCGGTCTCCGTGCGGAGGTTCCGGAAGAGGTCCTGCGTGGGGTAGCCGGCCGGCAGGACGGCCACGAAGACGGGCTTGTCCGCGTCCTTGATCTTGTCGGCGAGGGCCTCCGCGTCCGACGCCGCGAGCTGCCCGGAGGCGGCCGGATCGACGTAGACGGGGCTCTCGCGCAGTTCCTGGGCGACCTTGGAGAGGTCGGTGGCCGCGTGCGCGCCCGGCGCACCGGCCAGCAGCACCGCCAGTACGGCGGCGACCGGCACGATCAGCAGACGTACGACGGTACGCGCCAGTGCAGCCTTCATATGTTCGAAGCTACCCGAAATCACACGGAAAGGGGTTATCCGTCGAGGCAGGGATTTGTGGAGGCGGCTGCGCCTAGGATGCCCTCTGGCTATCCAGGAGGGGCGGGAACAGGGGCATGTTCGGACGACGCAGGGCTGCGGACATGACGGTGTCCGAACTGACCGAGCTGGACCGCTCGCGGACGCGGGCCGACCTGCTGTGGGAGCTGTTCCGGCATGCCGAGGCGGAGGTGACCTCCGCGATCGGCTGGTATCTGGTCCGGCGCCGGGGGCCGTCCCTGTGGTCGCGTTCGCTGCGGGCGCTCGCCACACTGCTGGGCATCGTCGGCACGATCACGCCGCTGGTGCACGCGGCCGCGCCGACGGCCGTGCAGCCCGAGTGGGGCTTTGTGTTCCTGGCAGGCGGGGCGGGCTGCGTCCTCTTCGACCGGATCTTCGGGTTCTCGGCGTCCTGGACCCGCTACATCCGTGCGGAACTGGCGCTGCAGCAGATCCTGAAGAAGGCGCAGTCCGACTGGGCGCAGGCGTTCCTGAGGACCACCGACTCCCCCAGCGACAAGGAGCAGGCCGCTCTGCTCGGGGTGATCGAGCGGCTGCGCACGGACGCCCAGCGGATCATCGAGGAGGAGGGGTCGGCGTGGGTCGGTTACCTGGCCGACGGCGTCGAGGAGCTGACCCGCTCCACCTCCCAGGCCACCGGCCAGCGCCCCCACGCGGCGGGGCTGTTCCGCCTCGACCGGGCGCCCGGCCGCGACCGGGGCGGAGAGGTGCCGGGGCCGCGGTCCCGGGACACGGCGATGTGACCCGCGTCCCGGGAAGGCCGTCCGCTACTCGGCCGGCGTCACCCCGGCCCGCAGCAGCCCGTACGTGTACGCGTCCTCCAGGGCCTGCCAGCTCGCCGCGATGACGTTGTCGGCGACGCCCACCGTCGACCACTCGCCCGTGCCGTCGGACGTGGAGATCAGCACGCGGGTCGTGGAGTTGGTGCCGTGCTTGCCCTCCAGGATGCGGACCTTGTAGTCCACCAGATCCAGCTTGGCGAGCTGCGGGTAGATCTTCTCCAGGCCGACGCGCAGGGCCCGGTCCAGCGCGTGGACCGGGCCGTTGCCCTCGGCCGTGGCGACGATGCGCTCGCCCTTGGCCCACAGCTTGACCGTGGCCTCGTTGGCGTGGGAGCCGTCGGGCCGGTCCTCGACGATGGCGCGCCAGGACTCGACCTCGAAGTAGCGCAGCGGCTTGCCCTGGACCTCGGTGCGCAGCAGGAGTTCGAAGCTCGCGTCGGCGGCCTCGTACGTGTACCCCTTGAGCTCACGCTCCTTGACCCGCTCGACCACCCGGCCGACCAGCTCGCGGTCGCCACCGAGGTCGATGCCGAGTTCCTTGCCCTTGAGCTCGATGGAGGCGCGCCCGGCCATGTCGGAGACCAGCATCCGCATGGTGTTGCCGACCAGCTCGGGGTCGGTGTGCTGGTACAGGTCCGGGTCGACCTTGATCGCCGAGGCGTGCAGTCCGGCCTTGTGGGCGAAGGCGGAGAGGCCGACGTAGGGCTGGTGGGTGGAGGGGGTGAGGTTGACGACCTCGGCGATGGCGTGCGAGATGCGGGTCATCTCGCGCAGCCGGCCGTCGGGGAGGACCTTCTTGCCGTACTTGAGCTCCAGGGCGGCGACCACCGGGAAGAGGTTGGCGTTGCCGACGCGTTCGCCGTAGCCGTTGGCCGTGCACTGCACGTGGGTGGCACCGGCGTCGACGGCGGCCAGGGTGTTGGCGACCGCGCAGCCCGTGTCGTCCTGGGCGTGGATGCCGAGCCGGGCGCCGGTGTCGGCGAGGACCGTGGAGACGACGGCCTGGATCTGGGCCGGGAGCATGCCGCCGTTGGTGTCGCACAGGACGACGACGTCCGCGCCGGCCTCCGACGCCGTACGGACGACCGCCTTGGCGTACTCGGGGTTGGCGCGGTAGCCGTCGAAGAAGTGCTCGCAGTCGATGAAGACCCGGCGGCCCTGCTCCTTGAGGAAGGACACGGTGTCGCGGACCATCGCCAGGTTCTCGTCCAGGGTGGTGCGCAGTGCGAGCTCGACATGGCGGTCGTGCGACTTGGCGACCAGCGTGATCACCGGCGCGCCGGACTCCAGGAGCGCCCTGACCTGCGGGTCCTGGGCGGCGGTGGTGCCTGCGCGGCGGGTGGAGCCGAACGCGACGAGCTGGGCGTGCCGGAAGCCGATCTCCTGCTGGGCTCGGGCGAAGAACTCGGTGTCCCGGGGGTTGGCGCCCGGCCAGCCGCCCTCGATGAAGCCCACGCCGAAGTCGTCCAGGTGCCGTGCGATGGCCAGCTTGTCCGCGACGGTGAGGTTGATGCCCTCCCGCTGGGCGCCGTCGCGCAGGGTGGTGTCGAAGACGTGGAACGAATCGTCGAGCTCGCTGGTTTCGGTCATGGTCTCAAGGCTCCTGAGGATGGGATCTCGGTCGTACCGGAATGACCGGCTCCACCGCCCTCACATACTCCCTCGCGCTCTCGCCTCCGGCTGTGGGTGGGCCAGAAATGCGAAAAACCTCTCGCGGGTGCGAGAGGTCTGCGCGCGGGTCGAGGACGACGGTGTCCGCCCGTACCTGGTCGTACGTGGCGGTCACTGCGGACCGGCGCGCCTGCTGCCAATAATCATGGCGAACGAGAGCACGGAGGAAGTGTGGCACAACCCTCGCGCTTCGCTCACCGTTGTCTCAGGATGCGGTCGGTCACCTCAGGTGACGGACGGAGACGGGCGAGGTGTCGTACGTGTCGCGGGGCACGAGGTCGGCCGATGAGCTGCTGAAAGCCGGTGCGGGCCGTTGCGGTCGATCACCGGGGCGGACCCGCTCGGGCCGCTCGGGCCGCACCGGGCGTCCGGGCCGGCCAGGGCGGTGCGCCCGGTGCGCGGGTCGCGGACGGAAGCGCGGGTCGTACGGTTCGGGTCGCCCGGGCCGGCCGAGGTGGAGCCCGGGGCTGACGCCGCGACACCGGCCTCTTGGCCGGCCGAGCCGGGTGACGTGGGCGCAGGTCTCCGGGGGCCGGGGACGGGCCCCCGGAGACCTGGACCGCTCAGCCCAGCCGGTGCATCCAGCCGTGCGCGTCCTCGGCCGTACCCCGCTGGATGTCGAGCAGCGCCTGGCGCAGCCGCAGCGTGACCTCGCCCGGCTCTCCCCCGCTCTGCTTCCACTCCGCCCCGGCCCGCTTCACCGTACCGACCGGAGTGATCACCGCGGCCGTACCGCAGGCGAAGACCTCGGTCAGCGACCCGTTCTCCGAGTCCCGCTGCCACTGGTCCACCGAGACCCGGCCCTCCTCGGCCTCGTATCCGAGGTCACGGGCGACGGCGAGCAGGGAATCGCGGGTGACGCCCTCCAGGATCGACCCGGTCAGCGACGGCGTGACGATCTTGTCGCCGTAGACGAAGTACAGGTTCATGCCGCCCAGCTCCTCGACCCACGTGTGCTCCACGGCGTCGAGGTAGCAGACCTGGTCGCAGCCCTTCGTCGCGGCCTCGGCCTGCGCGAGCAGGGACGCCGCGTAGTTGCCGCCGGTCTTCGCGTCGCCCATGCCGCCGGGGACGGCGCGGACGCGGTCCTCGGAGACCCAGATGGACACCGGCTTCACACCCCCGGGGAAGTACGCCCCGGCCGGGGAGGCGATCACCAGGAACAGGTACTCGTTGGCCGGCTTCACACCCAGCCCGACCTCGGTGGCGATCATGAACGGGCGCAGGTAGAGGGACTCCTCACCGCCGTGCGCCGGCACCCATGCCCTGTCCTGCTTCACCAGGGCGTCGCACGCCTCGATGAACGTCTCGACCGGCAGCTCGGGCATCGCGAGCCGGCGGGCGGAGCGCTGGAACCGCTCGGCGTTCTTCTCGGGGCGGAAGGTGGCGACGGATCCGTCGGGCTGGCGGTAGGCCTTCAGCCCCTCGAAGATCTCCTGTGCGTAGTGCAGGACCGTGGTCGCGGGGTCCAGGGAGATCGGCGCGTACGGCACGAGCTGGCCGTCGTGCCAGCCTCGGCCCTCCGTCCACTTGATCGTCACCATGTGGTCGGTGAAGTGGCGGCCGAACCCGGGGTTGGCCAGGATCCCCTCGCGTTCGGCGTCGGAGAGCGGGTGGGCGGAGGGCTTGAGCTCGATCGTGGGCGTCGTCATGGGTTGATGTCCTTCACCGGTTGTAGTGACGGGCCGCGCTCGGTACTGCTCTGATGGTGACCAGTGCTAGGACGTCCGAGCATTCCCTCATTGCGCGGCCTCGCGTTCGATTATCGCCCGGGGGCGGCGGCGGAAGGAACGGGGTGAATGCGGCCCGGTGGTCGATGGTGGCACCCGGCGGGAACATGCGGAAGCCGCCGGGCGCGGATGCGACCCGGCGGCTTGCGGTGTGCAGCGGCGGGTCAGCCGGCTACGCGTACGGCGAGCGCGTCGCCGATCTCCGCGGTGGAGCGGGCGGGCTTGCCGGCGCGCTCGCCGAGGTCGGCCGCGACCGCCTCGTCGACGCGGGCGGCCTCGGCCTCGTAGCCGAGGTGGCGCAGGAGCAGGGCGACGGACAGCACGGTGGCGGTCGGGTCGGCCTTGCCCTGGCCCGCGATGTCCGGGGCCGAGCCGTGCACGGGCTCGAACATCGAGGGGAAGTCGCCGGAGGGGTTGATGTTCCCGCTCGCGGCGACGCCGATGCCGCCGGAGACGGCCGCGGCGAGGTCGGTGACGATGTCGCCGAAGAGGTTGTCGGTGACGATCACGTCGAAGCGCTCGGGCTGCGTGACGAGGTAGATCGTCGCCGCGTCCACGTGCATGTACTCGGTGGTGACCTCGGGGAACTCCTCGGCCACCTTGTTGAAGATGTTGGTCCACAGATGACCCGCGAAGGTCAGCACGTTGTTCTTGTGGATCAGCGCCAGCTTCTTGCGGGGACGGGCCTGGGCCCGGGCGAAGGCGTCACGGACCACGCGCTCGACGCCGAAGGCCGTGTTCACGGACACCTCGGTGGCGACCTCGTGCTCGGTGCCCTTGCGGATCGTGCCACCGTTGCCGGTGTACGGGCCCTCGGTGCCCTCGCGGACCACGACGAAGTCGATCTGCGGCTCGCCCGCGAGCGGGGTGGCGACACCCGGAAGGAGTTTCGAAGGACGCAGGTTGACATGGTGGTCGAAGGCGAAGCGGAGCTTCAGCAGGAAGCCGCGCTCGAGGACGCCGGACGGCACCGACGGGTCACCGATCGCGCCGAGCAGGATGGCGTCGTGCCGCTTCAGGGCGTCGAGGTCGGCGTCGGTGAGGGTCTCACCGGTGGCGTGGTAGCGCCGGGCGCCGAAGTCGTACTCCTCGGTCTCCAGCTTCACATCCTGCGGAAGGACGGCGGAGAGGACCTTCAGGCCTTCGGCCACGACCTCCTGGCCGATGCCGTCACCGGGGATCACTGCGAGATTGATGCTGCGAGACATGCGGGCACCCTACTCCTCGTCCCATGGGATGACACTCGGTGTCCGTGATGCGGACAGCCGGGCGGCACCCCGCCCGGGGGACGGCACGTGCCCGCCGGGTGCCGTTCACCCGTACGTGGTGCGGCCGTTGACCTCCGATGGGAAGTTCACCGGACATGGAGATCCCCCACTTCGGCATCCCGCCCGAGCTCGCCCGCCGGATGAGCATGGCGGAGCAGCACGAGTACCTGCGGACGCGACTGTCGCGGCGGCGCACGCTGGTGACCGCGGGCGCGGTGGCGAGCGGGCTGCTGACCGGCTGCGGCTCGGGTTCGGGGCGGGGCGGTGCCTCCGCGACGGGGAACCCGTCACCGAGCACGTCGAAGGCGCCCGGTGCCTTGATCACCCCCTTCGGCCGCCATCTCGCCTTCGGCGCCGACCCGAGGACGCAGATGCGGATCTCCTGGCAGGTGCCGCTCGCGGTGCGCAGGCCGTACATCCGGGTGGGCCTGCGCCCCGACGACCTCGGACGCAAGACGGAGGCGGAGCTGCGCGACCTGCACACCCCGGCGCTGAAGGGCGTACGGCCGGCGGTCGAGCAGTACTACCTGCACGCCGCGCTGGACGGCCTGAGCCCGGGCACGACGTACTACTACGGCGTCGGCCACGAGGGCTTCGACCCCGCCTCCCCGCGGCACCGGCCGACCGTCACGTCCTTCCGCACGGCGCCCGCGCGCCCGCCGGGGAAGTTCGTGTTCACCGCGTTCGGCGACCAGGGCGTCGGCGAGGAGGCGGCCCTCAACGACCGTACGCTGCTGCGCCGGAATCCCGCCTTCCATCTGCACGCCGGTGACATCTGCTACGCCGACCCGACCGGCAAGGGCAAGGAGTCGGACGTCTTCGACGCGACCCAGTGGGACCGGTTCCTGAAGCAGACCGAGCCGGTGGCCGGTTCGGTGCCGTGGATGGTGACGACCGGCAACCACGACATGGAGGCCTGGTACTCACCGGACGGCTACGGCGGCCAACTCGCCCGGTTCTCCCTGCCGGACAGCGGCTTCGACGCGCGTACGGCACCGGGCGTGTACGCCTTCACCTACGGCAACGTCGGCGTGGTCGCGCTGGACGCGAACGACGTGTCGTACGAGATCCCCGCCAACTCCGGCTACACGGAGGGGCGGCAGACGAGGTGGCTGGACGGGAAGCTCGGCGAGCTGCGGTCCTCGAAGGACGTCGACTTCATCGTCGTCTTCTTCCACCACTGCGCGTACTCGACGTCCACGCACGCCTCCGACGGCGGGGTGCGCGCCGAGTGGCTGCCGCTGTTCGCCCGGCACGAGGTGGACCTGGTGATCAACGGGCACAACCACGTCTACGAGCGGACCGACGCCATCCGGGGTGGCGAGGTGGGCAGGCCGGTGCCGGTCGGCGGGACGACGGATCCGCGGCGGGACGGGATCGTGTACGTCACCGCGGGCGGCGGCGGCAAGGAGCTGTACGGCTTCCCCGACGGCGTGAAGGAGAGTTACGAGGGGAACACCGCCGACCACGAGCCGGTCATCACGTTCCGGTGGACCAAGTCCCAGGGCACCAGGGCGGAGTCGGCACCGTGGTCGCGGGTGCGCTACCGCGGCTTCTCGTTCCTCTCGGTGGAGGCGGTGAGCGGCGCCGAGCCGAAACTGAAGGTGTCGGCGCTGGCGTCGAGCGGGGAGCGGATCGACCACTTCGAGGTGCGGCGCGGGGCGTGAGACCAGACCCCGCACCGCACCTCGTCGGGCGGCTCCCGGTCCTGATGCGGCTCAGTGGCCGCTGGAACCGCCGTTGTCCCTGCGGTCGAGGGCGCGCTGGAGCGCGGCGGCGGCGTTCTTCCGGTCGGACTCGCTCATGCGGGAGACGTGACGGACTCGGCGGCGGACGGTCGTCTCGGCCATGGGAAATCGACTCCTTCGACAGCACGGAGTGCACAGGGAGGGTTACGAGACTCCCCCACTGCCTAATGGGCGTGGGTGGGACCCCCAGAAGGGGCGGGGAGCGGTGCCGCAGGGGTTGCCTGCACGGGGCCCGGCTCACGACCGCCATTCGCTTGGTCGAGCGAGACGTTCGGCTCCTACAAAGCTAAGGGAGCACGGAGCGTCTGTCTCCACAATTACTCGGACTTCCTACTATCTGAGACGGTGCAGTGGGTCACACTGCTCTGACCTGCGGTGATTTCTACAGAACATCGCCATCGCGCCAGTCGAAGAGCAGCTCGTGCGCGGGGTCGAGGGAGCCGGCCAGGGCGGCACGGACGTAGGTGCCGCCCTCTTCGTCCGTCAGGCGGACGATGCCGTCCCGGGGGCTGAGGGCGTGCACCTGACCGGTCCAGGGCTGCCATCCCCGTGCGGTGTAGAGCCGGGCCCCGTCGTCGCTCGCGGAGAGGGCGCCGAGATCGTAGGCGCGGTCGACGACGCGTTCCAGTTCCGCCATGACCAGTCCGCCGAGGCCGGCGCGGCGGGCGTCGGCGCGGACGGCGACGTTCTCGACATACCCCACGCGCAGCCACCGGCCGCGGTGCCGCGCCCGGCGCATCACGACCGCGCCGTGCGCGGCGAGCCCCGAGTCGTCATGGACGAGGGCGTGCATGCCGCCGAGCCCGTGGTCCCAGTCCTCCTCGCCGAAGTCGCCGTCGAACGCGGCGTCCAGCAGGGCACGTACGGCGTCGAGTTCGGCGGGGGTGAGGCCGGCGGTGTGGGCGGTGCGCGCTCGGGTGGTCATCGGACCAGTATCCGAGGGGGCCTGGTGGCTCTCGACCGGCTGTCGGCGCACGATGCAGCCGGGGCGGGATCATCCTGGTCCCGCACCCGTGAGCGGCCGCATCCGGCCCGCCGGCATGCCGACGGGCCGGGTCGTACGACCCGGCCCGTCGGTTCCACTCGGCGTCTCAGCCCATGTGCGGGTACGTGTAGTCCGTCGGCGGGACCAGCGTCTCCTTGATGGCGCGGGTCAGGGTCCAGCGCATCAGGTTCTGCGGGGCGCCGGCCTTGTCGTTGGTGCCGGAGGCGCGGCCGCCGCCGAAGGGCTGCTGGCCGACGACGGCGCCGGTCGACTTGTCGTTGATGTAGAAGTTGCCGGCCGCGTAGCGGAGCCTGTCCGCCGTGTAGGCCGCCGCGGCGCGGTCGTTCGCGATGACCGAGCCGGTCAGGGCGTAGTCGGAGACGGACTCCATCTGCGTCAGCATCTCGTCGTAACGGTCGTCCTCGTAGACGTGCACGGCGATGATCGGGCCGAAGTACTCGGTGCGGAACACCTCGTTCTCCGGGTCGGTGCACTCGATGACGGTCGGGCGGACGAAGTAGCCGGTCGAGTCGTCATAGGTGCCGCCCGCGACGATCGTGCAGGCGGGGTCCTCCTCGGCGCGGTCGATGGCGGCCTTGTTCTTGGCGAAGGCACGCTCGTCGATGACGGCGCCGATGAAGTTCGACAGGTCGGTGACGTCACCCATCTTGATGCCGTCGACCTCGGCGGCGAGCTCCTCCTTGAAACCGGAGTTCCAGATCGAGGCGGGGATGTACGCCCGGGACGTGGCGCTGCACTTCTGGCCCTGGAACTCGAAGGCACCCCGGGTGAACGCCGTCTTCAGGATCGCCGGGTCGGCCGACGGGTGGGCGACGAGGAAGTCCTTGCCGCCGGTCTCGCCGACCAGCCGCGGGTAGGTGCGGTATTTCTCGATGTTCGCGCCGACCGTCTTCCACAGGTACTGGAAGGTGGGGGTCGAGCCGGTGAAGTGGATGCCCGCGAGGTCGCGGTGCTCCAGGGCGACCTTGGAGACCTCGATGCCGTCTCCGGTGACGAGGTTGATGACGCCCTTGGGCAGGCCCGCCTCCTCCAGCAGCCGCATGAGCAGCACGGCGGCGTGGGTCTGCGTCGGGGACGGCTTCCAGACCACGACGTTGCCCATCAGGGCCGGGGCCGTCGGCAGGTTGCCCGCGATGGCGGTGAAGTTGAAGGGCGTGATCGCGTAGACGAAGCCCTCCAGCGGGCGGTGGTCCAGACGGTTCCACACCCCCGGGGAGTTGGCCGGCGGCTGCTCGGCCAGGAGCTTGCGGGCGTAGGAGACGTTGAACCGCCAGAAGTCGATCAGCTCGCAGGGCGTGTCGATCTCGGCCTGCTGGGCGGTCTTGGACTGGCCGAGCATGGTGGAGGCGGCGAGCGTCTCGCGCCAGGGGCCGGACAGCAGCTCGGCGGCGCGCAGGATGATCGCCGCGCGGTCGTCGAACGACATCGCGCGCCAGGCGGGTGCGGCGGCCAGGGCCGCGTCGATGGCGTCCTGGGCGTCCGCTTGCGTGGCGTTGCGGTACGTGCCGAGCACGGCCTGGTGGTTGTGCGGCTGGACGACCTTGAAGGCCTCGCCGCCGCCCATCCGCTTCTCGCCGCCGATGGTGCAGGGCAGGTCGACGGGGTTGTCGGCCAGCTCCTTCAGCCGGGCCTCCAGCCGGGCCCGCTCGGGCGAGCCGGGGGCGTAGCCGTGCACCGGCTCGTTGACGGGGGTGGGGACCTGGGTCACAGCGTCCATGTTTTCCGTAACTCCTTACTGAGCGGTGTTTCGGTCTCAGCCCGTGTTGAGCTGTCAGCTCTTGGTGAGCATCGAGCGGGCGAAGAAGCGCAGGTTGGCCGGCTTCTCCGCGAGACGGCGCATGAAGTAGCCGTACCAGTCGGTGCCGTACGCGGTGTACACGCGCATCCGGTGGCCCTCGGCGGCCAGCCGCAGCTGCTCCTCGGTGCGGATGCCGTAGAGCATCTGGAACTCGTACGCGTCGAGCTTGCGCCCGGCCTGGTGGGCGAGCTCCTGGCCGATCGCGATCAGGCGTGGGTCGTGGGACCCGATCATCGGGTACCCCTCCCCCCGCATCAACGTCCTCAGAACGCGAACGTATGCCCGGTCGATCTCGTGTTTGTCCTGGTACGCGACCGAGGCGGGCTCTTTGTACGCGCCCTTGACCAGGCGGACCCGGCTGCCGCTCGCGGCGAGGCGGCGTGCGTCGGCCTCGGTGCGGAACAGGTACGCCTGGATGACGCAGCCGGTCTCCGGGAAGTCCTTCCGCAGCTCCTCGTGGATGGCGAGCATCGAGTCGAGGGTGGTGTGGTCCTCCGCGTCGAGCGTGACCGTGGTGCCGATCCCGGCGGCGGCCTCGACGACCGGGCGGACGTTCTTCAGTGCCAGCTCGTGACCGCCGTCCAGCGCCTGCCCGAACATCGACAGCTTCACCGACATCTCGGCGCGGGTGCCGAGCTCCAGCGGCTTGAGGCGGTCGACGAGCTCCAGGTAGGCGTCCCGGGCGGCGGCGGCCTGTGCGGGGTTGGTGATGTCCTCGCCGACGACGTCCATCGTCAGTTCGAGGCCGTCGTCCGCGAGCTCCCGGACGACGGGGACGATGTCGTCCACGTCCTCGCCCGGGATGAAGCGGTCGACGACCTGCTTGGTCACCGGGGCCGCCGAGACCAGGCGTCGCATCCGGTCGCTGCGTGACGCGGCGAGAATCACGGGACCCAGCACGGGGCACCTCCAGAGCACAAGCAACGTGAAGGCCGGACCCCTCGCGGATGACGCGTCGGGTACGGCACGGAGAACCACCGTGAAACCTAAGGATCCCTCCGATCGTCTGCCATCGACAGCTGTCACGCATCCGTGCCACAGATCTCAGACAGATGTATGAAGGGGTCCGGGAAGTGCGCGACAATGCCCAGGTGACGTCGGAACACAGGGGCGACTACGAGGAGCTGGTCGACGAGATCTCGGAGCTGCTCGGCGCGCCCGCGACCCTGGAGAACCGTGACTTCGAGCTGATCGCCTTCGGGGCCTACGACAGCGAGGGCGACCTCGATCCGTCGGCGCTGGACCCCGTACGCACCCGCTCGATCCTCACCCGCCGCTCGACGGCCGCGGTCCGGGCGTGGTTCGAGGGCTTCGGCATCACCCGGGCGACGGGCCCGGTCCGCATCCCCCCGACGCCGGAGGCCGGGGTCTACCGTGGCCGGATCTGCCTCCCCGTCCGGCACCGGGGCGTGGTGCACGGCTACATCTGGCTCCTGGACGACGATCCCGGCCCGAACGAACGCCAGCTCGGCGCCGCCATGCAGGTCACGGCCCGTATCGGCGCCCTGCTCGCGGACGAGGCCCAGCACGGCGCCGACCTCAGCCGCGAACTGCGGGCCGTCCTCACCGCCGAGCGCGGCTGGCAGAGCGACATGGCCGTCGCGGAACTCCGCACGGCCCTCGGCTCCCGCGCCGACGGCCTCCACGCCCTGATGTGCGTCGCCCCGTGGCCCTCGGCCGAGCCGGACGACGCCCCATCGGTGCGCGCGGTCCCGGGTGCGACGGCCCTGTGCACCCTGCCGTGGGGGGCCACGGCCCAATGCCTGGGGGTCCTGATCCGCCTGCGCTCCCCGGACGTCCTGACACCGGCGACCACGGCGGCGGGGCGGTTGCTGGAGCGGGCGCGCGGGGCAGGTGACCCGCCGGGGGCCGCTGCGCCGGGAGCGGGCGGCGGCGGTCCGGGCGGATCCGCCACCAGCGGTGCGGACGGAGTCTCCACGGGCCCGGCGAGCGGGGTGGGCCCTGGCGGAGCGGGCCCGGCGAGCGGGGTGGGCGGGGCCGCCACAGGCCCGGCGAGCGGGGTGGGCCCTGGCGGGGCCGGCGGACCGGCCGGCGCCTCCCGCCCCGCCAGGGCCCGCCCCACAGCCTCCTCGGGCGCAGCGGCGGGCGCAGCCCCACCCGACCGTCCCGGCAGCACCACGCGCGGAGCAAGCGGCCCCGCCGCGGGTGTCGCCACCCCCCGCTCCGGCCTCGCCGGCCTGGCGACCGCCTGGCGGGAGGCGTCGGCGGCCGCCCGGGCCGCGCTGGCCGAGGAACGGTTCGGACCGATCGCGCAGTGGGCGTCGATCGGGCCGTTCCGGCTGCTCACGGCCCTGCCCCCCGAGGTCGCTCAGGACCCCGTCGTTCGCGCGCTGCTCGCCCCGGCCCACCACGACCTCGCCCGTACCGCCGAGGTCTACCTCGACTGCGCCGGCCAGGCCGCCCGGGCCGCGGCCGAGCTGGGCATCCACCGCCAGACCCTGTACTACCGACTGTCCCGGATCGAGAAGCTCACCGGCCTCGACCTGGACGACGGCGAGGACCGGCTGCTGCTGCACATGACCCTGAAAGGGGCTCGGCTCGCCCCCGGGGAGGCCACGGGGCCGTCCGGGTGAGAACCGTAGCCCGAGCGGGCGGTTTCGGGGCGGACCCGTAACCTCGGTCGCCTCGTCCGGTCACGGTTCTCCCGGTATGTCATCGGCGGGAGGAGCTCACGTGCGGAACCCACGTGCCTGGTCTGCGACGCGAACGGCGGTGACGGGGCTGGCCTGCGGGGTGCTCGCGCTCGCGTTGCCGGCGGCTCACGCGAGTGCCGGGCCCGGCGCTACCGCGCTCCGCTCGTCCGGGGGCGGGC
>NZ_JBHVCP010000028.1:0-97486 GCF_042803315.1 Streptomyces sp. NPDC057424
ACCAGTACGAGGACTTCCGGCCGGCACGCCGAGAGCACGCACCGGACGCCGCTCCCCGACGGGCAAACGTTGCCTGCCGCGGCACTTGCCGTCGGGACGTGTTCCCCGGAGTTCACCGCGGCTCCCGTAGCGATCCGGCTGCACGACCGGTCTGCCGCGTGAAGCCGTCCGCACAGGGCAGCGCAGTCAGGCCGTGAGCCGGTCCAGGGCGGCAAGGACCGGGGTCACGCCGTCCTCTTCGTCCAGGCCGCGGGCCAACTCCCGGGCACGGTCGCGGCGGTGAGGGTCGCCCGTGGCGCTGTGCAGGGCGCAGGCCAGTGTGCCGGCGGTGAGTCGGCGCAGGGGGACGGAGCACGGGGCCGTCCCCAGGGCGACCAGGCGCGCCGCCCAGAAGAAGCCGTCGAACTGCACCGGCACCGGGATCGTGGGGACGCCCGCGCGCAGGACGGCGGCGGTGGTGCCGGCTCCGGCATGGTGGACCACGGCGGCCGTGCGGGGGAACAGCAAGGCGTGCGGCACGTCGCCCACGGTGATCACGTCGTCGTCATCGCTGCGGGCGGTGAGGTTCGCCCAGCCCTGCTGGATGATGCCGCGCAGTCCCGCAGTCCGCAGCGCGCGCACGATCTCGGCGCTGAGGTGCCCGGGGTCCGGCACCGTCGCGCTGCCCAGTCCGACGAACACCGGCGGGGGCCCGGCGGCCAGGAAGTCCTCCAGTTCACCGGGCAGCGTGCGCGTGTCGTGCGGCCACCAGTACCCGGCGATCTCCAGCCCGGGGCGCCAGTCCTTCGGACGGGACACGACCCGTCCGCTGAATCCGTGCAGCACGGGCCAGTGCGCTCGCTCGTGGGCCCGGCGACTCGCGGAAGGGCCGCGCGGCGTCATGCCGTGCCGGGTGCGCAGTCGGTGCGTGGCCTGCGTGAAGACGCGGTCGACGGCGGAGATGACGGCCCGTCCGCCCAGGTGGTTGCCCACCGTGCCGAGCGAGCGTCCGCCGAGCATGGGCGCGCCGAACTCGCGTGTCGGATGCTGGGGTTGGAGGAACAGGCCCATGCTGGGCAGGCTCAGCCCCTCGGCGATGGCGCGACCCAGCGGTGCCACGGCTCCGGCGGCCAGGACGACGTCCGCGCCGCGGGCCCCCTGGACCAGGGCGTCGGTCATCTCCTCGGCGGCGGACCGGGCCATCGACGCCGCGCGCAGCAGTTTGCCGAGGCCTGTGGTGCTGGCGTGCAGGTCGCGGCCGCGCTCGGAGTGGGACACGGCGTGCGGGTCGACCGGGGTCGGATGGAAGCGCACTCCCGAGCCGGCGGCCAGGGGTTCGAAGAGTCCGTGCGTGGCCAGCGTGACCTCGTGCCCGCTCCGCGCCAGCCCTGCGCCGAGCCCGGTGTACGGCGCGACATCGCCGCGTGATCCAGCCGTCATGATCACCACACGCATGGTTCCAGTGTGGACCGGCCGGGCGGTGGACACGCGGTGCATGACCGCACGTGGACGAAAATCGCCGGTGCGGGTGTCGTGCGGCCGGATCTGCCCATGGCGGGCCGGTTGCCGGTGTGCCGAGGAGCCATGGGCGCGGCCTGGCATTGTCGTGAGGTGGTGAGGGCGGTCGGCAGGCTGCGGGCCTGCTCGCCGTCCGGGGGCGGTGAGGCGGTGGCCTCCGCCCGGCGCCGACGACCGAGGATGGCCGGTTTCACTCCCTTCTCGCCCCACGGACGCAAGCCGGGTGCTCCGCCACGGTGTGGCGGAGCACCCGCTCCCCGTGGGGGAGATCAGGACGACTGGGCGCTCTGGTACAGGTTCTGGGCGTCCGCGCCGAAGTACGGGCCGTACATCGCGTTCGGCAGGAAGTTGTACTTGAAGCTGTTCACCGAGGACTGCAGGCCTGTCCCGGTGGCCTCGCTGAACTGGGTGAACCAGGGGCCTCCGCTGGAGCCGCCGGTCATGTTGCAGGTCAGGCCGTGGTCGTTGGAGAACAGGAAGTCGCGGGTGGTGGTGCCGCTGCAGTAGATGAACTTCTCGCCGTCGTAGGGCGCGGCGGCCGGGAAGCCGAAGGAGTACATGGCCTTGTTGTAGCCGGTGTTGAAGGCCAGGCCCTGGCCGCCGACGACATCGGTCAGCCTCCTCCCGTCCAGCGGGGCGACCACGGCCGCGCCGATGTCGTAGTTGATGTCCTCACTGGCCGTCCACTGAGGCGTGGACAGGGTCTTGGACGCGGTCCAAGTGCCGTACGGGCGCTGACCGTCGTGGTAGCCGGGTACGAAGACCCAGTTGGTGTGCCAGGCGCCCTCCATCTTCACGCAGTGGCCCGCGGTGATCACGGTGCTCTTGTTCGCGCTGGTGACGGCGTTGCCGGAACAGGACGCGGTGCGGCCCTGGTAGCTGAAGAACACCCGTCCCGCGGTCTTGGCCACCGCTCCCCCGCCGGACCAGGGTCCGCCGCCGTGTGGGAAGGCCAGGGGGCCCACGGCGGAGGCGGGCGCGCTGGGGGCCACGACCGTTGCCTTGCCCTTGCGCGGTGCCGGTGCCCGTACGTCGGTGCGGTCGACACCGAGGAGGTCGAGCGGGGTGGCCTCGCGCATCCGCTCCGGGGTCCAGAAGGCCAGGGCGCGTTCCTGCGCCGAGGGGGTCATCACACCGGGATCCGGTGCGGCGCTCGCCGGTGCGGCGGTGACGCCGGTCGCCAGGAGCGCGGCGACGCCGGCGAGCGCGCCGAGTACGGAGCGGTGGACTCGGGTGCTGCCGCCGGACGGGCGAGTGCTGCGGGGTCGGCCTATCACGCGGTCTCCTTCTGCTGTGGGGGCCGGGTGGCGGGAGGCCCGTCCACCCGGTCAGGCAGGGGTGTCACTGCGGACGGTCAGGGGGCAGCGTGCCACCAGGAGGCCGAGATGGACAGGTGCATGTCATGACGTTGGCTGAAAGTCCACGTGCTCTCCGCAGGGGGCCGGACGCGCGGGCACAGAAGAACCCGGCCTCACCGCGAGGCCGGGTTCGCAGAGTGTGCGGCTGGTGTCAGAGGATGGGGCCGGGGCCGCTGGGGCCGCCCGGCTGGACCCGGCCGCGCCAGGCGCCGGATTCGATTCCGCGCTCCTCGATGTACTGCTTGAAGCGCTTCATGTCGCCCTTCACCCGGCGGTCGATCGTGCCCATCATGTCCGCGGCCTTCTCCACTGCCCCACTGGGCTCGACTTCCAGCACGAGCTCCACCCTGGTGTGGGTGTCGTCCAGGCGCTCGAAGTGGACGGAGCCCCTCTGGTGGGTGTCTCCGCTGGTCGTGCGCCAGGTGACCCGCTCGTCGGCCAGCTGGTCGACGATCTCGGTGTCGAATTCGCGCCGCACCCCGGCGATCTTGGTGGTCCAGTGGTTGTGGCGGTCGTCCAGCTGCCTGACCTCCTCGACGCCCTCCATGAAGTTCGGGAACTCCTCGAACTGCGTCCACTGGTTGTAGGCGGTGTGGACGGGGACGTCGACTTCCACGGTTTCCTTGATGGTGCTCATCTGAATGCCTCCGTATTCACTGATCGACTGCAGGAGGCCCATCGGCCCACACAGGTCCGGGCCTGTGTGGGCCGAGTACCCGGGATGCTCCGTTTGCCACATCGGTTGCGATCAACGCCGGCCCGGCACGACTCAGGCCGCGGGGACAGTGGTCCTCGCCGTCTCCGAGCGGAAGCGGTGACCCAGCTCGGGGCCAGACCCGCTCCGCCCGGTGACAGCGCGCGGGCCCGGGCCCCCAACTGCGAGGCACACTCGGCGACTCGCGGCGGCTTCACGAGGCCGGCGAGGGCCGGGGTGAGCCCGACGCGGCGAACTTGTCCCGCTCGTGCCGGCGGACGGGCTACTCGGCCTCCGGGGAACTGGCTCCGGTGAGCGGGGCGAGGCGTTCCGTGTGTTCCCCCAACTCCGGCGAGGCGACGTCGACCACGAGTTGCGGTCGTTCCGCGAGATTGCGCACGGCCTGGCTCTCACCGTCCAGACTCAGGACGAGGTCCTGCCCCGGGCTCACGCGGAGGAGATCGGGGCGAGGTTGAAGGTGCCATCGGCGTTCTCGTTGGTCAGCAGGACCACGGGCGTGCCGAAGCGTCGCCGCGGGCAGGGGCCGGTGACGGCGTCGAGGCGGGTCCCGAAGCGGTCCGACCGCCGGAATCAGAACCGGTCGTGCTGCTGCGGCTGCCCGTGCGGCTGGCCGCTCGGGCCGTTCGTGCTCTGGGTCTGCAGCTGCTCCGCCTGCTCCTTGGTCACCTTCTCTTCCGCGCCGCAGAAGGTGCACTGCGTCAGGTACTTCGTCGAGATCGGGAACAGCGGTACGAAGAACAAAGTGAACTTCGTGACGCGCTTCCTGAGCGTGTGGGCGGCTGGGTTCTTGCACTGGCCGCACACGAGCGTCAGTATCGCCAGCTGGTACAGGTATCCCTTGGTGCCGAAGATGATCACGTGTCGGTCCTTCCCGGTCGGATCTTCACCCAGTGTCCTGTATCCCGGGCATGCCCGGGGGCACGGGCCCCTCGTTCGTGTGGAGAGCCCGGCGGGCGCTGGTCCAGTCGGGTGACGGCGGGGCGGGTGGCCACCGGTACGCCGATACGGTTCCGCGGTGACCTCGATCTCACCAGAAACGCAGTCCGTGCCCACCGACGACCTGGGTTCCCTCGTCGTCCAGTCCTGGCGGGGCACGACCCCCGACGGGGACGTCCCCTACCTCCTGGCCTGCTCCCTCGGAGACGGTGCGAACGGTCCGGAGGGCACCTCGAAGGCCATCGAGGAGCTGCTGCTGAGCGCCGGGCTCCCCCTGGGCGAGGGACTCGTCCACGCGGCCCAGCGGCCCAGCCTGCCGGTGAGCCTGCTCGTGGTGCCCGGCTCTGCCGTGCTTACCGTGCAGCACCTCAAGTCCCAGTTCGTCCCACCGGAGACCTGGCTGGAGGCTGTGGGTGAACTCGGCTACGCCTACCTCATCTTCACCACCCGGCCGTGGCCGCAGGGCGCCGAGCCCGGTGACGTCGAGACGCTCGCCGCCTTCACCTCCGACGAGGACGCCATGGCCTCCGCGGCGCATGTCGTCCTGCCCGCCCGCAGCCTGCGCGGCTGAAGCGCGTACAGCCCGGGCCACGTGTGGGTGGCCCGGGCTGCGGCGTTCCCGGGGTCAGCCGGACAGGGCCGCCAGCACCACGGACTTGGCCTCCTCCTGGACCCGGCCGAGGTGGTCCGGGCCGAGGAACGACTCGGCGTAGATCTTGTAGACGTCCTCCGTGCCCGAGGGGCGGGCCGCGAACCAGGCGTTGTCCGTGGTCACCTTGATGCCGCCGATGGACGCGCCGTTCCCTGGGGCCTCGGTGAGCACCGCCGTGACCGCGTCCCCGGCCAGGGTGTCGGCGCTGACCTGGGCCGGGGAGAGCTTGGCGAGCAGGGCCTTCTCCTCGCGGGTCGCGGGGGCGTCGATGCGCGCATAGGCCGGTTCGCCGAAGCGGGCGGTCAGCGCCGCGTAGTGCTCGGAGGGGGTCTTCCCCGTGACCGCCGTGATCTCGGAGGCGAGCAGGGCAAGAAGGATGCCGTCCTTGTCGGTGGTCCATACGGAGCCGTCCCGGCGCAGGAAGGACGCCCCGGCCGACTCCTCTCCGCCGAAGCCGATGGTGCCGCCGGCCAGTCCGTCCACGAACCACTTGAAGCCGACGGGCACCTCGACGAGCTCACGGCCCAGGTCGGCGGCGACCCGGTCGATCATGGCGGAGGAGACCAGGGTCTTGCCGATGCCGGTGGTGGCGGGCCAGCCCTCGCGGTGGGCGTACAGGTAGGAGATGGCGACGGCCAGGTAGTGGTTGGGGTTCATCAGGCCGGCGTCCGGGGTGACGATGCCGTGCCGGTCGGCGTCGGCGTCGTTGCCGGTGGAGATCTGGAAACGGTCGCGCTGCTCGATGAGCGAGGCCATCGCGTACGGCGACGAGCAGTCCATGCGGATCTTCCCGTCCCAGTCCAGCGTCATGAACCGCCAGGTGGGGTCGGTGTACGGGTTGACCACCGTCAGGTCCAGGCCGTGCTGTTCGGCGATGCGGCCCCAGTAGGCGACCGACGCCCCGCCGAGCGGGTCGGCTCCGATGCGGACACCGGCCGCGCGGACGGCGTCCAGGTCGAGCACGCCGGGCAGGTCGGCGACGTAGGTGCCGAGGAAGTCGTAGCGGCCGGTGGTGGGTGCGGCGAGAGCGCGGGCGTAGGAGACGCGCCGAACATCCTTCAGGCCGCCCCGGATGATCTCGTTCGCCCGGTCCTGGATCCAGGACGTCGCGTCGGAGGCGGCGGGGCCGCCGCTGGGCGGGTTGTACTTGAATCCGCCGTCTGCGGGCGGGTTGTGGGAAGGCGTGACGACGACGCCGTCCGCGCGGCCGGTCGCGCGGCCGCGGTTGTGGGTGAGGATGGCGTGCGAGACGGCCGGGGTCGGTGTGTAGCCGTCCGCCTCGTCGATCAGCACGGTGACCTCGTTGGCGGCGAACACCTCCAGGGCGGTGACGCGCGCGGGCTCCGACAGGGCGTGGGTGTCCGCGCCGAGGAAGAGGGGGCCGTCGATGCCCTGGCCGGCGCGGTATTCGCAGATGGCCTGGCTGGTCGCGGCGATGTGGTCGTCGTTGAACGCGCTCGCCAGTGACGAGCCGCGGTGTCCGGAGGTCCCGAACGTGACGCGCTGGCCCGGATCGTCCAGGTCGGGACGGCGCGCGTAGTACGCGGTGACCAGCCGAGCGACATCGACGAGATCTTCGGGTCCGGCCGGACTTCCCGCTCGCTCGTGCTGCATGGGCCCGCTCCTCCGCATGGGGTGTTCCTTCGCTTGCGGGTCTCATCCTTCCTCGTCACAGCGGTGACGCGCGAGGGGGCACCCCGGTGGAGGACGGATGTGCGCCATGCCACGCGGAAGACAGCGGCACGGAGCACGAGGAGGCGGCGCTACGGGCCCCCGGGACACCCGGTGGCGCGCCGCGCCGCCTGCTCCCCTCGTGCCGGCACGCCCATCGCGCCGGCCGTGCTCAGATCCGCCCGCCGGTGAGCCGGGTGAGGGGGCCGTGCGCACCGCGTTCCGCGCGGCGTCCGACGGCGTAGGACGCCGCGGTCAGGGCGGTCAGGCCCGCTCCGACGCCGGCGGCCACAAACTTGCGGTGGGCGATGACCGTCCAGGCCGTCTTCGCCGTGGTGGCGACGTGGCCGGAGGCCGTGACGACCGCCTGGCGGCCCGCCTCGACGCCCTTGGCCGCGGTCTGTGCGGCCGTCTTCGCCGTCTCGGCGGAGCGCTCCGCGCCGGACTTGGCCGCTGACGCCGCCTCACCGGCCTTGCCCGCGGCACCCTTCGCCGCCTGGGACGCCGGCTCGGTGGCCTTGTCCGCCGTGCGGCGGGCCTTGGACTCGGCGGTCTGTACGGAGGTCGGCTTCTGATTCGTGCGCTTGTTCTCTTCAGTCATGGACACCGACTTGCCTCTGACTCCGGCGGCAAACACATTCGGTCGCCCACCGATCGGGCAGGGGTGTGCCTGAGCACCGCGCCGGAGGGGTAGGCGCACTGCACGCAAGCGGCATCACGACAGGAAGGAAGGTGCGTCATGGCCGGAATGCTGGATCGCATCAAGCAGTTCGCCCGGAGCCCGCAGGGGCGGCGGGCCGTGGATCAGGCGCGGCGGGCCGCGGCCGACCCCCGCAAGCGGGCCCAGGCCCAGCGTCTGCTCGGCAAGCTCAGGGGTCGCCGCTGACCGGGCCGGCCGTTTCTCCCGGTTTCCAACTCCTTGGACACACAGGTGTGTTCATGCCCGACTTGGGCACTTGGGTCGCTCCACACACCTGAGAGGAGCTGGTCCGATGGGCAGGGCGGGAGACGGCAGGCGGGTCTGTGCCTTAGGCGTCGCCGGGGTCCTGGCGGGGACGGTGCTGGTCGGCTGCGGCGACGACGGCGCCTCGGGCGACGGCGCACGGGGCACCTCGGCGAAGTCGAGCGCCGGCGCCCAGGAGCAGGGCACGCAGGCGGTGCGATCGGCCTACGACAGGACGGCCGAGGAGGACACCGCCAAAGTGAAGCTGCGGGTGCAGACCTCGGCCCAGGGCGCGTCGCAGACCGCGAACGGGCAGGGTGCGGTGGATCTGGACGACGGCGACAGCGTCATGACCCTCACGGTGCAGGGGCAGCGGATCGAGCAGCGGGTGATCGATCAGGTCCTCTACCAGAAGATGCCCAAGGGCCAGGCGCCGGGCGGCAAGCCCTGGATCAAGATCGACCTGGGGAAGGTCACGGCTCAGCAGGGAACCGGCGACCGGTCCATGAGCGATCCGGCGCAGTCCGCCGCCTATGCCAAGGCGATCACCGACAAGGACGTGACCGAGAAGGGCACGGCCACGGTCAACGGCGTGAAGACCACGCACTACCGCGTCTCCGTCGACGTCGCCGAGCTGCCCAACGGCGACACCCTGCGCAAGCAGGTCGGTCCCACCCTGCCGATGGACGTGTGGCTGGACGACGAGGGCCGGATGCGCCGTCAGCAGATCGACATGACCGTCAGGGCTCCGGAGGCGACGCAGCGGTCCTCCGCCGATGCCTCGTCCGCGACTGAGAAGGTCACGGTGCGCACGGTCATGGACTTCACCGACTTCGGCATCGAGGTGGAGGCGGAGGAGCCGCCGGCCGGGCAGGTCACCGACATGACCGGCAAGGCCCTGGAGCAGGGCAAGCGCCAGAGCTGACCCACGGTCACCCCACCGCAGACCCGCGGAGGCGTCGTACGAGGTCATCCGCGGCCTGCGGCCACTCGGGACGCTCGAAGGCGAAGCCCGCCCCGAGCAGACGGCCGGGGACGACGCGGCGGCTCTTCAGCAGCAGTTCGGTGTCCGAGCGCAGGACGAACGCTCCGGCCTCGGCCATCCAGCGCGTCGCGGGCAGGCCCACCGGGACGCCCCACGCGACCCGCAGGGCGCGCATGAAGTCGCGCTGCGGCACGGGCCCGGGCGCGGCGAGATTGACCGGGCCCTCGATGTCGTCCCGGGCTACGAGGAACTCGATCGCCCGGGCGAAGTCCCGGTCGTGGATCCAGGACACGTACTGGGCGCCGCCGCCGACGGGGCCGCCGAGCCCGAGCCGGGCCAGCCGCAGCAGGGCGTCGAAGACGCCGCCACGGTCCGGACTCATCACCATCGCGGTGCGCAGGGCCACCTTGCGGGTGTGCGGGGTGTCGGCCGTCTCCTGTTCACGCTCCCAGGCCCTGGCGATGTCGACGCTGTACCCCCAGTAGCCGGGGACGTCGGGTTCGGTACCGCCGATCACTCCGGTGGCCTCGTCGTTGGCCGCGTCGAAGCGGTGGGCGTACACGGTCGCGGTACTCATCTGCAGCCAGACCCCGGGCGGGCGGCCGGCTGCCGCGATCGCCTCGCCCACGACCCGGGCGGAGTGGATCCGCGAGTCCCACATCTGGCGGAGGTTGGCGGGCGTGTAGCGGCAGTTGACGCTCCGGCCGGCCAGGTTGACCACGACATCACTGCCGTCGATCTCTGCCGCCCAGGGCCCCAGGGTCGCGCCGTCCCAGTGCACTTCGCCGGGCCCTGCGGGGTGCCGGCTGAGCACCGCGACGTCATGCCCCGCCGCGCTCAGCGCGCGCTTCAGAACGGTGCCGACCTGCCCGGTGCCGCCGGGTATCACGAACTTCATGAAGGTCTCCCCCTCGACGTGTGAGAGCGACCGTAGCCCATATTTGAACACGTTCAAAACCAGGGGGCGTGCGGGTCCCCATCTCCGCAGATGCGCCATCGGGCAAGATGGGGCCCATGAGCGTAGTCAAGATCAACGTGCTGACCGTGCCCGCCGAGCAGCGGGAGACGCTGGAGAAGCGGTTCGCCTCCCGTGCGCACGCCGTGGAGAACTCCGACGGGTTCGAGTGGTTCGAGCTGCTCCGCCCGGTGGAGGGCACCGACACCTACCTCGTCTACACCCGGTGGCGTGACGAGGAGTCGTTCCAGGCCTGGATGGAGGGGCCGATGAAGTCCGCGCACCAGGGCGGCGGCGAGGGCGGCGAACGGCCGAAGCCCGCCGCGAGCGGCTCGACACTGTGGTCCTTCGAGGTGGTGCAGCAGGCCGGTCCGAAGGAGGCGTGACCTACGGCGCAACGGACGAGGTCCCCCCTGCCAGATCGCAGGGGGGACCTCGTCCGTGACGGCCGTGACGGCACTCAGGTGCGCCGGGAACGGGTGGGCGCGGCGGTGCGGCCGACCGCGGCCGCCAGCTTGCGCAGCCGGCGCCAGTCGAGACGCGGGGGCGCCTCGGGGACTCCTGGGCGGTTGCGGGGCACCCGGACCCGCAGGGCGCGGCGCGCGATGCGGCAGTGGACGGGGGCGGGCATGCTGAGCGCTTCGCCGTCGAGGCCGACCTCCAGCTGCGGTTCGTCGGCGTCGACGACGACATGCTGGGCGGTGAGTACGGTGAGCCCCTCCGGGCGCGGGGACAGCAGGAGTTCGGCCGCTTCCACGGCACTGTCCACGCGGACGGCGAGCACGCCCAGCCGCCCGGAGTTGAGCCGCTCGCGCCGTCCGAAGCCGAAGGGGTCGTCCATGCGGTAGGCGTTGTTGCTGACCAGTATCGCCTGCGGGTCGGCGACGGTGGTGCCGTCGGCGGTGACCGTCAGACGCGGGCCGCTCTGCCGGGTGAGCAGGTCGGGCAGGCGGTCCAGGGCGGCGCCCACCTTGTCCTCGCGGTAGCCGGGGCTCTGGACGACGGCCCCGTACACGCCGAACGAGGCGTTGTTCACGAACGGGCGGCCGTCGGCGAACCCGAGGTCGACGCGGAGTTCCACGCCGTCGGTGAGGGCGTCGAGGCAGGTGGCGGGGTCGTCCCGGTCCAGGCCCAGGTCCATGGCGAAGTGGTTGCGCGTGCCGGCGGCGATGACGAGGAACGGCAGGCCGTGGTCCGCGGCGACCGCCGCGACCAGGGCCTGGGTGCCGTCACCGCCCGCGACGCCCAGGAGGTCGGCTCCGTCGGCCACCGCGGCCTTGGCCAGGGCGGTGACGTCCTGGTGCTGGTCCGGGTCGAGCAGAAGGACCCGGGCGCCCAGCGACTCGGCCTTCTCCTGCAGGTTGAACTTTTCGACCTTGCCGCCGCCGGAACGCGGGTTGAGCAGCAGGAAGGGGCGCAGTGGCGGCGGTGTGCGGTACTCCTTGACCCGTACGGACCGAAGGCCCGTGCTGCGCAGGGCGTAGCGGCCGCTCCAGACCGCCGCGCACCACAGGAGCAGGGACAGGAAGACCACCCAGAGCAGATTCGCGGCGGCGAAGAGGGTGATGAGGCCGACGGGCGCCACGACGGCCAGCGCGGCCGACGCGATGCGGACCGCTCCCCGCCGGGACAGGACCCACCAGAGCGCGGCAGCGGTCAGGGCGAGTCCCGCGAGGCCCGCCACGAGCAGGAGCAGCCCTCGCAGACCGCCGGAGACGAGCGGCAGCAAGGCCGCCAGGGCGGCCGCGGCCAGGGCGCCCCTGGCCGCCCATCTCTGCCGGCGGTGAGCCCGCTCGTCCATCGCCGATCTCATCTCGTCCTCCGCTCGAAGGCCGTCGCGGGCGGACTCCCGCGACCGCGCCCGGCCGTGACCATGGTGCCCGCCGACGCGTCGGCCCTGCCACCGCCATCCTGGATGGCTCCCCCGCCGCCGGGCACGTCAGACGTGAAGAGCCCTGGGGGCGGAGCCATCGGTAGCGTACGCGGCCTCGTGGGCGCGGTTCCGCGCACCGGGGCACCTCGGCACGCCCCCTCCTCTCCTCCGAACCATCTCCCTCTTGACCTGGTGAGTCTTATTACGCAACCCTATTGGTCACAGTTCCTGTCGACGAGGAGGCCGGCACGCGATGGAGTGGACGGGCGCGCGGTACGCGGACCGGCCGACGGTCGAGGTGACGACATGGGTCGCCGCCCCGCCGGGGAGGGTGTGGGCGCTGGTGTCGGATGTGACGCGGATGCCGGAGATGAGCGAGGAACTGCAGTCGGCGCGGTGGGCCGAGGGTGCGGCCGGGCCGGCCGTCGGGGCCCGGTTCGTCGGCCGGAGCAGGCATGAGCAGTTCGGCGAGTGGGAGACGACCTCGACCGTCGTCGCGTGCGATCCGGAGCGGCTGTTCGCCTGGGCGGTCGGTGATCCGGCGGAGCCCAGTGCCCTCTGGCGGTTCGGGCTCGAGCCGAGGGACGGCGGGACCCGGTTGTCGCAGTGGATGCGGATGGGGCCCGGGCGCTCGGGGCTGTCGCTCGCGATCGACGCCATGCCGGAGAAGGAGCAGAAGATCGTGTTCGTGAGGCTGCGGGAGTTCGAGCGGGGCATGACCGCCACGCTGGAACACATCAGGCAGCGGGCGGAGGCGTGATGCGCGCGGCGACGACCGTCGAGGCGGCGGCTCTGGGCTCCTGGCCCCGGCAGGCCGACTTCGTCGTGGAGGCCGAGAAACTGGGGCTCGACGTCTGCTGGGTGGCCGAGGCCTGGGGCTCCGACGCCCCGTCCGCCCTGGGCTTCTACGCGGCCCGTACGGAGCGGATGCTGCTCGGCTCCGGGGTCATGCAGGTCGGCACGCGCACTCCGGTCGCCCTCGCGCAGACGGCGATCACCCTGTCCAACCTGTCCGGAGGACGGTTCCTGCTGGGGCTCGGCCCGTCCGGACCGCAGGTGATGGAGGGCTTGCACGGGGTGCCGTTCGCCCGCCCCCTGGCGCGGGTCCGCGAGACGGTGGAGATCGTGCGGCAGGTGGTCGCGGGCGGCAAGATCTCCTACTCGGGCTCGGAGTTCGGCATTCCGCTGCCGGGCGGGGAGTCGGTGCCGATGCGTCTGTCCCTGCGCGCCGAGCACCCCGTCCCCGTCTACCTGGCCGCGCTGTCGCCCGCCATGCTGCGGCTGACGGGCCGGGTCGCGGACGGCTGGCTGGGCACCAGCTTCGTCCCCGAGGGTGCGGCGGAGGCCTACTTCGCTCCGCTGGACGAGGGGCTGGCCGCCGCCGGCCGTGGGCGTGCCGGGTTCGACGTCTGCCAGGGCGCCGAGGTCGCGTTCGCCCGGGACGAGGAGGCACTGGCCGCCATGGTCGCGGGCCGGAAGAAGGAACTCGCCTTCAGCCTGGGCGGCATGGGTTCCGCGTCGACGAACTTCTACAACCGGGCCTACAGCCGGCAGGGCTGGGCCGAGATCGCGGCGGAGGTCCGTCAGCGCTGGCAGGCAGGCGACCGGGACGGTGCGGCCGGTCTCGTCACCGACGAGATGGTGCTGGCCACCACGCTCATCGGCACGGAGGAGATGGTGCGGCGGCGCCTGCGCGTCTGGCGCGACGCCGGGGTGGACACGGTCCGCCTCTACCCGGCCGGAGAAGCCCTCGGCGACCGGCTCGACACGCTCGGCAGGGCGATCGAGCTGGTCCACGAGATCTGATACCGGGGCAAGCCGGTGGGCTCCCCTGCTGATCATCGGCCGTCACGAACAACAGGAGGGCTCCGTGCGGGCCATGGCTACCGTGACGACGACCGCGCTGTGCCTGCCGGCGAGCGCGGTCCTGGCCGGGTGCGGTACCGGCGGCACCGGCGAGGACGGATCCGCAGGCGACATCCTCGACGAGGCCGACGCGACGATGCGGAAGCTGGACACCGTCACCGTCGGCATCACCCACCGCGCCAAGAGCAGCGGCTCGGTCACCAGCCACCTCGTGACCGAGCTGGACGGCCGGTGCAGGTCCAGAACCATCTGGTCCGGTGGCGGCACCCTGGAGCCGATCCGTCCGGGCACGACCGACTACGTCCGCCCGGACCGGGCCTACCTGCAGAAGTGGAAGAACAAGCCGGGCGTCACCGGCGAGCAGGAACTGTGGGCACGCAGCGCACCACCACGTCGTTCAGCGGTTTCGACGAACCGCTGAACGTCCGGGCGCCGAAGCCGGGTGAGGTGCTGAGCGTCGGCGGCTGAGCACCCGCTGGACGGCAGCGCTTTCCGTTGGAATTCCGGCGGCAACCGGCCGAGTCGGACGAATCGTCACACCAGGGCTTGACGGGGCGGAGCTGGGCTCGGCCTACTGGAAGGCGCAGCCGGCCGTGTCGGGGGTCTGGTCCGGTGCCGGCCCTGGGGTCGAGTCCAGTCCGTACTCCCCCGCCGGAACGCAGGTCAGGGGTCTGATGGTGCGGCGACGTTGGGCAGCGGCGGTGGGCGGCCTGGTGGCCTGCCTGCTGCTGCAACTCGTCGTTCCGGGGCTCGCGGGAGACGCTCGTTCGGCAGTGGCGGTCACCGAGGCGGTGGACGCGATGGAGCCAGGCGCCGCTTCGAGCGCGCGGGCCGAAGAGCCGTGTCCGTGCGAGGGGGAGCCCTCGGTCCGGCAACTCGCGGCGCGGACACCCCGGGCCGCCGGGGCTGCCGGTTTGAGCCCGGTGGTGACCGGGGCGGCCGTGGCGGGCGTGAGTGCTGCGGACCTGCGTGCGGCGGGAGCGGGCCCATGTCCGGGGGCGGCCGGATCCACCCCGAGCGCCGCCCGGTTGCAGACGTTCCGCTGCTGAGCGACGGCAGTACCGCCAAGGGCCTGCGCCGTGCGGCCCGGGAACTGTCCGGTGCCGGTACGCGGTGATGTGCAGGCCTTCGTGTGTCCCATGTCGATGGCACAGGAGGCAGAGTTGCCTGGAAAGCGCGTTCTCGTTCTGAGGCCGGACGAACTCGGCCCGGACGACCGGAAGATGTGGCGGGAGATCCGGACGGAGTCCGGCGCCCCGCCGAATCCCTTTCTCGACCCGGCGTTCACCGTGGCGGTGGGGCGGGTCAGGCCGGGGGCCAGGGTGGCGGTGCTGCAGGACGACGGTTCCCCGGTGGGGTACTTCCCGTACGAGGCCGGGGTGCTGGGGCGGGGCCGGGCCATCGGGCTGGGGGTGTCGGACAGTCAGGGGGCCGTGTTGCGTCCCGGGATCCGGCTGGACGCCCGCCGGTTGTTACGGGCCTGCGGGCTGTCGTCCTGGGAGTTCGACAACCTCGAAGCCGGCCAAGGGGTGTTCGTACCGCACGCGGCCGAGGAGCTCGCCTCCCCGGTCGTCGACATCGGCGAGGGATTCGAGGCGTACACCCGGCGGCTGCGGGCGCAGTCACCGGGTTTCCTCAGACAGACCCTGGCCAAGGAGCGCAAGCTGGTCCGGCAGGTCGGCGAGGTGCGCTTCGTGCACGACGCCCGGGATCCCGGAGCGCTGCGGGCGCTGATGGAGTGGAAGTCGGCACAGTACCGGCGGACCGGCAGGCGGGACCGGTTCACTCAGGAGTGGATCACCCGGCTGGTGGGGCTGCTCGGGGCGAGCGAGGAGCCGGAGTGCCGCGGGGTGCTGTCCGTGCTGTACGCCGCCGACCGGCCCGTCGCCGCGCACTTCGGGCTGTGCTCGCGCACGGTGCTGTCCTGGTGGTTCCCGGCGTACGACCGTGCGTACGCCAAGTACTCCCCCGGTGTCGTGCTGCAGTTGAAGATGCTGGAGGCCGCGGCGGCCGACGGCATCGAGACCCTCGATCTGGGAAGCGGTCCGGCCCGCTACAAGGAGTCGCTCAAGACGCGTGACCTCAGGGTGTACGAAGGAGCGGTGGTACGGGCGGTACCGGGGGGAGCCGCTCACCGGCTGGGCCGGGAGCCCGCCCGGGCGGCCCGTCGCTTCGTCCGCAACCGGCCCCGTCTGGCCGGGGCGGCGGCACGGGCACTGGAGGAAGTGGGCCGGCTGCGCGGCAGCTGAGGCCGGGCCACCCGGCCCCGGCCTCACGGACCGTGCCCCGGGCGCCCGGCCACGGAGAGCCGGGCGCCGACCGTTCAGCCCGTGGCGGTCCAGCTGTGGGCGACGTCCACGACGACGCGGTCGTCCAGCTGCTGCACCCGGAAGGGCAGCCGGGCACGGACGCCGAGACCGATCTGGGTCTCGCCCTCGAAGCTGCCGGCGAACCGGGTGTCCCGGAAGGTGCGGTAGCCGGTGAGGTCCACGCCCGGCAACGGGCGTGCCACCCGTCCGGGGTACGTGGCCGCGCCGGTCTCGGGGTCGTACGCGGGCGCGGCCACCCGCACCTCGAGGACGGCGCCGCCGGCCACGGGGATGTGGCGGCCGGAGCCGTCCTGGTGGAGCCGGTCGACGTACCGGACCGTGTAGCCGACGCCGCTGCCGGCACCGGGTATGTCGATGACCATCCGGTCGAAGCAGGTGTGCCGGCCGGTCCTGACGTTCGTCATCGGTGCGACCGTGGCGCCGGCGTCGGTCTCGGCGAGGCTTCCCCAGCCCGTCGGACACGTCGTGGCCTGTGTGGTGGACCGCGGAGTGGCGGCCGGTGCGGCGCCGGCCGGGACCGCCGCCACACCCACCGTGGCGCCCACGAGTGCGAGAGTCGCGCATGCTCTTCTGATTCGTACCATTGCTGCCCCCGAGGCTTGCATGTGGCTGATGTCGGGTGAGACGGCCGGCCCGGCCGAAAGGTTGCACTTGCCGCGCCGGACCGCCGACGATGGCACATCCTGGTGGGGAGCGATTGGTGTCCGGTGCGTCCGTACCGGGAGGACGCGACATGGATGAGGCAGCCGCCGTACCGGACGGGCCGCGGTCAGCCGCCGGCCGGAGCCGGGACGGGGCTGACGGCCCGGTCCCGAGCGGGGACCGGATCGAGGATGCCCTGACGGCCCCGCTGGTGGAGGCGGTACGGGACCTCGACGGCTACGGCGGACTGGTCTACCTGCGCTCCCGCGACCGGCGCTCGCTGGTGCTCGCGATGGTCGCCGGAGTGCCCCGCTCCCTGCTCAAGAGCTGGTGGCGGGTGCCGGTGGGCGGTGCCCTGCCCATGGCGGAGGCCTACCGGCGCGACGCGACGCTGTGGCTGCCGGACGAGCGCGCCACCATGGTGCGCTTCCCTCACTTCACCGCCGGGCTGCCCTACTCCTTCGGCTCGGCCTACCAGCCCGTCCGGGCCGGCGGCGAGGCCGTGGGCGTCCTCGTCGTGCTGCGCTCGGCGACGCGGGCGCCGATGGACGCGGAGGTGGTGGATGTCGCTCTGCGTCCGGCCGAGCGGGCCATGGAAGAGCATCTCGACCCGGGCCGGTCCGGGGCGGGCTCCGCCGCCCGCCGGGTCGAGTACGACGGCGAGCCGATCAGCGTGCGGCTGCCCACCTCCGCCGCCCGTCCGGTCCGGGTCGGGCTCATCGACTGGGACCTGGACAGCGACCGGTGCACGGCGGACGACGAGGCCCTCGCGCTCCTGGGCATCGACCGGGCGGACTTCGGCGGCACCATCACGGACATCGAAGCCCGTGTCAGCCCCGACGACCTGCACGAACTGCGGGAAAGCCGGCACGACGCGCTGGCCGACGGCCGGGTCAGGTCCCGGCACTTCCGGGTGCGGGACGAGTCTCTGGGCGAGGGGAGGACCAGCTACCGGCCGGCCGAACTGTGGGGTCATGTCGTGCACGGCGGCGCCGGCTCCGGACGGATCCTGGTGGGCGCCCTCGTCGACGCGGCCGGCGGACTCACCGCGGCCGAAGCGGCCGAGCGGCTGCCCGACGGGATCTTCTCCCTGGACCAGGACGGCCGCCTGACGTATGCCAACCGCCGCTGCGAGGAACTGCTGGGCTCCGGGCGGGAAGAGCTCTTCGGCCGCTATCCGTGGGAGGTGATCACCTGGCTCCGGGATCCCGCGTACGAGGACCGCTACCGGGCGGCGATGCTGTCGCAGGAGCAGGTGTCCTTCCTCGTCCGGCATCCCGACGGGAACTGGCTGAGCTTCGTGCTGTACCCGGACGTGCACGGGCTGACCGGCCGGGTCTCTCCGACCGGGCCGCCCACCGGGACCGAGGCGGGGACGGAGGCCGGTTCCGCCGACGAGCCCGGCCACACGGCCGTCGCACCTCCGCCGGGGCCGGTCGCCGCCGCGCGGGCCGGGGCGCTGTACCACGTGGTGCAGATGGCGAGCGTGCTCACCGAGGCGGTCACCGTCCAGGACGTCTGCCGGGCGGTGTCCGAGCAGTTGCTGCCCGCCTTCGGCGCCCGGGAGCTGGCGCTGTACACCGTCCGCGAGGGCCGGATGTACCTGCTGTGGGAGTCGGGATACCCGGAGGGCTTCCTCACACCCTTCGAGGGCGTCACCCTCGACACGCAACTGCCCGGCGTCCACGCGCTGACCACGCGGCTCCCCCTGTTCTTCGAGTCGCCCGAGGACCTCTCCCTCGCCTATCCGGGCATCACCCTGGACCGCATGAACGCCTGGTCGTTCCTGCCGCTGATCGCCTCCGGCCGCTCCGTCGGCTCCTGCATCCTCGGCTGGGAGGCCCCGCACCGGTTCACACCCGACGAGCGCTCGGCCCTCACCGCGCTGAGCGGCCTGACCGCCCAGGCCATGGAGCGGGCACGGCTCTACGACTCGGAGTCCGCCGTCGCCCGTGGCCTCCAGGAAGGGCTGCTGCCGCACCGGCTGCCCGCCGTCGAGGGCCTGCGCACGACCGGCCGCTACCTGCCCGGTACGCAGGGCATGGCGATCGGCGGCGACTGGTACGACGTGATCACCACGGGGCGTGGGGTGGCCCTGGTCATCGGGGACGTCGAGGGGCACAGTGTCGGCGCCGCCGCGGTGATGGGACAGCTGCGCAGTGCGGTGCACGCCTTCGCCGCGAGCGAGCGACCGCCGCAGGAGGTCATCACGCACACCAACCGGCTGCTGACCGAGCTGGAGTCGGACGTCTGCGCCACCTGCTGCTACATCGAACTCGACCCGGGTACGGGACGGGCCCTCGCCGTACGGGCCGGCCATCCCCCGCCGCTGCTGCGCCACCCCGACGGGCGGGCCGAGACGCTGGATCTCGTGGGCGGCGTCATGCTGGGCGTGCAGCCCGCCTCGGTGTACCCCGTCACCGCCCTCACCCTGGCTCCCGGCAGCGTTCTCGCCCTGTACACCGACGGGTTGGTGGAGCGGCCCGGCAGCGACATCGAGACGGGCATCGACGCGGTCCGCCACCGGCTGTCCGAGACCCCGGCGGACTCGGTGGAGTATCTCGCCGACCGGCTGGTGAGGACGGCCCGGCGGGCCCGGGAGCGGCCGGACGACGTGGCGCTGCTGCTGACGGCGTACCGGTGAGCGCGGCGCTCGGCTCAGGGCATCCTGCCCGGACGGCCGGCTGATCGGGCGAACGGCCGTGCGAAGCGGCGCGGAGTACCGTGGGCGGGACCGGCGAGCGAGGCGGTGGTGGCGGTGGAGTGGCAGCGGTACGCCGAGCAGATGGCGCTGCTGGCCCGGGATCTGGTCGCGCAGGACTCGGTCCAGGCGACGCTGGACGCGATCGCGGAGTCCGCGGTGAAGCTGGTCGAGGGGTGTGACGCGGCGGGGATCCTGACGGTCTCGAAGGGCCGGGCCGTGACGCTGGCCGTGTGCGGCGACATCGTCGCGGAGTCGGACCGGCTGCAGGGCGAGCTCGGCGAGGGGCCGTGCTTCGACGCCGCGCGCCGGGTGGACGGTGAGCGGCTGTTCCGGATCGCCGACATGACCCGGCCGCAGCCGTCCTGGCCGCGGTACAGCCAGGCGGCTCGCGACCTCGGCATCGGCAGCATGACCGGCGTACTGCTCTACACCGACGAGGAGGACTTCGGCGCGCTGAATCTCTACTCGCGCCGTGCCGGGGCGTTCGGCAAGGACGTCGAGTCGGCGGGCTGGCTGCTCGCCTCGCACGCCGCCGTCGCCCTGTCCACGGCCCGTACCGTCGACCAGCTCGAGCACGCCCTGGAGACGCGGCACGCCATCGGTGAGGCCATGGGGATCCTGATGGAGCGCCATCAGCTGGGCGAGGACGAGGCCTTCGGTGTGCTGCGGCGCATCTCCCAGGACCACAACCTCAAGCTGAGCGACGTGGCCCGGCGGGTCCGGGCCGAGCCGTCCGGTCAGGTCTGACCGTCCGGAGGGCGCGTGGCGCGCAGGAGGAGCACCGCGATGTCGTCGGTGTGCTGTCCGGTGGGTGTGGTGTGGCGGACGAGCCGGTCGATGAGCCGTTCCAGGTCGTGCCCGTCGGCGGTGTCCAGCTGCCCGGCGAGGTCGCTCGTGGTGCGGGTGACGTCGGTGCCGGGGAGTTCGACCAGGCCGTCGGTGTAGAGGGCGAGGGTCGTGCCGGGAAGCAGGGGCACGGTGGTGACCGGGTAGTGGGCGCCGGTGTCGATGCCCAGCAGCGGGCCCGGCTCGACGTCGAGGACCCCGGCGGGGTGCCGGGCGTGGCGCAGGAGCGGCGGAACATGTCCCGCGCTGGCGAGGGACGCCTGGCGGCGGCTCAGGTCGAGGTGGACGTAGAGGCAGGAGACGAGCAGTTCGGAGTCGAGGTCGGCCAGGAGCCGGTTGGTGCGCGCGAGGACCTCGCCGGGTGCGGCGCCGGCGGTGGCGTGGGCGTGGATGGCGGTGCGGACCTGGCCCATCAGTGCGGCGGCGGCGACGCTGTGGCCTTCCACGTCGCCGATGACGGCGGCCGCCGTCGTGTCGTTCAGGCGCAGGACGTCGAAGAAGTCTCCGCCGACCTCGGTGCCGTGGCCGGCGGGCAGGTAGCGGGCGGCGACGTCGAGGCCGGGCAGTCGCGGCAGGGCCCGGGGCAGCAGGGCGCGCTGCAGTTCGTGCACGAGCCGGTGCTTGGTGTCGTAGAGCCGGGCGCGGTCGAGGGCCTGGGCGATCAGGCCGGACAGTGAGGTGAGGACGGCGCGTTCGTCGGCCGTGAAGGTGTGCGGCTGGGTGTAGGACAGGATGCAGCAGCCGACGGGCCGTCCGGAGATGATCAGGGGGAGGAACGCCCAGGCCTGTTTGCCGCTGATCCGGGGTGCTCTGGGGTAGCTGGCGGCCAGTTCGGCGGGGTCGGCGAAGAAGGCGGGGGTACCGCTGGCGAGGACCTGGCCGGCGGGGGTGAGGTCGGTGTCCAGCGACAGGGCGTCGAGCTGCTCCATGACGTCGGCCGGGTAACCGTGGTAGCCGGTGATCTTCAGCCGTCCGGCATCGACGCCGGACAGCACCAGGCCCTGGGCGCCGAAGGCGGGCAGGATCTGGTGGGCGATCAGCGTGACGAGGTCGCGCACGGTCACCGCCTCGGTGAGCGCGGCGGCCAGGTGCACGAGCTGGTAGAGGCGTCCCGTCGGTTCCGCGACGGGTGGCCGCGCGCCGGCGGGCGGCGGGTCCTCGGCCTGCTCCCCGCTCGGCAGGACGCGGACGCTGATGCCGCTGGTGTCGGGGTAGAGCTGGAAGGTCAGCGGCTGGTCCGGTGGGCGGCGCGCGGTGAAGGAGACGGGGGCGCGGCTGACGAGCGCCGTGCGGTAGTGGTCCTCGTAGGCGGGGTCGTCGAGCCAGGGCAGGGACTGCCAGGGCCGGGTGCCCAGCAGCCGGTCGGCGCCGCGGCCGAGCAGGCGGGCCGCGGTGGCGGTGACGAAGGTGACGCGGCCCTCCAGGTCGAGGGCCAGGGCGCCGTCGGGGAGGCGTTCGAGGTAGTCGGCGGCGGCCAGGCCGGTCTGCGCGGGGTGACGTGTGGCGTCGACGGGGACGACGCGCGGCAGGTCGGGCAGGGACGGCGGCCGGGCGGCGTCGTCGAGGAGGCGGGCCATCCGGCGGGCGCTGGAGATGAGGTGGCCGCGTTCGCGGGGCGTGAGCCGGCGCGGCCGGCTCGCGGGCCACATCAGCACGAGGCCGCCCCAGGCGCGCCGTACGCCGGTCAGCGGGACGGCGGCCAGGGCGAACGGGTACGGCAGGACGGCGGCTGCGCGGGGGTAGCGCCGGGCCATCTCGTCCTGGCAGGCGACGCTGACCAGCGCGTCGTCGTGGATCGCGTCGGCGACCGGGACCGGTGCGGTCAGGGGCAGCCGCTGCCAGGGGGCGGCGAAGGCCACCGGCAGACCGCACAGGGCCACCAGGCGCAGCACCGGCTCCGCCTCCTCGATGAGGTAGAGGCCGCCGATCGATGCGCCGGTACCGCGCACGGTGTCGGCCAGGGCCGTCCCCAGGGCGTTGTCCGGCGATCCGGCGCCGCCGGAGTGCTCGTCGCTCACGGGCATGGTGTCCTCCCGCTCCTACCCGGACGCTACGCCTGGTGGAGCGTGCGGGCATGTCGTTCGGACGGGTGCCCGTTCTGACACTGAACGTGCGGCCCCGCGGGCGTGGCCGCAGGGCTGCCCCGGACGGCGGTCCGGCCGTGTCGTGCGGACGGTCGGGGACGCCGGTGGTCGCCGCCCTCGTCGCCGCCGGGACCGATCCCCGGGCCCGCTTCGACGGTGCGCACCCGGCGACGCCACTGCACCGGGCCGCCGGCGGCGACGATGCGCGCGTCCTGGACGCCCTCCTCGCGGCCGGGGCGGACATCGAGGCGCCCGGGGCGGTGATCGGCGGTGGTACCCCGCTCACCGACCCCCGGGTAGTCGGGCAGTGGCGCGCCGCGCACCGGCTCGTCGGGGACGGCGCCCGCGTCACGTTCCAGGACGACGCCGCGCCGGGCCTGCCCGACGGGTTCCGGGGCTTCGTCGAAGCGGACGAGACGCCGTCACCGGACGAGATCACCAGCGCGTTCTGGGGCGCCTGCCACGGCGGGACCTGCCCACCGTGCAGTACCTCCACCGCGCAGCGCCGACCCCGACCGGTGCGGCCACGACGGCTCGGCCCCGCTCGACATCGCCCGCGCCCAGGACGCCGACGACATCGTGCGGTGGCTGCGCGACCAGGGCGCGACGAGCGCCTCCTGGCGTCCCTGCCCGGCGGGACGCCTCACAGGCAGTAGCGCACCAGCCATTCGTCCTGGTTGTAGGCGGTGCGCGCCGGGTCGGGCACGCTGGCCGCCCGCTCCTCGACCATGTCCTCCACGCGTACCGGCTCCGGCAGTGCCCCGAAGCGGGCCCGGCGGGCGGCGCCCTCCGCCTCGCTCCCCTGCTGCGACGTCGCCTCGTCCACGGCGATTCCCCTCTCCGGCTGGTCGGCCCGACCGTTCGGCCCTTGGTGGGCAAAGAGTGGACGTGTGAGAGGGGCTCATGGTTCCCATCGCGTCGATCAACCGTGGAGTTCGCGCCGCCACCGGTATCGGCGAGGGAGCCAGCCGGTCGTCCGCGAGCGTCCGGACATCGCTCAGGGCGATGTCGCGCTCGACGTCGCGGCCCCTTGCGTCCCGGGGTGGCTCCGACTCGCACGACGGGCTCGACCCCGGCTTTCCCGGCGACTGGCCGCGCGTGACGACGGGCTGCGCGTGCTGGGCCGGTTCGCCGCCCACGACGCCATCGTCATGCACGGCGACGGCGGCGGCGCCACGAGCTTCCGCAACATCCGCAGGAGGGCCCTGCGGAGGGCGAGGCAGCCGGCGCAGGGCGGTGACGAGGTGACGCATCTCGACGCCTTCCTGGACGGCGACAGCTGTCACCTCGGCTGACCGCCACCGGCCCGGGAGGGATTGGTCCGTGAAGCGCGCGTGAAAGTGGACCTCCTCCCGGGCCGTCCGGCTGCCTGGCGTCGCCGGCATGAACGCCACCACCACGCGCGGGGCCCTGCTCGCCGCGCTCGCCTGCATCCTCGCCAAAGGGTCCTTCACCGCAAACAGCGTCCTGGGCGACTACCCGTACGCGGGCGGCCAGTTCCTGCGCTACGGGCTGGCCTGCCTGCTGCTGGCCCCGGCGGCGGGGAACGGCGCTGCCGGCCGGGTGCGGACCTGGCACCCCGCCAGTGGGGCCACCTCGCCCTGCTCGCGGCGATCGGCATGGTCGGTTTCGACCTGGCCGTCATCGCCACCGAGCGCACGGCGGAACCGGCGGTGCCCGGCGTGTTCGTGGGCTGCGCGCCGGTGGCCGTCGCCTCGTGCCCCTCCTGGACGGGCGCAGGCCCCAACGGGCAGTGCTGTACGGGGCGTTGCTCGTGGCCGTCGGCGCCTTCACGGTCCAGGGCTGGGGGCGCGCGGACAGTACGGGCGTCGCCTACTCCGTCTGCGCCCTGGCCGGCGAGGTCGGATTCGCCGTACTCGCCGTCCCCGTGCCGCGGCCGCTCGGTCCCCGGCTGCTGTCCGCCACGGTGTGCGCGATCGCCGTGCTGGAGTCGGCCGCGGTCGGGCTGCTGGTCGACGGGGGCGCGTGGCTGCGGCGACCGGACACCGTCGAGACGGCCGCGCTGCTGTGGCAGGCGGTGGTGGTCACGGTGGTCGGCTTCGTGTGCTGGTACATGGGCATGCAGCGGATCGGCGCGGAACGCGCCACCCTCTTCTCCGGCCTCATCCCGGTAGCGGCGCCTGCACCGCGCCGCTCGTCGGCACGGGCTCCTACGGACTCTCGCAGGCGGCGGGCAGCGCGCTGGTGGGACTCGGTGTGGCCCTTGGATCGGGAGCACTGAGGCGCGTGCGGCGCTAGCGGCGCTCACGGGCGGGCCTTTCGAGGGAACGGGCGCCCGGAGTCCCGCGGAGTCCGCGTGCCTGAAATGCCGGAGTGATCCCGCGCACATCTAATGGACGCCACCGAACCTGCCGGCGACCCAGGAGACGACGTCCATGCCGCACAGCCGCACCGGTGAAGGGGATCAGAAGGCCGCGCGCGGGAGTGTGCTGCGGCGGCTGGGCGAGTGGTGCGCACGCCATTTCGTGATCGTCATCGTCGCCTGGCTGGTGGCGCTGGTGGCGCTGCAGGTCGTCAGCCGGGCGTTCGGCGGGGAGTACTCCGACAACTTCTCCCTGCCCCAGGCACAGTCCCAGAAGGGCCTGGACGTGCTGAAGGCGCACGATCCGCAGGCCGGCGGCTACAGCAGCCAGATCGTGCTGCACGACGGCCGGCAGCCCCTGACCGGGCTGAGTTCCCAGATCTCGACCGCGGTCGCCGACCTGGAGAAGCTGCCGCACGTCCTGTCGGCCCAGAACCCGCTGTCCGCGCAGGGGTCGTCCTCGGGGCAGTCGCAGCAGCAGAACGTCGGGCCGCTGTCCGACGACCAGAAGACGGCGTACATCACCGTCCGTTTCGACCAGCAGCCCTCGACGCTGGGCGACGACTATCTCAACGGGGTCGACAGCGCCGTGCAGTCGCTGCGGTCGGCCGGCGCGGAGGTCGAGTACGGCGGGCCGCTCGGCGAGCTCGCCCGGCCGGGCGCCGACGACCGGGTGAGCGAGCTGATCGGGTTCGGCGTGGCCGTCATCGTGCTGCTGATCGGGTTCGGGAGTGTCATCGCCGCCGTCGTCCCGCTGCTCACCGCGCTGATCAGCGTCGTCGGCGGCCTCGCGATTCTCGGGCTGCTGGCCGTCGCGTTCACCTTCGCGACGGTCTCCCCGACCCTGGCCACCATGATCGGGCTCGGTGTCGGGATCGACTACGCCCTGTTCATGATCACCCGGCACCGGCAGAACCTCATCGACGGGGCGGACCCCGTGCGGGCCGCCGGGCAGGCCGCGGCCACCAGCGGTCACGCCGTCCTCGTCTCCGGCTGCACGGTGATCATCGCGCTGGCGGGCCTGTCGGCCTCCGGGGTCGGCTTCATCAGCCTGCTCGGGGTCGCCGCCGCGGTCACCGTCGTCTCGGCCGTCGTCGGCGCGCTCACCCTGGTCCCGGCACTGCTCGGGCTCGTCGGCCGGCACATCGACCGCTACCGGGTGCGCCACCCCGTCGCGGAGACCGACATCGAGGCGGGCGGGACGCCGCAGGGCACCTGGCACCGGTACGCGCAGCGGGTGGAGCGCAAACCGCTGTGGTTCCTGTCGGCGGGTGTCGCCGTGGTCGCGGTGCTCGCGATCCCCGTGTTCTCCCTCCAGCTCGGGCACATCGGCGACGGGGCCGATCCGACGTCCTTCACCGACCGACGGGCCTACGACCTGATGACCGACGCGTTCGGGCCCGGGTCCAACGGACCGCTCACCGTCGTCATCGACCAGACGAACGTGCCCGGCTCGCAGCGTGCCGATCTGGCCTCGAAGGCCCAGCAGACGCTCGGCTCGGTCCAGGGGGCGGCCGTCGTCACCCCCCTGACGCCCACGCAGGACGGCGACGTCCTGATCGGCACCGTGTACTCGACCCAGTCGCCGCAGAGCGCCACGACCACGGACCTGAGCAACCGTCTGGTCGACGACACGCTGCCGGACGCGGTCGAGGGCACGGACGCCAAGGGCTATGTCACCGGTACGACGGCGGCCCAGGTCGACTTCCGCGACATCGTCGCCTCCCGGCTGGCCGTGATCATCCTCGTCGTGGTCGGCCTGGCGTTCCTGATCATCCTGGCCGTGTTCCGGGGGCTGCTCGTCGCCGTCAAGGCGGCCGTCCTGAACGTCCTGTCGATCGCCGCCTCGTACGGGGTGGTCGTCGCGGTGTTCCAGTGGGGCTGGGGCGGTCCCGCGCTCGGCGTCAACGGCACGGTGCCGATCGAGAGCTATGTGCCGATGATGATGTTCGCCATCATCTTCGGCCTCAGCATGGACTACGAGATCTTCCTTCTCTCCCGCGTCCACGAGGCGTGGCTGCGCACCGGGGACGCAAAGGCCTCCGTGGCCCACGCCCTGGAGATCACCGCCCGGGTCATCACCTGTGCCGCGCTGATCATGGTGAGCGTCTTCGCGGCATTCATCGTCAGCGACAACATCGTGGTCAAGATGCTCGGACTGGGGCTGGCCGTCAGCGTGCTCATCGACGCGACCGTCGTACGGCTGCTCATGGTGCCGGCCGTCATGACGCTGCTCGGGCGGCACGCCTGGTGGATGCCGCGGTGGCTGGACCGGGTGCTGCCACACATCGACGCGGAGGGAGCACAGGCGGGGGCGCGTTCGGCGTCTTCCTGAGGTCTGCCCCCAACTCCCGCGCGGCCTCGGCTGTTTGCGACGGCTCCGCACCTCACCCCGAATCCCCAGTCCGAAAATTCCTATTCGTACTGTTTTGACCTGGTAAGTGTGGTTAATCGAGGAGAGTGCGCAGGGGCGGACGCCGGAGCACGAGGTACCGGCGGCGAGCCCCCGGCACCCGGTCGGCCGCGCCGAGCACGGTGGTGGACGGCGTATGCCGTCGCCGCGGGCGGTCCGGTTCCTCATCAAGAATTCTGGGAGTTACACAATGATCACTCGAGAGCAGATTCCCACCGTGCTGGACCACCCGGTCCATGACGCCAGGGGCGACAAGATCGGCGATGCCAGGCACATCTTCTTCGACGACGTCACCGGCGAGCCCGAGTGGGTCAGTGTACGGACCGGCCTGTTCGGCACCAGCGAGTCCTTCGTGCCCATCCATGACGCGGCCCTCGTCGAGGACCACCTCGAGGTGCCGTACGCCAAGGACCAGGTCAAGGACGCGCCCAACGTCGACATAGACGCCGGCGGCCACCTGTCCGAGCAGGAGGAGGAGCGCCTGTACCAGTACTACGGCATCAACTGGGACGCCGCCTGGCAGGGCGCTTCCGCCGGCACCGGCCAGGCCACAGGCACCACAGGCACCACAGGCACCACAGGCACCACCGACGACGCGATGACGCGGTCCGAGGAGGAGATGCACGTCGGTGTCGCACGCCGCGAGGCCGGCCGGGCGCGGTTGCGCAAGTACGTCGTGACCGAAGAGGAGCAGCACACCGTCCCCGTACGCCATGAAGAGGTCCGCGTCGAGCGCGAGCCGATCAGCGACACCAACCGGGACAAGGCGATGGCCGGCCCGGACATCAGCGAGGCGGAGCACGACGTCACCCTCTACGAGGAAGAGGCCGTGGTGGAGACCAGGGCAGTCCCCAAGGAGCGGGTCCGCCTGACCACGGAAGAGGTCACGGAGGAGGAGACCGTCAGCGGCGAGGTCCGCAAGGAACGCATCGAAACCGAGGGAACCGACGAGCAGGGGGACCAGCGGCGCCGCCGTTGATCTCCACCGGCAGCCCGGGACGGGAGGACCGGCGGCCCTCCTCCCGGGCGCCCCGCGTACCCGCCGGGACGAACCAGCCCTCCGTCGCCGAAGGGTGGCCGGATCAGTTGAGCACCAGGTGGACGAGGGCGACGGCGCCGACCGACACGATCAGGGCCCGCAGGACGGCGGGGCTGAAGCGGCGGCCCGTTCTGGCTCCGATCAGGCCGCCGAGCGCTGATCCGGCGGCGATGAGCACGACGGCCGTCCAGTCGAAGTGGGCGAAGAACAGGAACAGCAGGGCGGCGACGGTGTTGACGACGGCCGCCAGCACGTTCTTCACGGCGTTGAGCCGCTGGAGCGTCTCGTCGAGCAACATGCCCATCAGGGAGACGTAGATGATCCCCTGCGCGGCGGAGAAGTAGCCGCCGTAGACGCTGGCCAGCGTCAGCCCGGCGAACAGCAGCGGGCCGCCGTCACGGCGGACGGGGCTGCTGCCCGCCTCGCGACGGCGGCGCACTCTCTTCGCGATCCAGGGCTGGCAGGCGACCAGGACGAGGGCGAGACCCACCAGGACCGGCACGATCCGTTCGAACGCCGACGCGGGCAGGGTCAGCAGCAGCACGGCCCCCGCGAGGCCGCCCAGCACGGCACCGATGCCGAGCAGCAGGACGCGCCGGCTCTGGCCGCGCAGTTCCTCGCGGTAGCCGACGGCCGCGGTGATGGAACCGGGGACCAGGCCCAGCCCGTTCGACACCGTGGCGGTGACCGGGGGCAGCCCGGTCGCCAGCAGTACCGGAAAGGTGATCAGTGTCCCCGAGCCGACGACGGCGTTGACGGCCCCGGCACCTGTGCCGGCGGCGAGCACGGCGGCCATGTCCCACGGGGTCACGCTGCCGCTCCGCCGTGTGTGCCGTTCCAGGTGAGGTTCATGGGGTCACGCTAGAGGGTGGGTACTTCGGCCGTCGTCGAAGGGTGGCGGGGTACGTCCTCGGCCGGACATGCGGAACGGCGGCCGGATCCGGTGGGATCCCGCCGCCGTTCGCAGCTCACATCCGGGCCTGACTTCTAGCCGCGCCTCACCCGGCGCAGGACGACAAAGCCCGCGATGACCAGGACTGCGCCGGCCGCGGCCGGCCAGAGCTGGGCGCCGGTGTCGGCCAGGCCGCCCTCACCGACCGCCTGCGGCTCGGTCCGGGACGGGACCGACGGGGTCGGCGCGGCACTGGTCGACGTGCCGACGGCCTGGGACCCGCCGAGGCCGTCCGTGTCCTCGTCGTTGCCGTTCTGCGAACCGCCGCCCTGCTCAGCGGCGTTGCCGCCGTCGGCTGAGGCCGTCGCCTTCACCTCGGGCCGGGCGTTGCCGGGAGCCGTGGACGCGGCTCCGGGCTCCTGTTCGGGTGCCGGCTTGTCCGCCGGGGGCTTCGAAGCCTCGCCCTTGCCGTCGTCACCGCCGTCGCCCTTGTCACCGGGCTTGCCCCCGGTGTTCCCACTCTGCGGGGTGCCGGGCGTCTTGGTCGGCTCCTCCTGCGGGGCCTCCGGGGTTTGCGTCGGCTCCTCCTGCGGGGCCTCCGGCGTCCTGGTCGGCTCCTCCTGGGGCTCCTCGCCCGGTGCCGGGTCCTGCCCGCCGTCCGCTCCGGCGCCGCACGTGCGGCCGTCGTTGATGCAGTCGACCATCTCGCCCATCAGATCCTCGTCGAAGATGTTGATGAAGTCGCCGTGGTCCGTGACCGGCTTGTGCAGCTGCTCCGGGAAGGAGTCGACCGCGAACAGCGGTGTCGTCCGGCCGCCGTCCTCAAGGCTGGGCGCGTCGATGTCGTAGACGATGCGCTGGACCAGCTGCGGGATGGGGCGGAAACCGGACGGGCAGGTGCCGGCGGCGTCCGCGAACGACACATGGGTGCGGTGGTTGGCGCTGTCGATGTTGCGGCCGTCCCAGCAGCTCTGGAACTTGAAGGTCCGTACGACGTCGCTGCCCTGCGGGCACAGGGGGTACTTGTCCTTCAGCTGCCGGTCCTCGAAGCCCGTGCAACTCCAGGAGGCGTTGGCGTTGGCGGGACCGTTGACGAACGACTTGGCGTCGCCGGTGATGATGCGCAGCAGCCGCGGCATGGCCGTGACCTTCTCGCGCGGGTTGCCCACGAAGTTCAGCGTGACCTGCTTCGGCGTCACGATCTCGCCGGCGTTGCCCTCGATGCCGCCGCCGGGCGACTTGGCGTCCTGCTCCTCGGTGCCGTTCTGCAGGCGCAGCACGGGCCAGTAGTAGGAGGACTTGTCGCCCTGGTCGTCGCAGCTGGTCCCGGCCTTGGCGAGGTCCTGGTCGCTGGCGAAGGCGTCGTTGGCCTGGTTGCCGACGTAGTCGTGGAAGTGGTGGGCCCCGTTGGTGACGCCAGGGGCGACGATGATGTTGTCGGAGTTGAACAGGCCGTTCTCGTTCACGCCGCAACTGGTGGCGAAGGAGCCGCGGGAGGCGTTGCCCTCCTGGCGGGGGCTGTTCACGTTCGGCTGGACGCTCTTGATGTCCGCGAAGTCGGCGGCGACGGGGCCGTTGCCCGCCTGTCCGCCATTGGCGCCCTGCCCCTGGCCGTTCCCCTGCTCCTGGCCGTCCTGGCCCTGCTCCTGACCGGGCTGCTCGGCGCCGCCGTCCTGGCCGTCGCCCTGCGCCGGGGCCTGGTTGCCGTCCTCCACGGTGCAGGCGGCGAGGGCCTCCAGCCCTTCGGGGCGTTCTCCCACGCGGTCGATGGCGATCGCGATGCGTTCGAGGGTCGCGGCCCGCTTCTCCTTCAGGGGGTTCACGATCGCGTTGCCGGCGAAGCCGGGGTCCTGCTGCATCTGCTGTGCCGATTCGCTCAGCTGCTGATAGGCCTTGGCGATCTGCTGGTCCAGGAGGGCGAGTTCCTTGTCGACCTCCCCTCGCGCCTGCTCGGGGACCGAGGTCAGTTCGCTGCCGGCGTCCGGGCAGTCGATCGTTGCGCCCGCGGTCCGGACCCCCGTGCCGGACCGCGTCTGGGCGGAGTCACCGCCCGAACCGCCGTCCGTGGCGGAGGCGTAGACGTTCGCGGCCATCAGGCCGCCTCCGCCCAGGATCAGTGCGAATGCGGCGAAGGTCGCGCGTCGTGGGCCTGTAGGGCGTCTTCGCGTGTTGCGTCCCAAGGGTGCTCTCCTGCGCTTGTGGCGTGCCGGGCATGAAAATCCCCTCGCCCCATACGTACGGGAGCACCGGCGTGTTCACTCACCTCGAAAACTTTCGGAGAACTCTCATGAAGCCCGGGCCGGCCCGGGCCCCGCCGGACACGGCGTCCGGCGGGGAGGCGCAGGTCAGCGGAAGTTCACGTCACTGCACAGGAAGTAGGTCTGGTCCATGTGCGAGGCCTGCCAGATCGTGTACACGACGTGCCGGCCGCTCAGTCCCGAAGTGCTCACGGGAATCTCGTAGTTCTGGCTGGGCGCGTACCTGCCGGTGCGCGTGACGAGCTGGAGGTCGTTCCAGGTCAGCGGTTGGGTGGTGGGGTCGAAGCCCTGCCGCGTGACGTACACGAGGAAGTAGTCGGCGCCGTGACTGGCCTGGTCGTGGAGTTTCACCGTGAAGGTGCCGGTGATGTCCGTCGTCCTCCAGGCGCCGACCGTGTCGAGGGAGTTGTACCGGCCGCCCTCGGTCCGGCCGCCGCTGCACAGCTGGCCGTCGGGGACGACGGCCTGGAAGTTACCTCCGGAGCCGTTGCGGTACAGGCCGTTCCAGTTCCACATGGCGTTGGGGTTGTCCTGCCACGACTGCCAGCACATGGGGTCGAGACGGGCCATCTCCGGGTTCTGGAAGTCGCTCCCCCAGCGCAGCCAGCAGCCGTAGTTGCGGGAGGCCGGGTCGACGACCGAGCCGTGGGCGACGGCGGTGCCGCTCCACGGGATCAGGCTGAGCAGCGCGGCGACCAGCATGCTCAGGGCGAGCGTCAGGCGGTACCTGAGGCCGCGGACTGCTCGATCATGACCATGACAATTCATGATCTCCTTCTTTCGGTGTGGGGGTTGTCGTGCCTGCGGCTCTGCTTTCGATCAGGTTTCGGTGTTTGCCGGTGGGGAGTTCGGGTGCGTGTGGGAGCGCTCCCGCACCGCACAGGCTGCGCCCGATGACACGCGTCGGCAACGCGTGATTGCGCCACTTCCTCGCCTCCTGGCGCGTTCGATGCGTTCGACGGCCGGGCCGTCAGAGCCGGTCGAGTTCCTCCGTGGTGCGTCCGAGGTAGGTGGTCGCACCCGGCTCGGACACCTCGATCTCCTCGAAGCCCATGCGGTCGTAGAAGACCCTGGCTCGGGTGTTGGCGGTCGCCATGGCCAGGTGGACGGCCGGTACTCCCCTGCCCTGGAGGGCCTGCAGGAGCGTCCGCATCAGGCGGCGTCCGTGGCCGCGGCCCTGCCATGCGGGCAGCAGGTCGATGTGCAGATGCGCGGGGTGGGCGGCCAGTTCGGGCAGCACCATCCGCTCGGGGTGGTGCAGCAGGGCCGCTATCGCCTCGTCCGGGGTGCGCGGCGGCCGGGGCGGTTCCGGGTGGCGGCCGGCGACCAGGGGGAGCCACGTGGTGCGGAAGGCCTCGGCGAAGCGCGGGGTGTCGGCCACGCCGAGGATGTAGCCGGCCGCCTGCCCCCGCCCGTCGTCCAGCACGAAGGCCAGTTCCGGTTCCAGATGGACGTACGGCGCCGCGAAGGTCGCCGGGAAGATGCCCGGGTCCGCGAAGTGCGGGCGGCTGTCCTCGCCGTGGTACGCGGTGCGGATACAGATGTCGTCGAGGGCGGGACGGTCCTCGGGGCGGTACGGGCGGATGGCCGGCGACGTGGTCATGTCGGCATCGTGCACACAGTGGAAGCGCTCCCTCAACCCCCCTGCGACGTTGTGCGACGCTCCGCCCATGACCACCGTGAAACGGCTGCGCACGGGCGCACTCGCCCTGCCGGACACCGAGGAGGGCAGCCGCTCCGCGACGGTCGCCTTCTCCGTGCGGGGCAAGCCTTCGCCGAGGTGACGAAGGACGGCCTGACGCAGTTGTTCCTGCCGTCGAAGGAGACGGCGGCGGCCCTGTCCGCACATCCCCCCGGCGAGCGTCTGGTGCGCGGAGGGGCCCCGGCCGGGTGCCGTGTCCCGCTCGCGGAGAAGCTGAACGCCTTGGTGCGGGCGTCCTGGTTCAGGCGCGCACCGAAGCGCCCCGCCGCGTCGCTCGGCACGGCGGAGGCAGCGGTCGGCGAGCCCGGCGGGGAGCTGCCCGCCGGGCTCGGCAAGCCCGCCGTCCGGGCTCTGCACGGCACCGGCCTGAGGACGCTGGAGCAGATGGCCGAGCGCTCCGCGGCGGAGCTCCTGGCGCTGCACGGGGCCGGGCGGAAGGCCGCGCGGGTGCTGCCGGAGGCTCTCCGGGAGCGGGGCCCGGCCTGCGGGAGTGAGCCGTTCCGCGGCTCCCCCGGCGAGCGTGGCTTAAGGCCACGGCCAGGGGTTACCCGGCTCACATGGTGAAGCTGCATATTCCCGGACGAAAAGAACACCGCGAGACCGAGGCTCCTGCTCCCGAGGACCCACGTCCAGGGTCCGAGCCGGAGCGCCGTGAGGCTCCCGGCCCCGCTTCCGAGGAGCCGGGTCCGGGCCCCGAGGTGGAGCGTGCGGCGCCGGACACGCCGTCCCAGCTGCCCCGGAAGTCGTGGGGCGCGGTGCTGAAGGGCAGCCTGCGGGAGTTCAAGGACGACGAGCTGACCGACCGGGCGGCCGCGCTGACCTACTACGGCGTGCTGGCGCTGTTCCCCGCGCTGCTGGTGCTGGTCTCGATGCTGGGTCTCACCGGCAAGTCGACCACGGACAAGGTGCTCGAGAACGTCCAGCAGCTGGCCCCCGGCTCGGCCCGCGACATCATCACCCGGGCCGTCGAGCAGTTGCAGGGGAACGCCGGCATCGGCTCGCTGATGGCGATCGTCGGCCTGGTCCTGGCCGTGTGGTCGGCGTCCGGCTACGTGGGAGCGTTCATCCGCTCGGCCAACGCCGTCTACGACATGCCCGAGGGCCGGCCGGTGTGGAAGCTGCTGCCGGTGCGGGTGGCCGTGACGGTCGTGCTGATGGTGCTGGCCGTGATCAGCGCGCTGATCGTGGTCTTCACGGGCCCGCTGGCCCAGCAGGTCGGGACGGCCCTGGGGATCGGCGACACCGCGCTGACCGTGTGGTCGATCGCGAAGTGGCCCGTTCTGGTGCTGCTGGTCACGATCATGATCGCGATCCTGTACTGGGCGACTCCGAACGCCAAGGTCAAGGGGTTCCGCTGGCTCACCCCGGGCAGTCTGCTGGCCCTGCTGATCTGGCTGGTGGCGTCCGCCGGTTTCGCCTTCTACGTGGCCAACTTCGCCTCGTACAACAAGACCTACGGCACGATGGCCGGTGTCATCGTCTTCCTGGTGTGGCTGTGGATCACCAACCTGGCGATCCTGCTGGGTCTGGAGTTCGACGCGGAAACGGTGCGGCAGCGGGCCATCGCCGGTGGGCATCCGCCCGAGGCCGAGCCGTACACCCAGCCGCGTGACACCCGGGCGTGGGACGAGCAGGACCGGCGGCGGATGGAAGGGACCTGACCGCCCGGGCGGTTCAGCCCACCAGACCGGCGGCGACCGTCGCACCCAGTTCCCAGCACCGCTCGAGGTCGCCCTTGTCCGGCTCGCCGGTCACGGTCACGGCCTCGGCGGTACGGCGCCAGCCGAGGCCCGTCGTCACCGACTCGATCCCGCGCACCGCGCCGGTGACGTCGTTGCCCCCGTGCACCCAGTAGCCGAAGGGGCGACCGCGGGTGGCGTCCAGGCACGGGTAGTAGACCTGGTCGAAGAAGTGCTTGAGGGCCCCGGACATGTAGCCGAGGTTCGCGGGGGTGCCGAGGAGGAAGCCGTCGGCGGCGAGGACGTCGGAGGCGGTGGCGGACAGCGCGGGCACGCGGACGACCCGGACGTCCTCGATCTCGGGGTCCGTCGCCCCGGAGACGACGGCTTCGAACATCGCCTGGCAGTGGGGCGAGGGCGTGTGATGGACGATCAGCAAGGTGGCCACAGCCCTGACCTTGCCGCCTGAGCCCCCGCCACCGCAAGCGGCGACGGGGGCCGGGTGTCGCCTGTCGCTCAGCGCTTGCCGCGACGGCGGATCAGCAGGCAGGCCACGAGGACGGCACCGGCGCCCGCCAGCAGGGCGGCCCGGTGGTCGCGCACCTGCTGCGGAGCCTTGTCCTGCCAGACCTGCTCGGCCTGTGCGGCCTTCTCCTTCGCGCCCTGAGCGGCGGCGGCGCCCTTCTGCTTCACCGGCTCGGGCAGCTTCTCCTCCACGGTGTGGGCGACGTGCGCGGCCTTGGCCCTGGCCTGCCCGTTCCACGCCTGGGCCTTGGCTCCGGCCTGCTCCCTGACCGCGACGGCCTTCTCACGGGCGCGGGTCTTGACGTCGGTCCGGTCCGCCAGTGCCTGGACGGTGTCGCCGAGTTCGTGGCGGGTCTGCTCGACCTGCGCGCGCAGTTCCTCCTGGCTGCGGGCGGTCGGCTCGTCGTGCGGGGGCTGGGTCATCGCTGTGCACTCTCCTTGATCTCGGCCACGTCGGCCTTCACGCTGTCGATGGTCTGCTGCGGGGCGGGCGGGGTGGCGCTGCGTACCTGCTTGCGGCCGGCCAGCGCCGTCAGGCCCGTGGCGACGGCCAGTACGCCTGTGACGATCAGCGCCGCCGCCCATACCGGCAGCGGTACGGCCAGGGCGGCGATCGCCGTGGCGACCAAGGCCTGCAGGGTGACGAAACCGAGTACGCCGGCTCCGCCGAACAGTCCGCCGCCTTTCCCGAAGCGTTTGCCCTTCTCGGCCATCTCCGCCTGGGCGAGGCGCATCTCGCCGCGCACCAGGTCGGTCAGTTGCTCGGTGGCCCGTTGCACCAGCTCGCCCACCGGCTCTTCCCCGGCCGCCGGCGCGCTCCCCGCGCGGGGAGCGGCGGGGGCCGTGCGGTGCGTGTCCGCCATGGCGATCACCTCCGGGTCCGTAGTTATCGGCCGGGTACCAGCGAAGACGGAAAAGACACCTGGTCGGACGACTTCCGACGACGATGAGTGAGCGGCGCGAGATCTGGTACCCGTCCGTCGCTCACGTACCAGAAAGGGAGGCATCGCCTTGTCGCAGGTAGAGGAATCCATCGAGGTCCGCGTGCCGGTGCACACCGCGTACAACCAGTGGACGCAGTTCGAGTCCTTCCCCCAGTTCATGGACGGCGTCGAGCGCATCGAGCAGCGCACCGACACCCTCACGCACTGGGTGACGAAGGTCGGCGGACAGGCACGGGAGTTCGACGCGGAGATCACCGAGCAGGTCCCGGACGAGCGCGTCGCCTGGACCACCGTGGACGGCGAGGCGCGACAGGCCGGTGTGGTGACCTTCCACCGCGTCCAGGACGACACGACCAAGGTCATGCTGCAGATGGACTTCGAGCCCAGTGGCGTGGCCGAGACCGTGGGCGACAAGCTCGGCTTCGTGAAGCGGCAGGTCTCCGGTGACCTGAAGCGGTTCAAGGAGTTCATGGAGACCCGTGGGGCGGAGACGGGCGCCTGGCGCGGCGAGGTCTGACCGGGTGCGAGGAGGCCGCCACCACTGCACGTGGTGGCGGCCTCCTGCTGTGCTCGCCCGCTACGACACCGGGGCGGCGATCCCGCTCTGGAACAGCTGCCGGACCTGCCGGCTCAGGTCGTTGAGGCGCAGGGCGAGTTGTGTCGCGGCGTCGTAGAGGGAGTGGACCGCCCGGAGGCGCTCCAGCCGGGGGGCCAGAGCCGACAGGGCGATGGCCAGGGCCACGCCGGCCCAGGCCACGGGCCCGAGCGGGGTGCAGCCGAAGAAGTGGCTGACGCCGGGGGTCTGGACGAGAGCGGCGAGGACGGCGGCCGAGCCGAGGGCCGTGACCCACACCAGTGTGCTGTGGCGGCGCCCGGAGAGGGTCTGCACGAGCTGGGCGCCGACCACGCCGCACAGGGCCATCGTGGTGGACCGGCGTTCGGTGCCGGGGGTGAGACGGCCGATGAGGTACGCCGCCACCGCGCCGAAGCAGGTGGTGATGCCGCGGCGGCGGATGGAGCGCAGCAGGGGCGCGCCGAGGACGTCGAGGCCCATCGGACCGGTCGCGGCGTGTTCCGCGGTCGAGGGGTCGTTGCTGGGGGTGACCGCGACGGCCATGGCCGGGAACATGTCGGTGAGCAGGTTGACCAGCAGCAGTTGACGGGTCGACAAGGGGGAGGCGCCGGCGAGCAGGGTGCCGAGGACGCTGAAGCCGACCTCGCCGGCGTTGCCTCCGATGAGGATGCTCACCGCGTCCGCGACGCTGCGCCACAGGGCACGGCCTTCGGCGACCGCGTCCACGAGGACGGACAGGTCGCCGGTGGTGAGCACGAGGTCGGCGGCGTTGCGGGCGGCCGCGGAGCCGCGGGACTCGACGCCGACCCCGACGTCGGCGGCACGGATGGCGGCGGCGTCGTTGGCGCCGTCGCCGGCCATCGCCACGACCCGCCCGGCCTGTTGCAGGGCCTCCACGACGTGCAGCTTCTGCTCGGGTGCGACCCGGGCGATGACACCCGCGCCGCGCAGGACCCGGACGCGTTCGCGGCGTCCCATGGCGACGAGTTCGTCGCCGGTCACCGCCTCGGTCTCCTCGGGCCAGCCCAGTTGCAGGGCGATGGCGCGGGCGGTCTCCGGGTGGTCGCCGGTGAGCATGACGGGGAGGATGCCGGAGCGGCGCAGTTCCGCGAGCAGGGCGTGCGAGGTGTCGCGCGGGACGTCGGCGAGGGCGACGAAGCCGCTGAACTCCAGGTCCGCCAGCGGCGCGTCGAGTTCGGCCTCAGCATCGTCGGCGCGGCAGTCGCGGCGGGCGACGGCGAGGACGCGCAGTCCTTGCCCGGCCAGTTCGTGGGCGGTGTCCCAGGCGTGGTCGGGGAGGTCCCGGCAGGCCGGCAGGATCGTCTCGGGGGCGCCCTTGACGACGAGGAGTCCACCCATGTCCGGGTCCCCGTCCCGGCCGATCGCGGCGGCGTAGCCCCGGCGGGTCTCGAAGGACAGTTCGCCGGTGGGTGCCCAGCCCGCGTCGGGCGGAGCGACGTCGAGGACGGCCTCGTCGGTGGCGTGCGCGATACGGCGGCCCTGCCCCGTTTCCTCCTGCGGGCAGGCGCGCGCGGCCAGGCGCACGATCGGGGCGGCCTGTTCGTCGTCCGTGGCGAGGACGGTGCCGTCGGAGGTGGCGACGCGGACCAGGCGCAGCTTGTTCTCGGTGAGGGTGCCGGTCTTGTCGAAGCAGACGGTGTCGACCCGGCCGAGCGCCTCCAGGGTGCGCGGGGTGCGGACCAGGACGCCGCGCCGGGACAGCCGGCGGGCCGCCGCCATCTGCGCGACGGTGGCGACGAGCGGAAGCCCTTCGGGGACGGCGGCGACGGCGACCGCGACACCCCCGCTGACGGCGCGGCGGACGGGGCTGCCGCGCAGCAGGGACAGCCCGGTCACGGCCGCGCCGCCGGTGAAGGTCACCGGCAGGGCCTTGCGGGTCAGTTCCTGGAGCCGGGCCTGGACACCGGCGGGCGGCGGGGTGCGGGCGGCGAGGGTGACGGCGCGGCCCGCCTCGGTCCGGTCGCCGGTGTCCACGACGAGGGCGGTGGCCCGTCCGGCCACGACGGTGGTGCCCTCGAAGACCATGCAGGTGCGCTGCGCCACCGGCAGACCCGGTGTGGCGTCGATGCCCTTGGTCACCGGCAGGGACTCGCCGGTGAGCGCCGACTCGTCGACCTCCAGGCCGTCGACGTCCAGCAGCCGTGCGTCGGCGGGCACGACGTCGCCGGCGCCGAGGCTGATCTCGTCGCCGGGCCGCAGCCGGGCCGCGTCGACGGTGACCGTGCGTCTGCGGCTGTCCTGCTTGCGGGCCTTGGGCTGCTGCCGGGCGGCGAGCCGGGCCAGGGCCTGTTCGGCGCGCAGCCGCTGGAGTCCCCCGGTCACGGCGTTGAGGTCCATGGCGCCGACGACGAGCAGCGCGTCGACGACCGAGCCGAGCAGCGCCGAGGCGACGGCGCCGGTGGCCAGGACGGGGGTCAGCGGGTCGTCGAGTTCGCGTCGTACGGCACCGGCCGCCTGCCACGTCCAGCGGGCGGGCGCGACGGCCGGGTGCCGGGTCAGCCGAGCGGCCTGCTGCCGCGAGCGGTCGGCGAGCAGGGCGAACCCGCGGGGCTCGCCGTCGTGGTCGGCGCGCCTCAGCCGGTCGCGCGCCTCGTGGGGTTCCAGGGCGTGCCAGGGGATGTGCAGGCGGGGCTGGGGCGGGGTGGCCCGGGCGATCCGGACGGCTTCGAGCCAGCCGGTGACCAGGGCGTTGGCGGCTGCGATGTTGACGGGCGCGTGCCGGGTGAGGGGCCACAGGAACTGCCGGCCCGGGGGCTGCCCGCCGCGGGCGACCAGGAGTCCGGAGAGGGCCGCGCCGGCGCGGGCCAGGGTCTGCGACCGGCGGCCGACGCGCCGGGCCGCGGGGATCGCCGTGAGCAGCCGCCACACGTCGGCGAGACCGCCCGGGGCCAGCACGTCGACGCCCCAGGAGACGGCCGCCCGTCCGTCGGCGAGGGCGATGGCCACGTCACCGGCGGGCAGCCCGGCGGTGACGTGCCCGTCGCCGGACTCGTCCGGGCGGGCGACGGTCACGACCACGCGCCCCTCGTCCTGCAGGGCCCGTACGACGTCTCCGAACGGCTTGATGCCGGGGGCGACCTCGTCGGCGAGCCGGGTGATGTCCTTCAGGTCGGAGCCGCCCGCGATCACGACGTGCAGTCCTGCCCGGCGGGCGGCGTCCAGGACGGCCTCCGCGAAGGGGTGGACCGGGTCGTCGGGCAGCCCGTCGTCGGCGTCGTCCTGCCGCAGGCTGCGCAGGGCGTCGGCGTGCAGGACGAGGGCGTCGGCGATCTCCAGTTGCCGCAGGCGCTCCCCGTTGCGCAGGAGGATTCCGTCGTGGGCCAGGAAGGCGCCGAGGGTCGCGCCGAAGGCGGCCGGGCCGTACCGGGCCGCCTTGGGGGAGCCGGCGAGGACCGCTTCGGCCGCGTCCCTCACGCTGTGGGTGACGAGGAGGGTGGCGGCGGCGCCGGCGAGGCTGCCGGTGCTGGCGTGGGAGGCGTACTCGGCGGCGGGGGTCACCTTGAGGGGCGGCCGGGTGTCCACGGGGCAGGGCAGGCTGATGCGCCTGTGGTGGCAGATGTCGTCGTGCAGCGCCTCGAAGGCCGCGGCCCGGGCCACCGCCTCCGTGAGCTGGTTGCTGCGCAGGATGCCGTCGAGTACGAGCGCCAGCGGGGTCTGACCGATGCCGTGGGCTGCGGCGTTGGCGGCGGCGAGGACGAGTTCCATGCCGGACGTGCCGAACCGCCGGCGGAGCAGGGCGCGGAAGCGGGGGTTCTCGCGCAGCAGAGTGACGGTGGCGGTGACGACGCGCGAGGTGGGCGGCAGGCGCAGGGACCGGCCGGCCAGGGCGCCGGCCGCGCCGGCCGCGTCCAGCAGCATCGCCGCCGCGGTGACCCGCACCTCGGCAGGGTCGCCGGGGTGGCTGGTGTCCCGGATGTTCGGGTCTGCGCCTTCGTCCAGGCCGAGGCGGGTGGCGAGCGCGGTGGCCCGCTCGGCGACGCGGTCGGTGGCGGCGTCCTCGGCCACGGTGACCACCAGGCGGGCCAGTCCCCCGTCCCAGTACGCCGTGAGCACGTCGGGGTGCCCGGCCAGTTCCTCGGCGACCTTGTCAGCGAGCGCTTCGGCGTCGCCTTCGGGGTGCCGCAGTGCGAGGTGGAGGCGCTGCCCTGCTTTCCAGTGCTGTCCGCCGGTCAGGGCGTTGCGCGCGACGTTGCGGACGCGGCGCGTGGTGTCGTAGACGGACGTCACCGACTGGGCGGTGCTGCGGGCGGCGCCTGCGGCGGCCCCGGCCACGGCCCCGACGAGCGGGCTGACGTCGAAGCGTGTGAGCATCTGCTGCTGTCCCGACTCAGCCGGTGGGGCGGCTGTCGTGTGCGTGCCCCCCGGGCTGCTCCTCGCCGTGGTGCGCGGTGGCCTCGGCGACCTGCTTGAGCGCGGAGGCGGTGGCGGTGTCTCCGACCTTGGCGGGCTGTTCGTGGACGTGATGTTCAGGCCGGTCGTGCCGGTAGTGGGAGGAGGTGAGTCTGCCTCCGGGGCCGTGAGCGGAGGTGTCCTCGTCGTCCCGGCCGGCGTGGGCGGCCTGGGCGGAGCGGTGGTCCCCGGTCCCGCCGGTCTGCGTTCCGCCGTTCGGTGACGCGCCGTCGTCCCGCCGTTCGGGCCGGGGCTGGGTCAGCCAGGCGACGGCCGCGCCGGTCACCGCCACCGGCCACTCCACCAGTCCGGCCACGCCGAGCACTCCGGCGCCGGCGTAGACGGCCATCCGGCGGCCGCGCGGCGAGACCGCGCCGATCCTGTCCAGTGCGTCCGTGGCCACCTTGCCCACCTGCTCCGCACCCGGCAGGTGCCTGAGGCCCGCGGCCACGGCCCGCAACGGCTGCGGAAGATCGGACGAACGTGATGTCTCCTGGTTCATGTCGACCTCCACAAGCGCGTTGTCCACCGGCGTCATCCGGGTTTCCCAGCTCTTCGCCCCATATTCCGTCTTTGGACTGGTATGCGCTTGTCTTGTTCGGCCGGTGTGCGGGAGGAGCGTCTCGCCGTCGTGGACTCCGCCCACGCAGCGCTTGGTGTACGACTGCGAGCCGTCACCCGCGGCGGAGATGACGATCACGCCGCCACCGGCGACGCCTGGTCGCCGGGCCGCGAGCCTGCCGCCACCCCGGACGTCCCCCGCACCGGCCCCGTCATCCGCCCCGACGAGACCCGTCATGCCCGACACCCCTGGCGCTCGTGCCGCGGCGGCGACGAGCGGCCGGCCGCCTGCCACGACGCCGCGGACGAGGAGGCCGACGGGGCGCGCGGGCCAGGGGGGATCTCGCGCCGCCGCACCTGCCGCCGACGGCGGTCGGCGGGGAGCGCGTCGGGGCGGGCGGCGGCGGGCGCGACGCAGAGCCGTACATCCGCCTGTTCGTCCGGCGCGACGAGGAGCTGCGGGCCCTGCGCGGTGCGCTGACGGGACGGGAGCTGCGGGCCGGTGCCGAACTGGCCCTGGAGGGAGGCGACATCGTGCGTGCCCCCGGTGCCGGGAACAGCGAGGTCACCGGCGTGGCCAACGGCATGTCCCGGACGGTACGGACTACGCCGCCCCGATCCGCGCGGGCCGGGGGTGCGTGGCCGGGACCCGGTCAGACCGGAGGCCGCGGAGGCCCTGGCCGCCGGCGGGGTGCGGGCGCACCGGGTGGGGCACTGCGTCCGGCCGCGTCCGGCGGGCGGCGTGGTGTGCCGCGCCCCGGACGCCCTGCGGGACACCTCCGGGGACCCGCCGTGGTGGCGCACCGGTCCTGGCCGGGGAGAAGCAGGGCGTGACGCCCTTCGGAAGCCGTCCGTGTCGGGTCGGGAGCGCCGGGTACCCAGTGCAGGCACGCAGGCCGTCTCGGGTCCGGACACCGTACGGGAGCGGAGTGTCCGGTTCGGCGAAGGAGTGGTCATGACGCAGAACGGCGATGACGCGACGCTCGTCCGGCGACCGGGGATCCCCGACCTCCGGACGGCACCGGACGGAGCCGGGCCCGTGCCGCCGCAGGACCCGCAGGCGGACCAGCCGCCGCAGGAACTGCCCCTGGACCGCAACCAGGCCATCCTGGAGGCGGCCAAGCAGGTGGGTGCCCTGCTGAAGCGCAAGGGGCACCTGTTCGCGCTGGCCGGCAGCGTGGCCGCGTACGCCCACGGCGGCGAGAAGAACATGCAGCACGACGTCGACTTCGCGATCCGCCCCGAGGACGCGGATGCGGTGGCGGCCACGCTCCAGGAAGCCGGGCTGACGGTCTACTCCCCGCCGGAGGACTGGCTGATCAAGGCCACGTGCTTCGGGCAGCCGGTCGACATCATCTTCGAGCTGGCGCACCGGCCGGTCGGCGCGGACCTGCTGGAGCGGGCCGAGGAGTTGTCGGTCGACTCGGTGCGCATGCCCGTGCTGGCCCCGACCGATCTGCTGTGGAGCCTGACCGCCGCGTTCTCCGAGCACCACTGCGACTTCGGCGCCGCCCTGCCCATCGCGCGTGCCCTGCGGGAGAAGGTCGACTGGCAGCGGGTGCGGCGCGAGTGCGGGGACGAGCCCATGCCCGCGGCGTTCTTCTTCCTCCTGGAGCGCCTGAACGTCATCTGAAGGAGCACCCATGAGCACCCACGGTTCACAGGACGCGGACGGCGGGCCGCCGGCCGAGAACCTGGACTACCGCATCGCCCACCTCCAGGACCGCCTCGCCTCCGGCGAACTCGGTGAACTCGGCGTACGGGTCGAGGCCCGCGGAAGCGCGGTGCTGCTCACCGGCACCGTGCCCTCGGCGCCCTGCCGCGACGAGATCCTGCGCACCGTCCACGAGGAACTCGCCGGATTCCCCGTGCACAGCGACCTCGTGGTCGCCGAGGCGTCATCCCCCGACCACGCGGAGGAACTCTCATGATCCGCATCGCAGCCGTAGGGGACATCCACATGGGGCCCGACAGCCAGGGCGTGCTCCGCCCCGCGTTCGAGACCCTGCCCGAGTGCGCCGATCTCCTGCTGCTGGCCGGGGACCTCACCCGGCACGGCACGCCCGAGGAGATGCGGGTGGTGGCCCGGGAGATCCAGGGCCTCGCCGTTCCGGTCGTCGCCGTACTGGGCAACCACGACCACCACGACGACCACCCGGACGAGGTCACGGCCATCCTCAGGGATGTCGGCGCCCATGTCCTGGAAGGGCAGGGCACGGTCGTCGAGAGCGGCGGGGCGCGGATCGGCGTCGCCGGGACCAAGGGGTTCGGCGGCGGCTTCGTCGGCCGTTGCGCCGGGGAGTTCGGCGAGCCGGTGATGAAGGAGTTCGTCCGGCACTCGCGCCGGAGCGCCGACGGACTGCGGGCCGCCCTGGAGCATCTGGGCGGGGAGGGCTGTGACGCACGGATCGCCCTGACCCACTACTCCCCCGTGGCGGACACCCTCGCGGGCGAGCCGCTGGAGATCTACCCCTTCCTGGGAAGTTATCTGCTGGCCGAGGCGATCGACACGGCCGGCGCCGACCTCGCGGTGCACGGGCACGCGCACGCCGGCACGGAGCACGGAATGACGAGCGGCGGTGTGCGGGTGCGCAACGTGGCCCAGCCGGTCATCGGGCGGGCCTTCCACGTCTACCACCTGCCGGTCCGGGAGCCCGCCGTGACCGGTGCAGCCACACAACAGACCCGCTGAGCGGGCCCTTTCCCCCTTCGCCGCCGGCGTTCGCCGGCGGCGTTTTCCGTGCCTGCCACCCGGAGCCCCGCACCGCCCGGGTACCGCCTGTGGTGTGAACCCCCCGCACGTCGTGCCCGTTTCAGGCATTTTGTCTGCTTAGCATGCGAGCTCCGCGCTCCGCACGTCGGCGATGTCCCCACGCGTCCGCCCGGGGCGCACGTGCCCCGTACGAGAGGACATCAGATGGCGCTGACGGGCCGTCAAAAGCCACCCTCCGAGCATGCCTTCTCCCCGCACGACGCCGTACTGCGCAGCGCGGCGCCGCACGTCGCCCGCCGTCGCTTCCTGACCGTCACCGCGGCCGCCGCGATGCTCGCGTTCACCACCAACCGGCCGGCCCGCGGCGCCACAGCCGCTCCCGAACTCGACACGGCCCGGATCACCGACAACCCGTTCACTCTCGGCGTGGCTTCCGGGGACCCGCTGCCCGACTCGGTGCTGATCTGGACCCGGCTCGCGCCCGAGCCGTTCTCGGAGGACGGCGGCCTCGGCCGGCAGCGGGTCCCCGTCTCCTGGGAAGTGGCCATGGACGAGTGGTTCGCCTTCGTCGAGCAGCGCGGTGCCGCCACCGCCCACCCCGAGTACGGCCACAGTGTGCACGTCGACGTCAAGGGCCTGATGCCGGACAGCCACTACTACTACCGGTTCCGGGTGGGCGCCTGGATCAGCCCCGTCGGCCGCACCCGTACGGCACCGGCCAAGGGCGGTGACACCGACAGCATGCGGCTGGCCGCCGTCGCCTGCCAGGCCTACCAGGACGGCTACTACACCGCCCACCGGCATCTGGCGCAGGAGGATGTCGACGTGGTGTTCTTCCTCGGCGACTACCTGTACGAGTACGCCGTGGACTCGGCCGGCGGGGCCCGCCGCTACACCGACCGCAAGCTGCCCGACGTGTTCAACCGTGAGACGACCACGCTCGCGGACTACCGGCTGCGCTACTCGCTCTACAAGAGCGACCCGGACCTGCAGGCCGCGCACGCCCAGCACCCGTTCGTCGTCACCTGGGACGACCACGAGACGGAGAACAACTACGCGGGTGCCCACGACGAGAAGGGCGGCCCGCCGGAGCAGTTCCTGGTGCGGCGCGCCGCCGCCTACCGGGCGTACTGGGAGAACCAGCCGCTGCGCGCCGAGCAGTTGCCGAACGGGCCCGACGCCCGGCTGTACCGCCGGCTGGCCTGGGGTTCGCTCGCCCAGTTCGACATCCTCGACACCCGCCAGTACCGCTCCGACCAGGCCTACAACGACCGGCCGCACGCGCCGGGCGCCGAGTCGGACGATCCGGCCCGCACGCTCACCGGCGCCGCTCAGGAGCGCTGGCTGCTGGACGGCTGGCGGGACTCCCGCGCGCTGTGGCACGTGATGCCCCAGCAGGTGTGCTTCTCCCAGCGCAAGTTCGACCTGACCGCGCAGGCCCGGGTCTCCATGGACGCCTGGGACGGCTACCGGGCCTCCCGCAGCCGCGTCATGGCGGGCGCGAAGGCCGCCGGCATCGACAACTGGATGGTCCTCACCGGTGACGTCCACGTCGGCTACGCCTTCGACATCAAGGAGGACTTCGACGATCCGGCCTCCAGGACGGTGGGGACTGAGTTGACCTGCACCTCCGTCGCCAGCGGCGGCAACGGGGCGGCGAAGCCGGGTGACTGGGAGACGTACATGAAGGCCAATCCCCACATGAAGTACTTCGACGGCCGGCGCGGTTACGTCCGCGTCGACATGGGCCGCGAGAACGCCCAGGTCGACTTCCGGACCGTCTCGGCCATCACGACGCCCGGGGGCGGCATCTCGACGACCGCGTCCTTCGTGACGGAGGTGGGCTCGCCCGGCCTGAAGTCCGCCTGAACGTCCGCCCGTACTGCACATGGCGCCGTTCCCCGCACCACAGCGCGAAGCGGGGCGGCCCGGGACATCACACCGGGCCGTTCCGGCAAGGCCTGTGCGGGAGGTCACCATGATCGACACCTGTACCGGCACCCGCATCGACACCCGTACCGAACGCTGTGATCGAAGGAGACGCATCGCATGGTCCACAGACATGCCGTGACCGGCCGCCGGGTGGCGCTGACCGCGCTGGGCGCGCTCGTCGCCACCGGGATCCCCGACTCCGTGGCGGCCGAGCCGACGCCCGCGGCGGGCCCCCTGCCCTCGGCCGCCCAGACCCTCGGCGCCGACCGGCCGTCGGCGCCGGTGCTGCGCGCCCTGGAGCGCGACCTCGGGCTGACCCCGGCCCAGGTGTCCCGGCGGCTGGTCAACGAAGCGGAGGCGGGCACCCGGGCGGGACGGCTGCGCAACGCCCTGGGCGACCGCTTCGCGGGCGCCTGGCTGCGCGGCACGACGTCGCAGGAGCTCATGGTGGCGACCACGGACGCCGCGGACGTGCCGGCCATCAAGGCGCAGGGCGCCACGGCGACCGTCGTGCAGAAGACGCTGCGCGACCTGCGGGCCACCAAGCAGAAGCTGGACGCGGCGGCCGCCCGGGGCAGCACCCTCGAGACGCCCCTGTGGTACGTCGACATCCCGGCGAACCGGGTCGTGGTGGAGGCCGGGAGCAAGGCCGCGGCGGCCGCGTTCGTCAAGGCCGCCGGCCTCGACGGCGGGAGCGTGGGCGTGAAGGTCACGGCGAACCGGCCGCGGCTCATGGAGGACGTCACCGGAGGCGACGCCTACTACATCGACGGCACCGCCCGCTGTTCCGTCGGCTTCTCCGTCACCAAGGGTGAGCAGGAGGGCTTCGCCTCGGCGGGCCACTGCGGCAAGCAGGGCGCCAGGACGACCGGGCACAACAAAGCGGACCAGGGCACCTTCCAGGCCTCCACGTTCCCCGGCAAGGACATGTCGTGGGTGGCCGTCGACGCCCCGTGGACGGCCACGCCGAACGTGCAGGGCGAGGGCGGGCAGAAGGTGCAGATCACCGGGTCGGTCCAGGCGCTGGTCGGGGCGGCGGTCTGCCGCTCGGGCTCCACCACGGGGTGGCACTGCGGCAAGGTCGAGCAGCACGACACGAGTGTCAGCTACGCCGAGGGCAAGGTGGACGGGCTGACCCGGACGACGGTGTGCGCCGAGCCGGGCGACTCCGGCGGGCCGTACGTCTCGGGCGTCCAGGCGCAGGGTGTGACGTCCGGCGGCTCCGGCGACTGCAAGACCGGCGGCACCACGTTCTACCAGCCGGTCAACCCGCTGCTCAGCGAGTTCGGCCTCACCCTGAAGACCGCCGACGCCGAGTCCCCGGCGCCGCAGGGCAGCGTCGCCCAGACCTGGGCCGCCGGCCGCGTCTACGAGGCCGGGGTCACGGTGACGCACGCGGGTGTGCGCTACCAGTGCCTGCAGACCCACCAGGCCCAGGGCCCCTGGGCGCCCACCCGGACTCCTGCCCTGTGGCAGCGGGTGTGACGAAGGGTCAGGGGTGTCCGGCGCCCGCGCGGCGCGTGCCGTCGGCGCCGGACGTGCCCGGCCGGTCCTCCGCGAGCAGCGCGTACGCGGTGGCGACGAACCGGTCCCGGGCGCGGAAGCGGCGGGTGCAGACGGCCGCCAGCGCAGTGCCGGTGTCGGGGCGGAAACCCAGGAACGCCTGCTGGCCCAGGGTCGCGCCGCTGTGGAAGTACATCGGCCCCCCGTCGGTGGGGTGACGGAACCAGGCGATGGTGTGCACGTGCCGGTGCGTCAGGCCCCGGCGGAGCACCGGGCGGCGCACCGCGCGCAGGGCGGGGGCGAGGTCCGGTGGCGCGTCGCCCGGGTACAGATGGGCCTCGAGGAAGGCGAGCAGGTCGTTCGGCGTGGCCCGTACGGCGCCGGCCGCCTGGAACCCGCCCGCGTCGAAGGGCGGCACGGGAGTGCCGCCGTCCCTGCCGCGCCCGACGGCATCGAGCCCGGAGTCGTCCGCGCGCAGGGTCGTGCCGTCGAGGCCGAGCGGGCGCAGCACCCGGTCGGTGAGGAGAACCTCCCACGGGGTGCCGGTCGCGGCGGCCAGGGCGTGGCCGAGGACGGCGACGCCGTAGTTGGAGTAGCGCCAGCGGGTGCCGGGGCGATGCCGCTGCCGGTGGCGCAGGTAGGCGTCGACGACCCGGGAGGCCGGGAAGCGGGCGTAGGGGTTGGTGTGCCAGGCGGGCAGGCCCTGGAGGAAGAAGCCGGCCGGGAGGGCGGGCAGTCCTGAGGTGTGGGTGATCAGGTGGGCGAGCGTCACCGGGGTCGCGCCGCCGGGCGGTCCGCCGTCCAGGAGGGCGGTGGCCGATTCGCCGCCGGACAGCGCACCGGAGTGGATCAGCCGGGCCAGGAGCAGACCGGTGAACGTCTTGGTGGCGGAGCCCGTCTCATAGCGCAGGTCCTCGCGGGGCAGCGGTGGGGGCGGGGCGGTACCGCCGCTCAGGATGGTCCGGTGGCCGTTGCGCGAGAGGGCGAAGACCACGTCGGGGGCGTCGGACGCGGTGACGGCGTCCGCGAGCAGCCGGTCGTCCGGCGTAACTTCGGGCGCCGGCACGCGCGGGGCCCGGATCGCGGTCACGGCGCCCGGGGCCCGGGCCCCGACCGCCGGTGCCGTCGCACGCGGCCCCGGGTTCTCGGCGCCGGACGGTTCGGGTTCGCCCGGCCACGGGGGCAGCCGACGGCTCGTCACGACGCGTGCGCCAGACCGGACATCGCCCGGGACGTGGCCAGGACCGAGGCGAAGGCGGCGACCAGCGTCGGGTGGTAGACGACGTCGAACACCTCGTCGGGTGTGCCCTCGGGCATCGTGCGGATCGCGGGCATCGCTCCGTCGGGCTGCTGTGCGGCGGCGAAGGCCTGCCAGGCGCGTTCGTCCAGGGTGGGGCGGGGCAGGCAGGCGTCGACCACGAGGAGTTCACCCAGCAGGTCCCAGCGCTCCAGGTCCAGCCAGTCGTCGATCCAGACCGGCAGCCAGATGGCGAGGTAGTCGGCGATGCCCGGCGGCAGGCCGCCGGGGTCCTCGCCCCAGTCGGTGAGGTGGAACACCGTGTGGGTGACGTCGTAGGCGATGTGGCCCTCCACGGTCCAGGGTTCCGGGGTGCGGGCCAGCCAGGTCGCGCCCACGAGGTCGGCCTCGGGCGGGCGGGGGGTGAGGCCGAACCGGCGCTGGAACGCGGAGAGACCGAGGCTGCGGGTCGGGGTGGACTCGAAGGCCACCCAGCTGTCCAGCCGGTGGTTCAGTACGGCGGCCCGCTCCACGTCGGGCCGGCTGTAACCCAGTTCCTTGAAGGGGAGATAGACCTCGAACGGGATGGGTGAGATCGGCTCCGTCCGCTGCCCGCGGACCAGCATGGCTCCGCCGTCGAGGGTCTCGCGCCAGGCGTGGTCGAGCAGTTGGCGTGCCAGCTGGGCCTGGCGTGAGCCGGCCACTCCCTCACGGAACAGCACCTTGCAGATCAGGGCCAGTTCGCCGACGGGCTTGAAGCGTTCCAGGAAGCCTGTTTCGGGGTCCACGTCGGGTTCCAGGCGGAAGCCGTCCCGGTGGGCCCAGAGCCATTCGACGGCGCGCACCCCGACGGTGTGGATCAGGCGGGTGTCGGTCATACCGGTGCTCCTTGTCCGGCGGTCAGTGCCGCCGCGAAGGCCGCCATGAGGGTGGAGTGGTAGTGCTGCGCGAAGTGGACGTCCGGGTCGCCCGAGTCGCCCTCCTCGGGGAGCGCGCCGGACGGGTCCTGTGCCGCCGCGATCCGCTGCCAGGCATCGCCGGGTACGGCGCCGTCCGGCAGGCCGGGCACACTCGCGGCCACGGCGAGCAGTTCGCAGCCGAGGTCCCACATCCGTGCGTCCAGGCAGGTGTCGAGCCAGGGTGGCAGCCAGTCGGCCAGGTAGGCGGTCAGGTCGGTGGGGAGTTCCTGGGGAGAGCGTCCCCAGTCGGTGAGGTGGAAGACCACGTGGGTGAGGGCGTATCCGGCGGAACGCTCGAACGTCCAGGGCTCCGGCAGACCGCCCAGCCAGGTGTGGCCCAGCACCTGGTGTCCGGGCTCGTCGCGGTGGATGCCGCCGCGTTCCTCGGCCTTGAGGACGCCGAGGCGGCGGGTCGGTTCCTGCTCGGTGAGCCGCCAGCCGCGGGTGCGGGCCAGCGTGGCGACGGCCGTTTCGTAGGCGGGGTGCCGGAATCCGGCCGCTGCCAGGGCGGCGTAGACCTCCAGCGGATAGGTGGCGAAGGGTTCCAGCCGTTGCAGCCGCAGGAACAGTTCTCCGTCGCCGGTCTGCTGCCAGGCAAAGGCCAGCAGGTCGGCCGCGCAGGTGTGCAGGGGGTCAGTGGGGGGCGTGTGCCGGGTGACGCTGGCGCACACCTGGGCCAGTTCGCCGAGCGGCTTCCAGCTGCTGTTGACCTGCACGTCGGCGGCCAGCGCGTCCTCGCCGAGGGCGAAGTCCGCGCGGTGCGCGGACGCCCAGGCCAGCGCGGTCCGCGCCACCTGCCGGATCTGCGGGGCGGGTGCCGTCGTCACACCGGCGCTCCGGCGCGCAGGTGGCGGGCCGCCCGCACCTGGAGTTCGACGAGCGGGTCCTGGCCGCCCATCAGTTCCACGAAATCCAGCCCTGTTTCGAGTCCCAGGGTGTCCGGGACCCCGTGCAGGAGGGTGAGCCAGCGGCCGGCTCCGGCGGCCTGGCGCCAGTCCCTGCGACGCACCGCCCGTACGAAGCCACGGGCGACGTCCACGGGACGGCCTTCCGCGACGCGGGCCACGGCGCAGTCCTCGCCGGGCAGGGCGAGCGGGGCCAGCACCGCCAGTTGATGGGTCAGGACCTGCCAACTCGCGTCGTCGAGCCACTCGGCACCGGGTTCCGGGCCGTCGGCGATACCGGCGGCGGACGGCGGGTCGAGCCGGCGCAGCGTGCACGCCATCGCCCAGTGGCTCCACAGCACGGTGGGTGCCGCGTCGGCGCGGGGCGGGAACGACTCCACGGACTTGCGGAACATCGCGAGTTCGTCGGGGTCGGGCGGTGTGCGCAGCAGGACGGCCGGCAGCAGCGCGTCGGCTCCCAGCACACGGACGGCCGCGAGTGCGAGGCCTCCCTCCTCCATGTCGACCGGCCCGGGGGCGGCCGCTCGCGTGTGGTCTCCGCCCCGGAGGGCGGAGACCACACTGGAGGCGAGGTCCTGCACCGCGCCCTGCAAGAGGGTCGAAGTGCCAGACTGCTCCATTGACTACTCCCGTTCGATCGCTAACCCTTCTTCGGGCGCGGGGTGGGCGGCGACAGCAGCAGCTTGCTGGTGGACTGGGCCAGTGCCAGTGCTGCGCACTCACGGCTGTCGCGGTAGACCCCGTCGAGTTCGGCCGGGTCGAGTGCCGCCTCGATGTCGACGCTCGGAACGCCGGTCAGTTCCTCGATGACCTTTTCCTTGGAAGGCATAGCACCATCTCCCTGAGCTGAAGCGAGTACCTTCACCTTCCGGATCACCGGAATCGGACAAAGCATGCCAACTTTCTCAGAATTCACTTAAATAACTTCGTCAACATCTCACTCTTGAGCGTTCGAGCGCGCAGACGCAGTTCCGGGCCGTCTTCCACGGCACAGGCCCCCCTTGTGAGTGGTTCGGCTCCGGCTGGGGAACCCGTCGAGCGCCGTACCCACCGACTCTCTGGAGAGGGCCATGAGTCTGTTGCGTGTGCTCGGCCGCCCCATGCTGGCCTCGATGTTCCTCGCGGGCGGCATGAACTCCGTCCGTGCCCCCGAGCAGGTCGCCGACGCCGCCGAGCCTGTCGTCCAACCGGTCACCGAGCGCGTCTCGGCCCTGCCGGACCGCACCGAGCAGGTCGTACGGCTCAGCGGTGCCGTACAGGTCGCGGCGGGGCTGATGCTGGCCACGGGGCGCATGCCGCGCCCGGCCGCACTGGCCATCGCGGCCACCCTGGTGCCCACCACGCTGGCCGGACACCGCTTCTGGGAGGCGGAGGACCCCGAGGAGCGGGCACAGCAGCGCATCCACTTCTTCAAGAACATGTCCATGCTAGGCGGGCTGCTGATCGCCGCCGACGACACCGGCGCCCGCCCCTCGGTGGTCTGGCGGGGCACCCACGCCGCCCGCGGTCTGCGGCGCGACGCCGGTCTGGTGCGCCGCTCCGTACGCGCCACCGCCCGGCCGGCCGCGGCGGCCGGCCGGGCCCGGGCCAAGCTCCCCGCCTGAGCCGCCGCCACGGCACCGGTGACCGCACGTTGACGCCCTGAAGCCGGGGGGACCCGAGCGCTGGAGGTGAAGGACATGGGACACGGAGGAAACGTCATCGACGAGCTGGTGACCGATCACCGTGAGGTCGAGGAGATGTTCGGCAGGATCGAGGCACTGCCGTCCGGTCACCAGGACCGCAAGGTGTACGCCGACCGGGTCACGATGGAGCTCGTACGGCACTCGGTGGCCGAGGAGGCCTACCTCTACCCGGCCGTGCGCGAGCACGTGGCGGGCGGGGACGCCCTCGCCGACCAGGAGCTCAAGGACCACGCCACGGCCGAGCAGATCATGAAGGACCTGGAGGGCTGTGACGCGGGCGACGCCGACTTCGACCGGCTGATGGGCATGCTGATGAGCGAGATCCGCTCGCACATCGCCGACGAGGAGGGCAATCTCTTCCCCCGGCTGCGGCAGGCCTGCCCGATGGACACGCTCAACGAGCTGGGCGACAAGGTGCGGAAGGCGAAGAAGACCGCCCCGACCCGGCCCCACCCGGCGGCCCCCGACACGCCTCCGGCGAACAAGCTCCTGGCTCCGGGCACCGGCATGGTGGACCGGCTGCGTGACACGCTGAGCGGCCGCGGCAAGTTCGAGTAGGGCCGTCACCGCGCTGAGCGGGGCTCGTCGCCGAGGCGACGGGCCCCGCTCCCGTGTGCGCGTGTTCACCCCCCTGTGGCGTCAATGCCCCTGCGCGGCACACCGTCAGGGAGGGGCGGGACAGCGGGTCGAGGTGTGGGGGAGCCGGTTCCCCCGGGGGACGTCGGCGACGAGCGTGCCGTCGCGGCCGACGAGGACGGCCGGGGGAACAGCCGGGCGCCAGGGGCCGGTGTCACGACCGCAGCCGTTCCCGGACCGCAGGGCGGGGCGGGGCGGGGCGCGGGAGCCGGTGCACCGCTTCCGAACGGAGTGGTGCGGCCGGGTCTTGCGGTGCGGGAGGCGCCCGCGCAGCCGGTGCCAGGTCGCGGCGGGCGTCGGGGCGACGGGCCGGAACTGTTCACGGCCTGCCCTTCACGAGCCGTTCCAGGGTGCCCGCGTGCCCGGGAGGGGCCAGCAAGCGGTGGCCGGGGGCCGTACTCGGAGCGGCCCTGGAACCAGACGACGAACCCGTTGTCCGCCAGGGCGCGGGCGACCGTCGCGGCGATGTCCGGAGGCAGCCGCGGCGGCGACGGGCGGTTCGTCGATCACCAGGGTGGCGGCCGGATCGTGGAACAGGGCGGTGGATTCCGAGGATGCGCAGGGGAAGGCGTGCCTTCGGCGGCCGGGCCCCCGGACGCGGCGGTGCGGGGTGTCCGGACCGGGTCACTCCTCGCCGCCGGCCCCGCGGAACCAGGCGATCGTGCGCCGCAGCCCCTCCTCGGCGCGCACCTGCGGATCCCAGCCGAGCTTGTCGCGGGCCAGCGTGATGTCCGGGCAGCGCACGGCCGGGTCGTCCACCGGGCGCTCGATGTAGCGGATCTCAGAGGAGGACTCGGCGAGTTCGACGACCAGGCGCGCCAGGTCGAGCATGGTGATCTCGGTCGGACTGCCGATGTTGACGGGGCCGCGCATGCCGTGGGCGGCGGCGGCGAGGACGCCGCGCACGGTGTCGTCGACGTAGCACAGCGACCGGGTCTGGCGGCCGTCGCCGGTCACGGTGAGGGGCTCGCCGTCGAGAGCCTGCCGTACGAAGGTCGGCACCGCGCGTCCGTCGTGGCCGCGCATCCGGGGGCCGTACGCGTTGAACAGCCGCACGATGCAGGTGTCGGTGCCCAGGGCGTCGGCGTGGGCGGTGGTCAGTGCCTCGCCGAAACGTTTGGCCTCTTCGTAGACGCTGCGCGGGCCGACGGGGTTGACGATGCCCCGGTAGCGCTCGTCCTGGGGGTTCTGCTGCGGGTCGCCGTAGACCCCGGAGGCCGAGGCGAGGACGAAGCGGGCGCGGGAGGAGTGCGCGAGCTCCAGGGCGTTGCGGGTGCCGACGCTGCCGGTCTCCATGGTGTGCAGCGGGAGGCGCAGGTAGTCCGCCGGGGACGCCGGGGAGGCGAAGTGCAGGACGAGGTCCGGTGGCCGCTTGATCCGCAGGCCCTCGGCGACGTTGGCCTGGACGAGCGTGAAGCCGGGCTGTTCGAGCAGCGGCGCTATGTTCTCGGGCCGGCCGGTGCTGAAGTCGTCCACGCAGGTGACGGCCGCGCCCGCGTCCAGCAGCGCGGCACACAGATGGGAGCCGACGAACCCGGCACCGCCGGTGACGACGGCGTGCTCCCAGTTCCGTGAGAGGGCGGTGGTCATGTCGGTTTCTCCTCCGTCAGCGGCGCGCGGCACGACGGCTGCGCCTCAGCCCGGCGAACAGGGGGCCGGAGGGCCGTCGAGCCCACGCTCAGCCTCCGCCGGCCGTGCGGGCACGGCACGGTCGCGTACGGCAAACCGGTGAGTCACAGAGGGTGAGGAGCGCGGCCGGCGGGCTTCCGCGCAGGTCGTCGAGACGGCCGCAGGGGGTGTCAGCCGATCAGCGTGCGGCCCGGTTCCAGGCGGTCGAGGAGCTGGTCCTGGTGCAGGCCGGCGACGGGAGCCAGCAGGTCGGGGTGGCGCAGCAGCGCGGCGGCCTTCCGGTCACTGTCTTCTGGGGCGGTCAGCCGGCGGAACTCGGCTCGAGACCCGGTGCCGTGGCTGCCGTCGGCGAGGGCGGCCACGGCCCGGGCCGCCAGCTCGGGGTCGGTGAGCAGACAGGCCGCCCAGCTGGCCACGACCTCGTCCACCCAGGTGCGCCAGGCGTGGGCGTCCGCGTCGTCGCCGAGGGCCGCGTCGGCGCCGGTGACCCAGTCCAGCCGCCCGGAGCCGCCGGGGCCGGCCATGCCGAGCAGGGCGGCGTCCATCGCCGTCGGGTACCTGAGCCAGGCCGCGACCGTCACGGCCTGCCGGGCCTGGACCTCGCACAGGGCTGAGGCCAGCGCGCCGCCCGAGGCGGGGAAGGCGCGGGTCAGCCACTGGGCGGTCGCCGCGATGACGGGGGAGAGATCTGCTTGCACTGCCGGGCCGTCCGAGGGAAGGGAGCGGGGATCTGGTCGTAGACGGTAACCACCGCTTCCCGCACCCGGACGTGATGGGGACCTCGTCCGGGACGTGGCCTCGGCCACATCGCCCACGGGCGCGAGTCCGGCCGGTCCCCCGGCCTCCTCGGCGGGGCCGCGGGAGGCGCGCCGGCATCCGCCTCCCCGGGCCGCCGCGCGGAGCGACGGCGCCCGTTTCGCCGCACCGGGGCCGGGCACCCGGCGCGCGTGCTGTCTCAGGGCCCCGAATCCGCTGGTCCGGCCCGGGGTGCAGGTGCCCGCTCGCCGGTGCGCTCGCTGCGCTTCGACGGCTGGATCGCGGGGATCGGCACGGCGTCCGGCGTCCGCGTGGTGCTCGGGCACTGGGCACGGTCGCCGTTCGGCCCGTTCAGCGACGTGATGATCGAGGGGGCCGACGGCCATCGGCTGCTGCTGGCGCCCACGGGCGAGACGGCGGGCTTCGTCGCCGCCACGTACGTCTTCGACGAGGTGCGGGTCGTACCGGTCGAGGTGCGGTACGCCGGTCACCACTGGAACGTCACCGCCCCGCCGCTCGACCTGCGCTTCAGCACCGGCCGCCGGAACCTGCCGGGCCTGGCGCTGCGGGCGGTCCCGGGACGGCTCGCCGCCCGCCCGGACTGGATCGCGCTGTGGGACCGGCCGGCCCGTCTGCTGCTGGGAGCACGCACCCACGGCAGTGCCCGGGCCGGACGGCACCAGTGGTACGGCGCCCGGGATCTGCACCCGGTCACCTCGGCCACCGCCACCTACGAGGGCGAGAGCCTCGGCGCCCTCGCCCCGGTCGAGCCCCCCGTGCGCTTCGGGACCGGCTCGACACCCCGCCACCCCTGCCTCGTGCGGGTCACCACCACGGTGGCCGTGGAACAGGACGGGAGCACGCCAGGAACCGCGTCATGACGGAACAGCGAGCGGATTCGCCGGACGCCGGCGCGCCCCGGCCACCGGCCACCACGGAAGACCGTCTCGATCCGCGTCGGCTCGGCGAGCTCATCGAGCGGGTCCGGCGGCAGCACGCCGCGCTGGAGGCGCTGCGCCACAAGCAGGTCGAGGCCGCCTTCGGCGGAGCCTGAGAGGCCGGAACCGGCTCACCAGAACCTGCTGCTGAGGGCGGGCTGATGGGCCAGTTGCACGGCGTCGCGCAGCCGCAGCGCGACGCTGATGGTGGCACGCAGGGCGGACGGGCGGACGGTCTGGGCGGTCTCGGTGGCGAGGACCAGCAGGCAGGCCGCCGCCTGCTCGACGACCGAGGCGGGCAGGGTGAAGTCGTTGTCGGCGGCCGTGCGGAACGCCTTCAGGGGAATCGCGACTCCGTCGATGGCCCGGTGCGCGGCCTGCTCCAGGTGCTGTGCGGCCTGTTCGCACACAGGGGCGGGCAGGGCGATGGTGCGCTGGAACGGTGAACTCGTCATGCCCCGACTGCTCCCCCGCCGGTGGCCGGTTCTGTCGGCCGGCGGCGGGAATTCACCGTCCCGCGTGATCGGCGTGCGGCAGTGTCCGGAGCCGGGACGTCCGCCACGTGAGCACGCCGCAGGACGGATGGGAGCCCGGGCCCGGTGCTTCGCCCGCACGTACGCTGGGAGGCGATCAAGAGCGGCGTCGAGAGGAAGTACGGATGACCGCCGGTGCGGAGGTCGTGGCCCGGCTCACCGGGCGGGCGGTCAGCGGTGAGAGGCAGCTGTCGGGGGCACTCACCGAGGTCACTCTCGACGACCGGCGGGTCGTGGTCCTCAAGCGGTCCGAGAAGCCGGGGGCGGCGCGGGCCGAGGCGGCCGGGTTGCGGTGGCTGGCCGACGCCGGGAAGGTGCGGGTGCCGGTCGTGCGCGGGTGCGACGAGGGCTGGCTGGTCGTCGACCGGGTGGTGGAAGGGCGGCCGGGCCCGGAGGCGGCGGTGCGGTTCGGCCGGGACCTCGCCGCGCTGCACGCCGCCGGGGCGCCCGCGTTCGGGGCGCCGCCGCCGGGCGGGCCGGTGGACGCGTACATCGGGCTCGCACCGATGCGCAACGAGCCGGGTACCGACTGGCCGCGCTGGTACGCCGAGCGGCGCGTGCTGCCCTACTTGCGGCGAGCGGTCGATCAGGGCACGGTCCGGGGCGGCGAGGCGGCCGTCGTGGAGCGTCTGTGCGAGCAACTGCCGGGGCTGGCGGGGCCGGCCGAGCCGCCCGCGCGGCTGCACGGCGATCTGTGGAGCGGCAACGTGCTGTGGGCGGCCGACGGGCAGGTGCGGCTGATCGACCCGGCCGCGCACGGCGGGCATCGGGAGACGGACCTGGCGATGCTGCGACTGTTCGGCTGCCCTCACCTGGAGCGGGTGCTGGAGGGGTACCAGGAAGTGGCGCCGCTCGCGGACGGCTGGGTGGGACGCGTCGGCGTGCACCAGCTGTTTCCGCTGCTGGTGCACGCCGTGCTGTTCGGCAGGGGCTACGCGGAACAGGCCGTCGCGGTGGCCCGTTCGGCCCTGGAGGGGTGACCCGTCAGCGGGTCACGACGTGCCGCTCGTCGGGGACGCAGTGGGTCATGGTGAGGCCCTCGACGTCGCGCGGCTTGTTCTTGCCGAGGCCGGCCAGGCGTTCGCGGTCGTCGTCCGTGAGGTCCTGGCTCGCCAGCGGCTCCAGAGAGGCCACGTCCTCCGGGCCGATGCCCAGTCCTTCGCCGACCCGCAGGCCGAGGTCGTTCTCGACCAGCAGGAAGTGCCAGACCATGCGCTCCTGGATCGCCCGGTCGCACTGGGACAGTTGACCGATGAAGTTCTTCACCAGGTCGTCACGCTCCCAGTCCTCCAGCAGCAGGTAGCGCTGACCGGCCTGGAGGTAGTCGTTGGTGCGGGGGATGCGCTTGCGGGTCACCCGGCCGTGGATCTCGGGGCCTTGCTCGTCGTGGTTCGGGTAGCGGGCCTCGCGCAGGCCCCCGGTGATGGACGGTTCGTAGTTGACCTGCGGGTTCTCTCCTCCGCCGTCCACGTGGCAGGCCATCTGGCCGTCGCGCTGGTTGGTGTGTACGTCCGCGTTCCTGGCCTGGTTGACGGGGAGTTGCAGGTAGTTCGGGCCGACCCGGTAGCGCTGGGTGTCGCTGTACGAGAAGGTCCGGCCGACGAGCATCTTGTCATCGGAGAAGTCCAGGCCGTCGACGAGGACGCCGGTGCCGAAGGAGATCTGCTCGTTCTCGGCGAAGAAGTTCTCCGGCATCCGGTCGAGCACCATCCGGCCCACCGGCTTCGGCGGGAAGTCCTGCTCGGGCCAGGTCTTGGTGTCGTCCAGCGGGTCGAAGTCGAGCTCCGGGTGGTCGTGGTCGTCCATCAGCTGGACGAGCAGTTCCCACTCCGGGTGGTCACCGCGGGCGACGGCCTCGTACAGGTCCTTGGTGGCGTGGCCCAGGGTGTCGGCCTGGACGTTGGCTGCGTCCTCCTCGGTCATGCTGCGCACGCCCTGCTTGGGCATCCAGTGGTACTTGACCAGCTTGGTCTCACCGTCGGCGTTGACCCACTTGTAGGTGTTGACGCCGAAGCCCTGCATGTGGCGGTAGTCGGCGGGGATGCCGCGCGGGCTGAACAGGTTGACCAGCATGTGCATGGCCTCGGGGGTCTGCGACATGAAGTCGAAGATGCGGCCCGGCTGCTGCTCGAAGGTCACCGGGTCCGGCTTGAGGGCGTGGATGACGTCCGGGAACTTGATGGCGTCGCGGATGAAGAAGACGCCCAGGTTGTTGCCGACCAGGTCCCAGTTTCCGTCCTCGGTGTAGAACTTCACGGCGAAACCACGCGGGTCGCGGGCCGCCTCGGAGGAGTCGCGGCCGCCGATCACCGTGGAGAAGCGGACGGCGACATCCGTGCGTGTGCCGCGCTCCTGGAACAGCTTGGCGCGGGTGTAGCGGCTGATCGGCTCCTCGCCCCAGGTTCCGTAGGCCTCGAAGTGGCCGTAGGCCGTGACGCCGCGCGCGTGCACGACGCGCTCGGGGATGCGTTCCCGGTCGAAGTGGCTGATCTTCTCCAGGAACTGGTAGTTCTCCAGCGTGGCGGGGCCGCGGGGGCCGACGGTGCGCTGGTTCTGGTTGTCGTGGACCGGATGGCCCTGGCGGTTGGTGAGTACCTTGCGGTCGTCGCCCGGAGCGGGGCCGGTACCGGATACGTCCGTCATGTGCGTGGGCTCCTTCGGCTCGTGACCGGCGGCCGACCGGTGCGGCACCGTCAGCGGCCGCCCGGCCGCCCGGCCGGTCCTGGCGGGACGGGCCGGGTACCCGGAGGGCGGGGTCACTCACGTGCCACGGACCTCATCGGGCGGCGGTGCCGTCCCCCGGGCACGGGACCGGCACCGCCGCTACGCTGGGTCACATGTGGGGCGGCGCCGCCGCGACCCAGCCGCCGACCGTCCCCGGCAAGACGATGACGGCCCGCGCGCGGAGGTCGCCGATCGGCAGCCCCAGGACGCACAGGCCTTCGTTCCCGCCGCAGTGGAGGATGCGCCACCGAGTCGGCGCCCGCGGCGGCAGGCCGTCCGGGTGTTCGGACCGGTGGCCGGCCGGCAAGGCACGACGTGAAGGCGGCCCCCTGCGTGGTGATCCCCGGCATGAGGGCCTCCTTCTCGCGGAGCGGGCCTCTTCGGGCGCCGGGCGGGAACCGCTTTCCGGTCGGGCGCACAGTCCGCACCCGTCTTGGAGTGATCACGCCGTCACGGGCGCGAGGCAGGCCGGCCAGATCCGTACGCACCACCAACTCCACCCTCCTGTACGGCATTTCCGACAGTTGCCCCGGAAGCCCACAGACACCGGTCACTTTCGGAACGAAGTGGCGCTCCACCGTGCGAGACCGGTCGATGACGGTGTGTACTGTGCTGCGGGTGGCTCGCCAGAGCACCTCGAACCCCGCCCTGCCCGACTCCCTCCTGGAATCGACTCGATGATCGAAGTACCGGACCTGGCCGTCGGCGCACTCGCCCTCGGCACGCTGTCCGCGTTCGCCCTAGGCGGCGGGCTGCTGCGCTCGCGGCGGCAACTGGCCGCGCAGCGCGCGAAGACGGCCGCATTGCGGGCTCAACTCGACGGTACTTCAAGGGCGTTCACTTCCGAGGTCGAACATCTGGCGGCGCGGCGGGTGCCCGCCGCGGCCCGGCAGGCCGCACATTCCCACGTCGCCGTGCCCGGCCCGCTGAACCCACAGCTGGCCGGTTCGCCCCTGGGTGTCGCCCTGGAGCAGGTGCTGAAGGGGCTGCACGCCGAGCTGGCCGCGCAGCGCACCCGGATCGACGCGGCCGCGCAGGCCGGGATACGCGGGGCCACCCGGGAGATCCAGGCGGCGCTGTACCGGCTGCAGGACGCTCTGCGCCAGCTGCAACAGCGCTACGACGAGCCCGAGTTGGCGCAGACTCTGTTCGAGCTGGACCATGAGAACGAGCAGTCGCTGCGGCGTGCGCAGATCGCGGCGGTGGTGTGCGGGGCGTGGGTGGGGCTGGCCCGGGAGGAGTCCCACCTCGTGGACGCGGTGACGGGCGGTCAGGCCCGTCTCGCGGGTTACCGGCGCGTCCGGGTCAACAACCACCTGGCGACCGGTACGGCCCTGGTGTCCCACGCCGTCGAGCCGGTCGCCATCATCGTCGCCGAGCTCCTCGACAACGCGCTGCGGCACTCCGCGCCCGACACGGACGTCGTGGTGAGTCTCGAGGCGGTCCACCACGGTGTCTGCGTCACCGTGGACGACGCCGGTCTGGGCATGACGCAGGACGAGAGGGCCCGGGCGCAGCGGATGGTCGCCGGTTCGGATCCGATCCTGCTGACAGAACTCGGCGACCCGCCGCGCATGGGGCTCGCGGCCATCGGCCAGCTGACCCGGCAGTTCGATCTGAGCGTGGACCTGTCCTCCCTGTCGCCGTACGGCGGGGTGCGGGCGGTGCTGCGGGTCGACAGTCATCTGCTGACGCGGATCGACCCCGAGGAAGTGCCTCCGGCGGCCAGCGCCCCGCGTTCGACCCGCAGGACCGCGGTGTGGGACGTGGGCGGCGGTTCCGGTGCGTCCCACGGTTCGGGCCCTGCCCCGTCCGGTCCGCCGCACACGCCCCGCCAGGTCCCGGCCGCCCCGCCGCGGCAGGCCGAATCCGCCCCGGCCGCCTCGTCCGGCAACTCCGAGCCGGCCGTCGAGCCCCCGAGGCCCGGACCGCTGCCCGCCGACGCCGGCCACGATCACGGCTACGGCACGGAGCAGGACGCCGGCTCCGACGCCCCGGTCCCCGGCCACCACGGCCCGCGCGAGAGCGGCGACCTCCCCCAGCGGCGGCGTCGCGGCCGGGCCACGCCCCCGTCCGGCCCCGCCGCGGCCGAACCCGCACCCCAGCGCCGCCCCCGCCGCCCCGAGGAGTCCGCAGCCGCCCTCGGCGCCCTCCAGTCCGGCACCGCGGCAGCGCGCGGCGCCGCCGTATCGAACACCGGGGCCGTCCCAGCCGTATCTGAGGGTGCCCCGGCCACGACCACGGCCGACTCGGCATCCGACGACACCGACAGCAACGACCACGAAGGGGGAACGGCTCGATGACCAGCCGCGCAGCGGGGGACACGGCATGGGTGCTCGAACCGGTCCTGGAGGTGCCGCACGTCGTGGCCGCCGCCCTGCTCACCCGGGACGGACTCGTCACCGGCTACACCGACGCGCTGTCGCGGCCGTCGGCCGAGCGGGTCGCGGCCATCACCAGCACCGTGCAGGGCGCCTGCCGTACCGCGGCGGCGGCGTTCGCCGACACCGACCGGGCCGAGATCCGGCAGGTCGTCATCGAGTCGGACCACGGCTATGTGCTCATCGTGCCGACGGACCACGGCACCTGCGTCGCCGCGTACGGCGATCCCGAGGTGCGACTGGACCTGCTCGCCCACCGGGTGCACTCGCAGGTGGCGCGGCTGGGCGAGAAGGCGATGGCCGCCGGGCCCCGGGGTGCCGACGGCGACGCACCGGCATGACGGGCCGCCGAGGCGGCCGTCCCCTGGTTCCCGCGTACCTGTCGACCGGCGGGGTGGCGCGGCCCAGCCGTGGGCATCTGGAGCGGCTGTCGGTCCTCACCGGCAGCGGTGAGCCGGTCCCGGTCGACCTGTCCGCCGCCCAGGCGGCCCTGCTGGAGGAGCTGGGATACGGCTCGCTGACGGTGGTGGAGGCCGCGGCCCTGCTGCGGCTGCCCGTCTCCGCGGTGCTCGTGCTGGCCGCCGACCTCCTGGACCGCGACCTGGTACTGGCCCGCGCGCCGATCCCGCCCGCCCGGCGCTTCGACCCCGACCTGCTGAAGAGAGTGGCCGATGGCCTCCGCGACCTCAAGCACCGTTGACGCCCAGCCCGGCGGTACGGACATCCACCTCCCCGACACCGCCCAGGACTTGGTGAAGATCCTGATCACGGGGCCGTTCGGGGTGGGCAAGACCACCCTGATCCGCTCCGTCTCCGAGATCCGCCCGCTGCACACGGAGGAGCGGCTCACCGAGGCGTCCGCACAGGTCGACGATCTCGCCGGCGTACGGGACAAGTCGACCACGACGGTCGCCATCGACTTCGGCCGGATCAGCCTGCCGGGCGGCGTCGTGCTGTACCTGTTCGGCACGCCCGGCCAGGAGCGGTTCCGGGCCCTGTGGGACGACATCGCCTACGGGGCGCTCGGCGCACTCGTCCTGGTGGACGCCCGCCGGATCGACGCCTCGTTCGACGTGCTCGGGCTGGTGGAGGAGACCGGACTGCCGTACGCCGTCGCCTTCAACACCTTCCCCGACGCGCCCCGCCACCACACGGCCGAGCAGTTGCGCGCAGCCCTGGATCTGGAGCCCACGACCCCGATGGTGACCTGCGACGCGCGGGAGGCGAACTCCTCGGTCGACGCTCTGCTCGCGCTGGTGCAGCACCTGATCGACCACCACCCCCCGGAGCCCAGGTGACCCATCCGTCCCCCGCCGAGCAGGCCTTCTCCCTCGCGGCGCCCGTCCGCCTGTGGGAGGACGGCTTCGCCCGCGACCCCCACCCCTACTACGCCGCCCTGCGCGCCCACGGCCCCGTGGGCTGGGCGGAACTCGCGCCCGGTGTCCCGGCATACGTCGTCACGGACCGGCGGGCGGCACTGGAGCTGCTGCACGACACGGAGACCTTCTCCCATGACCCCAGGCCGTGGGAGGCGACCGTCCCCGACGACTCGCCGGTACTGGGCATGATGCGCTGGCGGCCCAACACCCTGTTCGCCGACGGCGGCGCCCACCTGCGCTACCGCACCTCGCTGATCGACGCCTTCGACCTGGTGGAACCGCACGACCTGCGGGCCCGGGTGCACCGGGCGGTGCATCTGCTGGTGAGCCGGATCGGGCCGCGCGGCGAGGCCGATCTGGTGGGCGAGTTCACGCGACCGCTGATGGCGCTGGTGTTCAACAGCCTGTTCGGGCTGCCGGACAGCGCGAGCGACCGGCTCGACGCCGCGCTGGGCAAGCTGATCGAGGGCGGCGCCCAGGCGGCGCAGGGCGAGGCCGAGTTCGGCGGGTACGTGCTGGAGCTGATCGCCGCCAAGACCGAGCAACGGGGCGACGACCTGCCGAGCTGGCTGCTGGACCATCCGGCAGGACTGACCCCCGAGGAGGTCACCTGGCAGGTGTTCCTCACACTCGGCGCGGGCCACGAGCCGACGGCCAACCTGGTGTCCAACGCGCTGTCGCGGATCCTCGGCAACCCGGCCTACTACTCCACGCTGACCAGTGGCGCCCGCCCGGTGACGGACGCGGTGCTGGAGGTCCTGCACCACGAGACGCCGCTCGCCAACTACGGCATCCACTACGCCCGTACGCCGGTCACCTTCCACGGTGTGTGGATCAGGGCCGCGGTGCCGGTGGTGATCTCCTACGGGGCGCTCGCCGAGACGGCCGAGCGGGAGCGCGGCGCCGACCGCCACCCGTCGGATGCCTCGCACCTGTCCTGGTCGGCCGGCCCGCACGCCTGTCCGGTCAAGCAGCACACCCTGCTCATCGCCACCGAGGCGATCGAACGGCTCACCCAGTGGCTGCCCGACCTCGACCCCGTGCTGCCCCGCGAGCGCCTGACGTGGCGGCCCGGCCCCTTCCACCGCTCTCTGACGGCGCTGCCCGTCCGTTTCAGCCCCCGCTCCCCCGACCAGCCAGGAGGACGACCGTGACCGTCACCGACCGCATCGCTCTGGACCCGTTCGGCGCCGACATCGCCGCCGAGAGCTCCCGGCTGCGTGCCCTCGGCCCGATCGTGCCCGTCGAACTGCCGGGCGGCATCCCCGCCTGGGCACCCACGCGGTACGACACGCTCAAGGAGCTCATCCTCGACCCGCGGGTCAGCAAGGACCCGCGGCTGCACTGGCGGCTGTGGCCCGAGATCGGCGAGCACCCGTCCTGGGGCTGGATCCTGGGCTGGGTCGGTGTGGTCAACATGCTCTCCACGTACGGCCCGGACCACACCCGGCTGCGCAAGCTGGTCGCTCCCAGCTTCACGCACCGGCGCACCGAGGCCATGCGGCCCCGGGTGGAGGCGATCACGGCGGAGTTGCTGGCCGCGCTGGAAGCCGCCGACGGCGAGGTCGTGGACGTCAAGGAGGGGCTCGCGCATCCGCTGCCTATGCGGATGATCTGCGAACTGATGGGCGTTCCGGACGAGTTGCGGGAGGACACCGGCCGGCTCATCGCGGCCATCATGGACACCTCCGACCCGAGCCCGGAGCACGCGGCGTCCGTGCAGCGGCGGATCGGGACGGTGCTGCCCGCGCTGATCGCCCACCGGGCCGCACACCCCGGGGACGACATCACGACCGAGCTGATCCGGGTCCGCGACGAGGACGGTGACCGGCTGAGCGACGAGGAGCTGCTGTACACGCTGCTGCTGGTGATCGGCGCCGGTTTCGAGACCACCGTGAACCTCATAGGCAACGCGGTCGTCGCCCTGCTCCGCCGTCCCGGGCAACTGGCGGCCGTCCGGTCCGGGCAGATCGGCTGGGACGCCGTCGTCGACGAGACGCTGCGTGCCCACCCGTCGATCGCGTCGCTGCCGCTGCGCTTCGCCGTCTCCGACCTCACCGTCGGCGGTGTGACGATCCCGGCCGGTGACGCCATCATCACGACGTACGCCGCCGCGGGGCTCGACCCCGAGCACTACGGGCCGGACGCCGACCACTTCGACGCCACGCGCGCCGCCGACGACCATCTGGCGTTCGGGATCGGCGTGCACCGCTGCATCGGTGCCCCGCTGGCCCGGCTGGAGGCCCTGACCGCGCTGCCGGCGCTGTTCGACCGGTTCCCCGGCCTGAGCCTGGCCGAAGGTGACGAGGGCTTGCGGCAGGTGCCGTCGTTCATCGCGTTCGGCTGGCAGGAGATCCCGGTGCGGCTGCGGGGCTGACGCCACCGGAGGCAGGACAGCGCGCGGGAGCGCGACCGGTCCCCCGTTCCGGTCGTGCCCCCGCGGTGAGTTGAACCTACGTCCACGGCCGAGTCCTTGTGAACCGTGTCGATGCCCGCTGCACGCTCAGCAGGGCTCACCCGTGCACAGCCGAGTCCGGATAGCCCGGTTTCGTCCCTGCCCGGACCCGGCCAACCGTTGCCCCGGAGGCAAACCGGCTCACGCGGGGCGCTGGAGATCCGGCAGATCGAGGTCGCCCACGGCCAGGTGCGCCAGCACGACCTCGTACAGGTCGGTGCCCGCGGCGAGCAGCTGGCGTTCCAGGACGGGTTCGGCGCTGCGGACGTGTTCGCGCACGGTCTGGGCGTGCACGCCCAGGGCCTGGGCGGCCCGTTCGGCGTTGCCTCCGGCGGCGATCCAGGTGCGCAGCGTCCGGCGCGGGTTCCTGGCGTCGGCGTCCAGGCGGCCCAGCAGGTCCTGCGCCCAGGTGCGGACGGCGGGACCGGACAGCAGGTCGGCGAGCCGCAGCCCGGGGTCCCCGGCACCCTCGGCGGCCCGGGCGTCGGAAAGGCCGATCTGGGTGTTGAGCGCCAGGTGGACGACCGCTCGGACCGTGAGATCGGCGAAGTCGGTGCCGAGCAGGGTCTCGACGCGTTCCATGCGGGCGCGGACGGTGTTGCGGCTGACGCCGAGGACCTTGGCGGCGTTGACGGCGGTGAACTCCAGGCCGAGCCGGCTGGTGGCGAGCAGTTCGGCGCGGGTGTGGTGCGCCAGGGTGTCGAGCGGGCGCAGCACCCGGGACGTCCAGCCGCGCAGCGCCACCGGGTCCATGAGGCGTTCCGGATGGGTGCGCTCGGCGTAGACGGCCGTCTTGTCGGTGCGGAAGTGCGCGACGGCGAGGGCGCTGACGGCCTGCCCGTAGGCGGTGGCGGTCCGGGCGAGGCTCTGCCGGACGCTGCCGCCGAGAAAGAGGTCGGGGTGCCGTCGGACCAGGGACCGCAGGGCGTCGCCCGTGGCCTCCCGGGGGCCGACGACGATCACGTGCCCGTCCATGGCCGGGCAGCGCACGACCAGGGCGTCCTCCCGGGTGCTGTCCAGGCACTCCTCGGCGACGCGGTCGCGTACGGCCGGGTCGGACTCGACGACGTACACGCACGCCGTGTCGGCGTCGAGCAGGCCGGGCCAGAGTCCGGCAGCGACGCGGCGGGCGGCGATGGTGTCCTCGACCATGAGCAGTTGCAGGATGGCCAGGCGCAGATCGGCGGTGGCCCGGCGCAGCCGGAGCCCGGCCGCGGTCGACTCGCTCGCCGTCAGCAGCAGCTCGAGCACCTGGGCGGTGTGCGTGATGACGTCGGAGGCCCGCCGGTCGAAGGGGGCCTGCCGGGAGACGGCCAGCACGCAGGCGTGGGACGGGTGCTCCACCTTGACCAGACGCAGGTGGCGTTCCCGGCTCTCCCAGGCCGCGGAGGCGATCCGGCCGGCGGTGATGTCCGCGACCAGGTGCTCATCCAGGGGCATCCGGTTTCCGGCGACGAGGTTCCCGGCGGCGTCCTGCAGGGCCACTGTCGCGCCCACGGCGCCGGAGAGCCAGGCGACGACTCTGCGGACATCGCGCCCCGCCGGGCGCAGGTGCTCGAGCAGTTCCTCCGCCCACACCGGATCCGTGCCGGCCCGCGTCTCCCGCTGCCGGTTCCCGTCCTCTCGGCCAGCCACCTCGGCCTTCCTCTCGCTCCTCGCGCCGCCTCCGGCACACCGGTCGGGGACGTTACCTCACGTGCGCGGGGCGTTCCTCCCTGCCCGGACGCCGGGCGGCGCGGGCCCGCGTCCCCGTGCCCGGCCCCCTCCTGCGCCGCCGGCCCGCGCCGGCGGCATAAGCTCGACGGATGGCGAAGTACTACGACGTGCACCCCGACAACCCCCAGGCCCGCACCATCGGCCAGATCGCCGACAGCATCCGCGCCGACGCTCTTGTCGCCTACCCCACGGACTCCTGCTACGCACTGGGCTGCCGCCTCGGCAGCCGTGACGGCATCGACCGGATCCGTACGATCCGCAAGCTGGACGACCGGCACCACTTCACCCTCGTGTGCCAGGACTTCGCCCAGCTCGGGCAGTTCGTGCGGATCGACAACGACGTGTTCCGCGCGATCAAGGCGTCGACACCCGGCAGCTACACCTTCATCCTGCCCGCGACGAAGGAGGTGCCGCGCATGCTGCAGCACCCGAAGAAGAAGACGGTCGGTGTGCGCATCCCCGACCACGTCGTCACGCAGGCCCTGCTCGCCGAGCTCGGTGAGCCGCTGCTGTCCAGCACCCTGCTGCTGCCCGGCGAGGAGGAGCCCATGACGCAGGGCTGGGAGATCAAGGACCTGCTCGACCACGTGCTGGACGGGGTGGTCGACTCCGGTGACTGCGGTACCGAGCCGACCACGGTCATCGACTTCTCCGGCGGGGAGGCCGAGATCGTGCGGCACGGCGCCGGCGACCCCTCACGGTTCGAGTAAAGGGCGGGCCAAGGGCCGTTCACGGCTGAACCGGGTGCCGGGGGCGGGCGAAATGCCCCGGGAAGGGGCGTGCCACGATGACCACGATCCGCCCGGTCACGCGGACGGGTTCCTGGCCCCCACCCCCGCAGAGAGGCAGCCAGCCATGACCGCCGTACAGGGAAGCGCCGTCGACATCCCCACCGAGGACGGCACCGCCGACGCGTATCTGGCCCACCCGGCCGACGGAGTCGCCCATCCGGCGGTCCTGGTCTTCATGGACGCCTTCGGCCTGCGTCCGCAACTGCGGTCCATGGCCGACCGGCTGGCTGCCGAGGGGTACACGGTGCTGGTGCCGAACGTGTTCCACCGGCACGGTCGCGCCCCGCTTTTCGATCTGCCGGAGTTCATCGACCCGGGGGCGCGTCCGGAGATATTCGAGCGCATCGTGCCGGTCATGCAGGCCCTGACGCCCGACCTGGCGATGCGGGACGCCGGCGCGTATCTGAGCTGGCTGGACGGGTCCCCGGCCGTGGCAGACGGCCCGGTCGCGCTGACCGGCTACTGCATGGGCGCCCGCCTGTCGCTGCTCACCGCCGGCACCTACCCGGAGCGGGTCGCGGCCGCGGCCGGCTTCCACGGCGGGCGGCTGGCCCCCGGCACCCCGGACAGCCCCCATCTGGTGGCGGACAGGGTCACCGCCGAGCTGTACTTCGGCCACGCCGATCAGGACCCCTCCCTGCCCGAGGAGCAGATCGAGCGCCTGGAGGAGGCCCTGACGGCGGCGGGCGTGCGCCACCGCTGCGAGGTGTACGCGGGCGCGCCCCACGGTTTCACGCAGGCCGACACCGCGTCGTACCACCAGGAGGGCGACGAGCGGCACTGGTCGGCGCTGCTCGACCTGCTGAAGCGCACATTCTGACCCCAATCGATCCCTGGAGGGCGGGAGTTGGCGGCCTACCGACGGTAAGGGCTTGCTCTACCGCGATCCCTGCGCGTAGACCTTGCTGAACACCAGCCACGACTCTGGGGGGAGTTGGCTCATGGACGGCACGGTCGACGGGTTCCGCTACGGTGCGGTGACCCCGGTGGCGGCCTATCTGATGGCCTGCCTGGGAGGGGCCCTGGGACTGCGGTGCATCGTGCGCTCGCTGCTCGACGCGCAGTCGTGGAAGGCGGGCTGGCTGGCGTTAGGCGCCGCTTCCATCGGATGCGGCATCTGGACGATGCACTTCATCGCCATGATCGGCTTCCATGTGGAGGAGACCCGGGTCCGGTACGACGCGGCCACGACGGTGCTCAGCCTCGTCGTGGCCGTCGCCGTGGTGGGCATCGGCGTGTTCATCGTCGGACTCCGCGGCACGAGCGGTGTCACGCTGGCGGTCGCGGGCACGGTCACCGGACTGGGCGTGGCGGGCATGCACTACCTCGGCATGGCGGCCATGCGGCTGAACGGCGACATCGGCTACGACCCGGTCGGGGTCGTACTGTCCGTGCTGATCGCCATAGGCGCCGCGACCGCCGCGCTGTGGTCGGCCGTCACCATCCGCGGCTTCCTGACGAGCCTCGGTGCGAGCCTGGTCATGGGCGTGGCGGTGTCCGGGATGCACTACACGGGCATGGCCGCCGTCAGCGTCCATGTGCACGACTCGACCGGCGGTACATGGGCGGGAGACTCGCCCACGTCCCTGCTGCTGCCGATGCTGCTGGGGCCGGTGGTGTTCCTGCTGCTGGCCGGGGTCGTGGTGATGTTCGATCCGCTGCTGGTGCTGGGCGAGCGGCCGTCGTCCGCCGGGCCGGAGGCCCCGGCCGGCAACTCCGCGGTTCCACAGCGCCCTTCGTGGCGCGCGACGGCCTCGTCCACGCACGAACGGTGAGCAGCCCGCCCGCGGACGGGGCATAGATCGATTGTTACGGTGCACCGGTGTCTGACTCCTCACGCGATACCGCCGAAGGCGCCGGCTGGGGTACCACCGAACGGGGCGCGTACCGGCAGTTGATGCCGCCGAAGGTCGAGAAGATCTCCTGGCTGAACCCCCGGATGCTGTGGGTCGCCCGCAACGGCGTGCTGGCCTCCTGGTTCGGGGACCCGACCGGCCGGACCCGCAGCCGGTGGGTGGCGCAGCGGGCGGCCTCCGGCGCACCGGCCGACAAGGTGATCCGGCGCGACGACCCGGACCGGTTCTCGTTCCTGGTCGTCGGCGACACCGGCGAGGGCGACGACCCCCAGTACGCCGTCGTGCCGGGCTTTCTGAAGACCGGTCAGGACACCCGCTTCGCCGTGCTGGCCAGTGACGTGATCTATCCGGTGGGCAGCGCGGACGACTACGACACCAAGTTCTTCCGCCCGTACCAGGACTATCGGGCGCCGATCTACGCGATACCCGGCAACCACGACTGGTACGAGGACCTCGGCGGGTTCATGCGCGTCTTCTGCGACGACGCCCCGCCGCTGCCGCCCGAGCCCCGGCCGCGCCCGCTCACCCGGGCCTGGCTGCGGACGCTGCTGTGGCACCGGCCGGGCCCGGACGACGGCCGGCACCTCGCCGAGGCACGCAAGGCGCGCAGCACCGCCGCGCAACAGGCCGTCCAGCCGGGCCCGTACTGGGCGATCGACGCCGGCCCGCTGCGGATCATCGGCATCGACACGGGTCTGCTCGGCACCCTCGACGCCGAGCAGGGCGCCTGGCTGCGCGAGGTCTCCCGCGGGCCCCGCCCGAAGATCCTGGTCACCGGCTCACCTCTGTACGTGGACGGCCGGCGCGAGCCGTGCGCCATCGAAGGGGGCGGCACCGTCGACGACATCGTCCGCGACCCGGCCCACCGCTATGTGGCGGCGATCGGCGGCGACATCCACAACTACCAGCGCTACCCGGTCCGGCTGGACGACGGACGCACGCTCCAGTACGTCGTCGCGGGCGGGGGCGGCGCGTTCATGCACGCCACCCACACGATCCCCCGTGTCGACGTCGCGGGCGTCACCGAGCAGGACTTCCGCTGCTACCCGCTGCGCGGCGACTCCCTGGCCTTCTACGGCCGGCTCTACGGCCGCCGGCTGTGGATGCGCCGCTTCTTCACGCTCACCGAGGGCGAGGCGACCGCCGTGATCGCCGAGCGCCTCGGCATCAAGCCCACCCGCGCCCCGGGCGCCTCGACCCGCGTCACCCGGCGCGTCCGCCTGGTCGCCGGGCTGCTCGGCACCGGCCGCCGCCCGGACAAGGCCAAGCGGTTCCGGCTGCCCGTGCGGAAGATCTACACGTCGTTGTTCTCGCCGAGCTCGGCGACGTACAGCCCGCCGTTCTTCAAGTGTTTCCTGCGCCTGGACGTCTCCCCGGAGTCGGTCCGGCTGCGCTGCTACGCGGCCACCGGCAACCGCGCCCAGGAACTCGCCCCGCCGGTCGAGGACGAGGTGACGATCCCGCTGCGCTGACCGGGCGGGAACGGGAACAGCACGGGCCCCTGCCGGGTCGGCACCACCGTAGACCATTGAAGGTTCAAGGATGAAGTCGTGCCGACGACCCCGCGACCGCTGCGCAAGCTGGATCTCCTGACCATCGGGCTGTTCGACGCGACGGACCCGCGCCGGGGCCACGAGTCCACGCTGGAGATCAACGAGCTGGGCGAGCGGCTCGGCTTCGACAGCGCCTGGGTGCGTCACCGGCATCTGCAGTACGGCATCTCCTCCCCGGTCGCCGTCCCGTCGGCGGCGTCCCAGCGAACCCGCCGTATCGAGCTGCGCACGGCGGTCATCCCGCTCGGCTGGGAGAACCCGCTGCGGCTGGCCGAGGACCTGGCCACCGTGGATCTGCTGTCGGGCGGACGGCTCAACCCGGGGGTGAGCGTGGGCCCGTCGATGCACTTCGACCAGGTCAAGGGCGCGCCCTACCCGGACACGGCCGACGCCGAGGACTTCGGCCACGGGCGGGTGGAGCGGCTGCTGGACTTCGTGCGGGGCAGGCCGGCGACGGACTTCAGCGGGGTCGAGGGCTTCGAGGTCTTCTCGGACCGGGTGCAGCCGCACTCCCCCGGGCTGGGGAACCGCCTGTGGTACGGCGGCGACAGCCTGCGGTCGGTGCGGCGGTGAGCTCGGCATGAACCTCCTCACCAGCAGTGTCGTGAAGGCCGAAGAGCCCGAGGGCCCCTACGGCTTCGCGGAGATCCAGCTCGCGCAGATCCGCGCCTTCCGGGCCGCCCACCCCGACGGCGAGGCCGCCCGGGTCTCGCAGGGCCTGGTCGTCATCCCCACGGACGGCGCCTCGCCCGAGCAGCGCGCACGCTACGAGAAGCACGCCGCACAACGGACTCCCCGGACCACCTCACCCCAGGGCCCGGCACCGCTGCTGTTCGCGCCGGACCTGGTGGGCACCTCGGCGGAGATCGCCGAACGGCCGCACGCGCACGCCGCGTTCCGGGAGGTGGACGAGGTGGCGTTCGCCCTGCCCTTCACCTCTGAGCACGAGGACCATGTGCAGATCCTCACCGACATGGCGACCAGGCTGGGCCCGGCCCTGGGGTGGCGACCGGGCGTCTGAGGTCTGTCGTATTCGGCGAAGGAGCTCGGGGTCTTCCAGGCCGAGGGGTGCACGTCGCAGGCGCGGAGCGCGCCCCGGCGGCGCCCACCCGGACCGTCGCCGGACCCGTCCGGGCTGGTGCTGCGAGCATCTGCCGGAGGCGCATGTCAAAACGCTCCTTCGAACTCTTGCGCACCCAAGCCGCGCCATCCGTCCGCGCCCGCACGGGCCGCACGGGAGCCGGCGGACAACCCGATAGCTGCGGATTTTGCATATTATCCGAGCTTCTCAGAGGCTCTTGCCTCGATCTCACGCTCTGCAGCTAGCTATTGCTGTGTCCGCTTCCCGGCCCGGGTTCCCGATGAGCCCGGCGCCGACCGGCGGCATCTGGGCTGGTCCCCAGGGCCGCCGGTCAGGGAGGCGGCCGGCACACCTGCACGTGAGGAGTGGTCATGAAGAAGGCATACGAGGCACCGACGCTCGTCCGGCTCGGTACGTTCCGGAAGGAGACGGGGCTGCTCCAGCGCTCCGGCAACGACCGGCTGATCCTGAGCAAGAACTGACGACCGACGGTCCTTGACCCGACGTCATGACTGAACTGCACGAAAGTGCGGGGACGGGCCCCGGCGACGCGCACTTCGCGGTCTTCACGGACCGTGCGGACGCGGCCGCCGCGGCCCGCTCCTTCGCCCGCCCCGGAAGCCGGACCCTCGCGCACGCGTCGGGCCGGCCCTGGCTGGTCGGCCACTGGCACGACGACGAGATCGTCAGCGCGAGGGTCCGCGGCGCCTCACTCGCCGTCGTCGGCTGCTGCCCGATCGACGCCGACGAACTGCGGCGCCGGGCCGAACGGTTGCGTGACCTCGCGGAGCTCGACGCGCTGGCCCGGTCCCTCCCCGGCAGTTTCCACCTCGTCGGCGCCCTCGACGGCCGGATCAGGGTGCAGGGAACGGCCTGCGGACTGCGGCTCGTCTTCCACGCGGAGATCGACGGTGTACGCGTGGCCGCGACCCGCGCCGACACCCTGGCCACCGTCCTGGGCTCGGAGCCCGACGTGGGGGAACTGGCCGTCAGGCTGCTGTGGCCAGCCCCGTACCCGCTGTTCGAGACCTCGATGTGGCGTGCGGTCACCGCCGTGCCCCCACAGAGCGCCGTCGTGGTCGCCCCGGACGGGCGCACCGTACGGCACACCCGGTGGTGGAGGCCGCCGGAGCCCGTCCGGCCGCTTGCCGACGCGGCTCCCCTGATCCGGACGGCACTGGAGGAAGCCGTCGGCGCGCGTACCCGTCAGGGCGGCGTGGTGAGCTGCGATCTGTCCGGTGGCCTGGACTCGACCTCCGTCTGCTTCCTGGCCGACCGCTCCCCCGCCCGCGTGGTGGCCAGTACGTGGCCCGGGCGGGATCCGGCGGACACCGACCTGGCCTGGGCCGAGCGGGCGATGCGGTACCTGCCGGACGTCGAGCACGTGGTCTGGGACGCCGACGCCTCTCCGCTGGTCTACGAGGATCTGCTCGGCATCGACGACCTCCTCGACGAACCCACCATCGGCGTCATGGACCGTTCCCGGGTGCTGCACCACCTGCCCGGCCTCGCCGCGCGCGGCAGCCGGTTGCACCTGACCGGCATCGGCGGCGACCACGTGGCATGGTGCTCCGAGGCGTACTACCACCGGCTGCTGCGCACCCGTCCGCTGTTCGCCCTGCGCCAGTTGCGCGGGTTCAGGGCGCTGTGGCAATGGCCGCTCGGCGGCACACTCCGCGCTCTCACCGACTCCCGGCCGTACCGGAGGTGGCTCACCGACGCCGCCGGTGACCTGCGCGGCCCGTTGCCCCAGTCCGTGACGACGGGCCTGGGCTGGGGGATGACCCCGCGCCTCTTCGGCTGGGTGACTCCCGAGGCCGAGCGGCTGGCCCGCCGGGGACTGCTCGATGCCGCGGCAACGGCCTTGCCGCTGCATCCGGACCGTGGGCTGCACACCGACCTGGAGCAGATCCGCTCCTGCGCCCGCGTCATCCGGCAGTGGGACCGGATGGCGGCCCACGCCGGCCTGCCGATGGCCTCCCCCTTCCTGGACGACCGCGTCATCGAGGCGTGCCTGTCCGTACGTCCGAGCGAGCGCGTCACACCCTGGCGGTACAAGCCCGTCCTGAGCACCGCGATGCGCGGGATCGTGCCCGAGGAGTGCCTGCGACGCAGCAACAAGGCCACGGCCTCCATGGATGCCTCCAACGGGCTGCGTGAACACCGAGCCGACCTGCTGGCCCTGTGGGAGGACTCACGGCTGGCGGAGCTGGGCCTGGTGGACGGCGCCGAGCTGCGCCGCCTCGCCCGGCGGCCCGCCTCCCCGGGGCTCTCCGACGCCATCCTCTACTCCACGATCGCCGCGGAGGTGTGGCTGCGCGGGCTCACCCGCCGCCGCGCCCACGTCCCACAACCCTGACCGCACCCCCGTCAGACACGTCAGAAAGGCCCCCACATGCCCCTGCGGTTCGGCGACGAGGTCTCCACGGCCGAGACCGACTACGGCACCGTCCTGCTGGACGAACGGATCGGCTCCTACTGGGAGTTGAACCCGACCGCCACCCTGGTGGTGCGAACGCTGCTGGACGGCGGCGAGGAGGCGGACGCGGCCGCCGCCCTGGTCCGGGAGTTCGACATCGACCAGGCGCAAGCCCTCCAGGACGTCGAGACGCTCGTCCGCGACCTGCGCGAGTCGGGGCTCGCCTCATGACGACGCCCAGCGCACTGGAGCGGCCCACCGGGGTGCCCCTGGGCCGGCGCCTGACGGCCCGCCTCGTCCTGCTGCCCGCCGTCGCCCTCGCTCTGCTGCCACCCCGCCACATCCGCACCGTGCTCGGCGTCCTGCGGCGCGGCGCCGCACCGGCGACCACCTGGCAGGCCCAGAGCGCACGCGACGCCATGTGCGTCGTCAGCCTGCGCTGCGCCGGGCCGAAGGGGTGCCTGCCGCGCTCCCTGGGAGCGGCACTGCTGTGCAGGCTCGGCGGAACATGGCCGACCTGGTGCACCGGCGTACGGGTCACCCCGCCCTTCACCGCGCACGCCTGGGTCGAGGCTGACGGCCGACCCGTGGGCGAGGGCGTTCCGCAGGGCTACTTCGCCCGCCTGGTGACCGTGGCCCCGCTGCCGGGGCCTGCCGACCGATGACCGGCGCGGCGGTTGCGCGCGGCGGCCGGGCCCCGGCCGCCGGGACCGAAGCCGGCAAGTCCACCCTGGCGGCGGTGGCCACGATGTACCGGCTCACCGCCGGGCATCGCAGCGCCATCGCCGTCGCCAGCGTGCTGACCCTCGTCGGCTCCGCCCTGGGACTTGCCCAGCCGCTCGTCGCCAAGCAGATCGTGGACGCCAGTGGCCACGGACAGGTCATCTGGCCGCTGCTGGCCCTCCTGGGCACGCTGTTCGTCGTCGAGGCGGCGACGGGGGCGGCGGGGCGCTTCCTGCTGGAACGGATGGGCGAAGGCGTCGTACGCCAACTCCGGCACGGGCTGGTGGGCCGGCTGCTCCGGCTGGAGATGAGGGAATACGACCGCCACCGCAGCGGCGACCTCATCTCCCGGGTGACCGCCGACACCACCCTGCTGCGGGAGGTCGTCTCACAGGCCCTGGTCGATCTCGTGACGGGAAGCCTGGTCGCGGCCGGGGCGCTCGCCCTCATGGCGTGGCTGGACCCCCTGTTGCTGCTTCTTGTCGTCGTGACCGTGGCGGCGTCGGCCGTTGTGGTCGCCTCACTGCTCACGGGCATCAGGAACGCGTCCGAACACATGCAGGGCTCGGTCGGTGCCGTCGCCGCCGATCTCGAACGCGCCCTGTCCGCCCTGCCGATGGTCCGTGTGCACCGGGCCGAGGAGCGGGAGGCGGCCGGGATCGGCACCCGCGTGGACGCGGCCTACGGCGCGGGCGTGCGCACCGCGAAGCTCGCCTCCGTGATGAGCTCCGCCGTCGAACTCGCCGTGCAGGGCTCCTTCCTCATCGTCCTGGTCGTCGGCGGCCTGCGCGTCGGCGGTCACGCCGGCTCCCTCGGCGACCTCGTCGCGTTCCTGCTGTACGCCTCGTACCTGGTCCTGCCGTTGTCCTCCGTCTTCCGCGCGGTGGGCCTCGTCCAGCGCGGGATGGGGGCCTACCAGCGCATCGACGAGGCGCTCCGCCTTCCTGTGGAACCCACCGCACCCCGGAGCGCGACAGACCGCGCCCCCGCACCGCCGCCGGCCGGACCGTCCGGCACCCGCGAACAGCCCGTCCTCGCCCTGCGCGACGTCCACTTCGGCTACGAACCGGAGCTGCCGGTCCTGCGCGGTGTTTCGTTCGCCGTCCCGCAGCGTCGGCACGTGGCTCTGGTCGGGCCGTCCGGAGCCGGCAAGAGCACGGTGTTCGCCCTGGTCGCGAGGTTCTACGAACCGGATGCGGGCACCTTGCTCTTCAGGGGGCGGCCGGCGACCGAACTCACTCGCGGGGACTGCCGCCGAGGCATCGCCGTGGTCGACCAGAACACCCATGTGGTGCACGGCACCCTGCGTGACAACATCACCTACGCCGTGCCCGACGCCACGGAGGCGGAGATCCGGCGCGTCGTCGAACTGGCCCGGCTCGAAGAGGTCGTCGACCGGCTGCCCGGGGGGCTGGCCGCCGTCATCGGTGAACACGGCTGCAACCTCTCCGGTGGCGAACGCCAACGTGTCGCCCTCGCAAGGGCGTTGCTGGCCCGGCCCGCACTGCTGCTGCTGGACGAGCCGACCTCGCACCTCGACGCGATCAACGAGTCTGCGCTCACCACCGTCATGAAGGACGTCGCCCAGGAGTGCGCCCTGCTGGTCATCGCCCATCGTCTGTCCACCGTGCAGCACGCCGACCACATCGTGGTGCTCCGGGACGGCCGCACGGTCGCCGGCGGACGTCACGAGGAACTGCTGGTCAGCAGCGCCCTCTACCGCGAACTGGCCGCGAGCCAGATGCTCCGGGCGGCTGGGCGGCCCGAGAGAAGGGAGTCCGACCAGGACACGTGCCCGTCAGGCGCCCCCACCGGTGACGGCGGACCGGCCTAGGTGTGCTGTCCGGACAGGTTGGTGACGCGGCTGGCTGGGGTGTGGCCGCTGATTCCGGTGTGGGTTCGGTGGTAGTTGTACCAGTCCAGCCAGTCGGGGAATGCGGCCTGCCGCCGACTTGGCGTCGCTGACCGACGACGCCGGCGCGTTGGCCGGCCACACCGGATCCGCGGCACGGCCCGGCACCCGTCCGGCCCCCGGACAGCCGGCACTCCCGGTGACCCGCCACATCCCCGGCCCGGGCCGGGGCGGCGCCGGCCTACGGTGCCCCCTTCCCAGCTCCCCCTGGGTGAGCGGCACCAGCACGCCCCGTCCCGCCCGAGTCACCCGACGAGAGCGCTCGCAGCCCGGCTCCGGCCGGCGTGTGTCACCAGCGGCCCGGCGCGGTCCCGGTGATCGGTTCCGACGCCGTGCCGTCCACCCCGACCGGCACGTCCCCCGCGAGCATCACGCGGTGCATGATCCGCGGACGGTCGAGGTGGGCGGTGTCGCCGGGGGCCAGGTGCATGGTGGCCCGGTTGTCCCAGAACGCCACGCTGCCGGGCTCCCAGCGAAAGCGCACCGTGTACTCGGGCCGCACCGCCTGCTCCAGCAGCATCTCCAGGACGGCGCCGCTCTCGGGCCGAGAGAGGCCGGCGATCTGCTCGACGTAGTAGCCGTTGACGTACAGGATCCGCTCCCCCGTCTCGGGGTGGACGCGCACCAGGGGGTGCAGCGAGGCGACCTGACGGTCCAGCAGGTGCCGGACGTACGCGTCGTCGCCGGGCCGGGGCTGGTAACCGACGCCGAGCCGGTGCTCGGCCCGCAGCCCGTCGGCGAACTCCCGCAGCGGCGCGGAGAGTCCGGCGTACGCCGCCGCCAGGTTCGACCAGGTGGTGTCGCCGCCGTAGGGCGGTACGGTCTCGGCGCGCAGGATCGTCGCGGCGGGCGGGTCCACGCGGGCACCGTGGTCGCAGTGCCAGCCGCGCAGCAGGGTGTGGCGTCGGCGCCGCAGCCACTCGTCGTGCTCCATCCCGAACCGCCCGCCCAGCTCCAGCCGGTCGGCGGTCGTCTCGATCTCGGGGAAGTCAGGGGGTGAGGCCTTGCCCCGCCGGGGCAGCACCACGGTCTCGCCGAACCGGCGGGCGAACGCCACATGCCCGGCGTGGTCCAGCCGCTGCCCCCGGAAGAACACCACCTTCCACCGCAGCACCGCCGCCCTGATCGCGGCGACCACGATGTCATCGAGATCCGCCGCCAGGTCGAGCCCGCTGATCTCGGCGCCGATGTGCCCGGCGACGGGTTTCACCTCCACCCCGGCCTTCCGCACCGCCTCGTCCGTCATCCGGCTGTCCGTCGTCATGCGTGCTCCGCTGGTCGTGGGTGTGGTCCTTCCTTCCCGAAGATCGTGACAGTGATCTCCGGAGAGGGCGACCACGCCTCACGAGCCATGCGCGGGGGCATGCCCCACCAGGGGTGGCACTCGACCGGCTCAGGACGCACGTCGATGCGACGACCCGGTCCCGGGGGACGGTGATGCCCTCGGCGCGCTGCGCAGCTCCTCGGGGACACGGACGCTGCGCAGGGACATGGCGGCGCAGACGATGCTTCGACCCGCGAACGGTGAGGAGGCGATCTCGTCGGTGACCAGGCCGATCACGGCCGGACCGCTGCGGCACAGGCCGCGGGCGAGAGGTCGCCGGCGGCGCGGCCGCTGAACACGACAGACACGGCCGAGTGCGCCGCGCGGCGAGCCGCGCGACGACCCGCGAGGCGGGACGCGCCGACCCCGTCGCCGGCTTCTCCTCGGCGCTGCCCACGCCGTCCGCCGCCCTCATCCCCGCCTGTCAGGTTGATCATTGGTCGTCCCATCCCTGACGCTGGAGAGACGACACAGTCAACGGGAGGTCCGACGGTGATCAGCATCCCGACGCACACACTCAACGACGGTACGACGCTCCCCGCCCTGGGCCTGGGCACCTGGCCGCTCGGTGACGACGAGGCGCAGCAGGCCGTTCTCTCGGCCCTGGAGGCGGGCTACCGTCTGATCGACACGGCGACGAACTACCGCAACGAGACCGGGGTCGGCCGCGGTGTGACCTCCGGCATCGTGCCGCGCGAGGAGATCGTCGTGACGACGAAGCTCCCGGGCCGGCACCACGGCTACGAGGAGACCCTCGCCTCGTTCGAGGAGTCCCGGGCCCGCCTCGGCCTGGAGTACGTCGATCTGTACCTGATCCACTGGCCGCTGCCGCGCGTGGACCGGTACGTCGACGCGTGGAAGGCCATGATCAAGCTGCGCGAGGAGGGGCTCGTCCGGTCGATCGGCGTTTCGAACTTCACGGCCGGGCACATCGAGCGGCTGGAGAAGGAGACCGGGGTGCTGCCCTCGGTCAACCAGATCGAGCTGCACCCTCTGCTGCCGCAGGAAGACCTGCGCGCCTTCCACGCGGGCAGGAACATCGTCACGGAGAGCTGGAGCCCGCTGGGCCGGGGCACGCCCCTGCTGCAGGACCCGGCCGTGACGCGGATCGCCGAGACGCACGGGGTGTCGCCCGGGCAGGTCGTACTGCGCTGGCACACGCAACTGGGCGCGGTGCCCATCCCGAAGTCGGCGAACCCGGAGCGGCAGCGCGCCAACCTCGACGTCTTCGGCTTCGAGCTGAGCGAGGACGAGATGCGGGCCGTCTCGGACCGGCGGCACCGGCGGGTCGGCGGGGATCCCGAGGTGCACGAGGAGTTCTGACGGGTACCCGGGGCGCCCGACGTGGGAAGGAGCCGCAGGTGGCCGAGCGGGACCGGCTGCGGGACTACCGCGGCAAGCGCGACTTCGACCGGACCGCCGAGCCCCGGGGACGCGGGGCGTCCACCGCGGACACGCCCCGGTTCGTGGTGCAGATCCATGACGCGAGCACGATGCACTTCGACTTCCGGTTGCAGGTGGACGACGTGCTGAAGTCCTGGTCGATCCCGAAGGGGCCCTCGGCGGACCCGAAGGACAAGCGGCTGGCCGTGCCCACGGAGGACCATCCGCTGGAGTACGAGGAGTTCGAGGGCGTGATCCCCCGCGGCGAGTACGGCGGCGGCACGGTGATCGTCTGGGACCACGGCACGTACGAGCCGCTGAGCCATGACCGCCAGGGCCGTCCCGTCGACTTCGCGCGGTCGCTGGAGCGCGGGCACGCCACGTTCCGGCTGAGGGGCTCCAAACTGCGCGGCGAGTACGCCCTGACCCGGTTCCGCGGCGGTCAGGGCGGCGACGGCGAGGAGGCCTGGCTGCTCGTGAAGCGGGCCGGGGGCACGGCCCGTACGCACGGGGCTCCCGATCCGCGCCGGGCGCGTTCGGCCAGGTCCGGCCGGACTCTCGCCCAGGTCGCCTCGGACGCGGCCGGGCAATGAGCGGGTGATGGCGGGTCCCCTCGCGGCACGATGCCCGGGTGGCCCGGCCGCCGCCGGCCGGCCCCGAACGGTCTCGGGCCCGAGGCGGGGACGGGGCCGCTCGCTCAGAGGGTGCTGCCCGCGCCTGGCCGCGCAGGGCCCCGCGCTGATCGTGCTCGGCCGGGCGGTCGTCAGAACAGCGGCGTGAGCGACTGTTCGCACCAGATGGTCTTGCCCCGTGTGGTCTGCCGGCTGCCCCAGCGCTGGGTGAGCTGGGCGACCAGCAGCAGACCGCGGCCGCCCTCGTCGTCCTGGTGCGCCCGCCGCAGGTGCGGGGAGGTCGAACTGCCGTCGGACACCTCGCAGATGAGGGTCTGGTCCCGGATCAGGCGGAGCTGGATGGGCGGGGCGCCGTACCGGATGGCGTTGGTGACCAGTTCACTGACGACGAGTTCGGTGACAAAGGCCGTCTCGTCCAGGCCCCACGCGGTGAGCTGATCGGTGGCGGCCTGCCTCGTGGCGGCCACCTCCTCGGGGTCGGGGGTGACGTCCCAGGTGGCGACCTGATCGGCGCCCAGCGCCCGGGTACGGGCCAGCAGCAGGGCCACGTCGTCGCTGGGCTCTTCCGGCAGTACGGCCTTCAGCACGGTGTCGCACAGGGCGTCCAGTGATTCGGCGGGCACGGTCAGAGCCCGGCACAGCTCGTCGGTGGCGAGGTCGACGTCACGGTCGCGGTCCTCGATGAGCCCGTCGGTGTAGAGGGCGACGACGGAGCCCTCGGGCAGTTGGAGCTCCGTCGCCTCGAACGGCAGCCCTCCCACACCCAGCGGGGGTCCCGCGCTCATGGGGATCAGCCGGGCCGATCCGTCGGGCAGCACCAGGGCCGGCGCGGGGTGCCCGGCGGCGGCCAGGTTCAGACGGCGTGTGACGGGGTCGTAGACCGCGTACAGGCAGGTCGCGCCGAGCTCGGCGACCTCGCCACCCTGGTCGTCCGAGGCGAGATGGGTGACCAGGTCGTCGAGGTGGGTCAGGAGCTCGTCCGGGGGCAGGTCCACGTCGGCGAGGGTGCGGACGGCCGTGACCAGCCGGCCCATGGTCGCCGTGGAGGGGATGCCGTGCCCCACGACGTCCCCGACGACCAGCGCGACGCGGCTGCCGGACAGCGGGATCACGTCGAACCAGTCGCCGCCGATGCCCGCCGCGGAGCCGGAGGGCAGATAGCGGTGGGCGACCTGGACGGCGGCCTGGCCGGGCAGCCCCCTCGGCAGCAGGCTGTGCTGGAGGGCGAGGGCGGTGGTGCGTTCGCGGGCGAAGCGGCGGGCGTTGTCGACGCAGACCGCGGCCCGGCTGGCGAGTTCCTCGGCGAACACGGCGTCGTCGGCGCCGTAGTCGTCGGCCTGCGCCACGCGGACGGCCACGGCGACACCCAGCGTGGTGCCGCGGGCCCGCAGCGGTACGGCCAGCATCGAATGGGCGCCTGAGCGGTAGGGGCGTCCTTCCGGGGCGCGGGAATTGCGCTCGGCGACCCAGCGCATGAACGCCGGCTCTCCTGCCTGGCTGAGGATGGCCCCGCCTTCCCGCATGGCCCGGGCGATCGGCGAGAACGCGGTGTAGACGTCGACTTCTCCCAGATGCACGGCCGCTTCGGGGGTGCCCTCGGTGACGGAACCGTGCGCGACCCGCCTGAGGGTGACCTCGTCGGCCGGGACCGCCGGCTGCTCGTCCGCGCCGAGGACCCAGTCGAAGAGGTCCACGCTCGCGAAGTCCGCGAACCGGGGCACCACGACCCCGATGAGCTCCTCGGCCGTGCGCACCACGTCCAGGGTGGTGCCGATGGCGGCCGCGGCCTCGTTGAGCAGGGCCAGCCGCTGGCGGGCCCAGTACTGCTCGGTGCTGTCGAACGCGGCCAGGGCGGTGCCGACGAGCTCGCCGGCGGCGTCCCGGACCGGCCACATCTCGGTGACCCAGGCGTGCTCCCGGTTCATGGCCGGCGCACCGGTGTAGCTCTCGTAGCGCACCGGACGGCCCGTCTCCACGACATGCCGGAGATGCCAGTTGAAGCCACGCACGTGCTCGGCCTCTTCCACGGTCTCCGGGAAGTGCCGGCCGAGCAGGGTCTCCTCGGACACGCCCATCACATGGCAGGCGGCGTCGTTGAGCCGCAGATAGCGCTGGCCGGTGTCGAAGACGGACATCGACATGGACGCCTGCTGGAAGGCGCGGCCCGCGAGGGACGTCTCCCCGTGGCCGGGCGATGCGGCGGTGATCACGTATCCGCCGGCTTCCCCGTCCCGGCCCGTCACGGCGCAGGCTCTGACACGGAGCCCGACGAGATAGCCGTCGCGGTGCCGCACCATGACGGTGCCCGACCGCGCGGACACCGTCTCGGGGGGCACGTCCTCGGCGAGCAGTTCCCGTGCGGCCCGGCCCACGACCTCGTCGGCCGGATAGCCGGTCAGCTGCCGGGCACCCTGGCTCCACCCCGTCAGAATGCCGCGGGCGTCGATGATCGCAGCAGCGGAGGCATCCTCCATATCGTCCAGGATCATCCCTGTGCCGCCCTGTATCAACCGCAGCGCAGCATTCGTGACAGTGTCAGGCGCGGTGGGCGCGCAGTGCCGCGAGTGCCCGGTCGGCGTGCGCGTTCATGCGCAGCTCACTGCGTACGACGTCGAGGACGGTGCGGTCCTGCGCTATGACGAACGTGGTGCGCTTGGTGGGCGCCAGGGAGAAGCCGCGCTTCACCCCGAATCGCTCGCGGACCGCGCCGTCGGCGTCGGACAGCAACGGCATGCCGAGGCCGTGCCGTCCGGCGAACTCCTGCTGCCGCTCGACGGCGTCGCCGCTGATGCCGACGGGGCGGGCTCCGACGGCGGCGAACTCGGCAGCGAGGTCGCGGAAGTGGCAGGCCTGGGCGGTGCAGCCGGGGGTCAGGGCGGCCGGGTAGAAGAAGAGCACGACCGGGCCCTCCGCGAGCAGCCCGGACAGGCTGCGGGCGGTGCCGGTCTCGTCGGGCAGGGCGAAGTCCTCGACCTTGTCCCCGGTCTCCACGCGTGCGCTCATGACCTGCCCCCCGCGTTCCGGGCGACGCCGCGGGCCCAGAGCACGAGGGGCACCTGCAGGGGCAGGCGCCCGAAGGCGGCGGCTTTCTGCGGGGTGGGGCGGTGGCGCCAGTCGGCGGCCATCTTGACGTTGGCGGGGAACACCCCGACGAAGAAGGCCGCCGTGGCCAGCGCGGCGAGCCTGCGGGTGCGCGGCAGCGCCAGGCCGGCGGCCAGCGCGAGCTCGGCGGCGCCGCTCGCGTGGGTCCAGGTTCTCGGGGTGCCGGGCAGACCGCGCGGGATGGTCGCGTCGAACGGGCGTGGGGTGGCGAAGTGGGCGACCCCCGCGGCGGCCAGCAGGCCGGCGAGCAGCAGGGGCGAGCGTTCGGACCGGGGCACGGTTCCTCCTCTGAAGGCCTGCCGCGCATTATTACCGGACGGTAGACGGGTCAGTTCACCGGGTCCCGGAAGCGGCGGTGACGGCTGCCGGGTGTGTAGCCGAAGGAGCGGCGGAAGACGTCGATGAACGCGCTGGCGGAGGACCAGCCGCAGCGGTGGGCCACGGTCGTGACGGGCAGGCCGTCGGCCGGCATCCGCAGGGCGTGGTAGAGCCTGACTGAGTGCGCCACTGGGGGAAGGTCATCCCGAGCTCGCCGCGGAAGAGCCGGCTGAGGGTCCGCTCCCCCACCCCGGTCGCCGCCCCGAGTTCGGCGAGGGTGCGCGTGTCGGCCGGGTCGGCGTGCACGAGCGCGCACACGGCGGCCAGGCGCGGGTCGGCGGGGGTGGGCAGACGCAGCGGCTGCTGGGGCGAGAGGGGCAGCTGGTCGCGCAGGACGGCGCGCAGCCGGCGGCGCTCGGGGCTGTCGTCGCCGGGGCCGGGGGTGTAGGCGAGGATCAGCTCGCGCAGCAGGGGGCTGACGGCGAGGACGGCCGGGTGGTCCAGGCCGAGGGGGTTGTCGTCGGCGGGCAGGCCGACCAGGCGCAGGTCGAGCCGGCCGTGGGCGCGATGGGCGTGCCGCCCGGGTGGCGCGGGCCGTCGCGCAGGGCCGGCACACGGGCATGGGCTGGTTCTCCTTCGGCGGCAACGCCGGCTTCGTCCTGGCGCCCCTGCTGGTCTTCGCCGTGGTGACCACGGGCGGGCTGCGGGCCTCGCCGCTGCTGGTCGTCCCGGCCCTGGCAGGGGCGGCTCTGTGTGCTGCGGCGGTGCGCTCGGCGGGGTCCGGCGCCAGCAGTGCCGGTACGCCCACCGCCGTCGGCGAGGACGACTGGGGGTCCTTCCTGCGGCTGTCCGGGGCCGTGGTCTGCCGGTCCGTGGTGTTCGTCGGGCCTGAGCACGTTCGTCTCGCTGTACGCGCGGGAGCGCACCGGTGACGGTGCGGCGGCCGGTACGGCGGCCCTGTTCGTGCTCTGCGCCGGCGGCGCGGTCGGCACGCTGGCCGAGGGCCGGCTGGCCGAGCGGTACGGGCGGATGGCGGTGGTGCGCCGGTCGTACGCCCTGACGGTCCTGGCCGTGGCCGGTCTCGTCCTGGTGCCCGGGCCGCCGGTGTACCTGTTCGTGGCGCTGACGTCGGCGGGCCTGTATGTGCCGTTCTCGCTGCACATCACCCTGGGCCAGGACCTTCTGCCCCGGCGCGCGGGAACCGCGAGCGGGGTCACGCCGGGCCTGACCGTGAGCGTCGGCGGGCTCGCGGCCCCCGCGCTCGGAGCGCTGGCCGACGCGACGTCCCTGGGAACGGCCCTGCTGCCCCTCATCGCACTGCCCGCGCTGGGCCGACTGCTGCTGTGCGGTCTGCTCGAGCCGGCAGCCCCGCCGGCGCCGGTCGTCGAGCGGGCGGATCCGCACGATCCGGCCGCACGGTGACCCGGGATCAGGCTTCGCCGGGCCGGGGCGGACCGGGGTTCGTGTTCCTCTTCGACGGTGCGGGCGAGGCCGGCCGATGGCCCTGGCGGGCGTGCCGCTCGGGAATCGGCGATTCGTTCCGTCGACCGCGATGCCGCCCGGCCCCGGCAGGAGCGGGGTTCCGGTCCGGCCTGGACGCCGTTCAGGGGAAACGGGCGGAAAACACGCGTGACGGCCCGTCGGCTCGTCGACACCTCCCCCGTGGACCTGCCGCTGATCCCGCCCATGCTCGCCACGTCCGGCACCCTGCCGCCCGCCGCACAGGACGCGCGCTGGGCCTACGAGACCAAACAGGACGGCCAGCGCGTGGTGGTCTATCTGCCGGGGGACGGCAGTGTACTGCTGCGCGCCCGCTCGGGGGACGACATCACGGCCGCCTACCCCGAACTGCTCCCGCTGGGCACGGCCCTCGGCACCGCACCCGCCGTACTGGACGGCGAGATCATGGCCCTGGACCACCAGGGCCGCGCCAGCTTCCAGTTGCTGCAGTCCCGGATGGGCCTGGCCCACGCACCCGCCCGGGCCGCGCGGCGGGCGGCGGAGGTCCCGGTCCATCTCGTGCTGTTCGACCTGATGCACCTGGAGGGCGACTCCCTCGTCCGGCTGCCCTACACACGACGCCGCGCGGCGCTCGAGGGTCTCGGCCTCGCCGGGCCCTTCTGGTCGACCCCGCGCGCGCTCGTCGGCCACGGCGCCGAGGCCCTGCGCGCCACCCGGGAGCACGGTCTGGAGGGCCTGGTCTGCAAGCGGCTGGACTCGGTGTACGAACCGGGAGTGCGCTCCCGGTCCTGGATCAAGATCCGCAACATGCGCACCGAGGACGTGCTGGTCGGCGGCTGGCAGCCCGGCAGGGGACGGCTCACCGGCCTGCCCGGCGCGGTGCTGGTCGGGCAGCGTGCCGCGGGGCGGCTGCGCTACGTCGGCAGTGTGGGCACCGGCTGGAGCGAGGCCGAACGCACGGAGCTGGCAGGGCTGCTGCGGGCCGCCGCGACCGGCATCTGCCCGTTCGATCCCGCTCCGCGCGCTCCGGGTGCGCACTGGGTCGTACCCCGTCTGGTCGGCGAGGTCCGTTACAGCACCCGGACCCGGGAGGGGCTGCTGCGGCAGCCGTCCTGGCTGCGGCTGCGGCCCGACCTCGTGCCCGAGGAGGCGGCGGCCGACATCCCGGACGACCTGGTCTGAAACGGCTGCCGGTCCCCACTGTTGGGCTGTGATTCACTCCTGGGACCCTTCCCCCCTCTTGGCATGGACGCGTTCAACCTGGAAGCTGAACCTCCCTTTCCCCCACAGCCGTTGGGCTGCGCCCGGACCAAGGAGGACGCAGTGTCGTCACGCCCGTTCACGCACCGCAGGAGATGGCTCACCGGAGCGGCCGGTGCCGCCGCCCTCGTCCTCGCCTTCCCCGCCACGGCCTTCGCCGCCCCGCCGTCGGCGCTGCCCGCCAACGCGGACGCGCTGGAACAGACGTACCAGCCCGCCTACGACTACGACACCGACGGCTGCTACTCCACGCCCGCGATCGGGCCGGACGGCACCGTGAACGGCGGGCTGAACCCGACCGGCGCCCTGAACGGCAACTGCCGGGACGCCTCGGACCTCGACAACACCAACGGCTACGCGCGCTCCAAGTGCAACAACGGCTGGTGCGCCATCCTGTACGCGCTGTACTTCGAGAAGGACCAGGCCGTGGCCGGGAGCAGCATCGGCGGCCACCGGCACGACTTCGAGCACGTCGCGGTGTTCGTGCAGGACAGCCAGGTCAAGTACGTCTCGACGTCCGCCCACGGCTCGTTCTCCGTGCACGCGGCGTCCTCGGTCCGCTTCGACGGCACGCATCCGAAGATCGTCTACCACAAGGACGGGGTCGGCACCCACTGCTTCCGCCTCGCGAACTCGGGCGACGAGCCACCGGAGAACCACAAGGGCACCTGGCAGTACCCGGCGCTGGTCGGCTGGAACGGCTACCCCACCGGGGTGCGCGACAAGCTGACCTCGTACAACTTCGGCAGCGCCAACTTCGGCCTGAAGGACACCGGCTTCGCCGACCACCTGGCGTCGGCCAAGCCCTCCGGCATCGCCTTCGACCCGTACGCCTGACGACACCGGACCGGGTCGCGGGGCGCAGGTCGTGTGCGCGAAGTCCCGTCGTCCGCCCGGCGGGCGGGCTCCGCTCTGCCATGGGGGTCCCCTTGGCAGAGCGGAGCCGAGAGCTTGGGGGAGCGTGCTCCCGGCGTGCCGGACAAGAGTGCGTGCCGGGCGTCGCGACGCCGCGGAGATCCGCCACAAGGGCCCTGAGCCTCCGGCCGGGTCCCGTTTCCGCCCCGCGCCCGATCCCCCGGCGCGGGGCGGCCGCATAGCGTCCCGGCATGGACACGCACGACACGACAGGGGCCCTCGAAAAAGTCCTCGGACGGCTCCACGCCTCGAGGCCGGAGCGGCTAGGCCGGCTCACCGGTCACGCCCCCACGGCCACGGCGAGGCGACCATGCTGGTCCACGCGGCGACCGCGCCCAACGCCGTCCTGCGCGCCCTCTGTTCACTCCCCCGCGCGCTGTGGGTGCCGAGCCTACGCGCGGCATGGACCGCGTCCGCTGCGGTCACCGCCGTGTACGCCACCGCCGAGCCCGTCGCCCCCGCCATCGCCCCCGCCCCCGCGCCACCGCGCAGGAGGTTCTCTGGAGCGCGCCCTCGCGCACGGCGACGAGCACGTCGTCAAACTCACCGGCACCGCCCTCGACGTCGGCGACGGGCGGGCCCTCGCCGCGGCCCTGCGGGCGGCGGAACAGAGCGATCCATTCGTCCCGAACTGACGTCCGACGCCCGGCGGTTGGAGGAGGTACGGGCCGAACGATCCCTCGGGAGGGTCTATCGTGTCCGCATGTCCGTCCCCGAACTGATTCGCATCGTCTCCCGCGACTCTCCCATGGCGCTCGCCCAGGTGGAGCGCGTCCGGGCCGAGTTGGCCGCCGCCCATCCTGGAGTACGCACCGAGGTCGTGCCGGTGAAGACCACCGGCGACAAGTGGATGGGCGATCTGTCCCAGGTCGAGGGCAAGGGCGCGTTCACCAAAGAGGTCGACGCGGCGCTGCTGGCCGGCGAGGCCGACCTCGCCGTGCACTGCGTGAAGGACGTGCCGGCCGACCGGCCGCTCCCGGCGGGCACGGTGTTCGCGGCCTTCCTGAAGCGGGACGACATCCGGGACGCCCTGATCCACCCGGGCGGGCTCACCCTGGACGAGCTGCCGGCCGGGACCCGGATCGGCACCTCCTCGGTGCGCCGCGTCGCGCAACTGGCCGCGACGCATCCCCACTTGGAGTGCGTACCGTTCCGCGGCAACGCCAACCGCCGCTTGGCGAAGCTGGCCGCCGGTGAGGCGGACGCCCTGCTGCTCGCGGTCTCCGGCCTGGAGCGCATCGGCCGCGAGGACGTGATCAGCGAGATCCTCTCGACCGAGACGATGATGCCGCCCATCGGCGCGGGCGTGCTGGCGCTGCAGTGCCGCGAGGACGACGCCGCGCTGATCGACGCGGTGAGCGGTCTGGGCGACCCGGACACCTACCGTGAGACCACCGCGGAGCGCATGTTCCTGCATGTGCTGCAGGGGCACTGCAACAGCCCCATCGCCGGGTTCGCACGGGTGGACCGCAGTGGCGAACTGTCCCTGCGGGCCTGTGTGTTCACCCCGGACGGCAAGACGCGCCTCAACGCCCACGAGTGGGCGGGCCGGCTCGACCCCGCCACGCTCGGCACCTCGGTCGCCGTGGCCCTGCTGCGCCAGGGAGCCCGCGAGATCATCGACGGCATCCCGCACTGACCTCCGCGACGCCCTGACGCCGGATCAGGCGGTGCCTTCCTCCGCCTGATCCCTCAGGAAGACGCTCACCTGGTACGCCAGGCTGTCCCGCACCGCGCCCTGCTGGCCGCCTGCGGGACCCTCGTGCGCCCCGATGCCGCCCGACCACAGGCGGCGGTCGGTCCACTCCTCCTCGACGCGCAGCTGCACCTGGACGTCCACGAGGCTCAGGGCCGCCTCTGCGCCGGCCCCGTACAGCACGGCGGTGGCCCGGCGCAGCGGGTAGACGTCGAAGCCCTCGATGAACTGGGAGTTGCGCCAGTCGATGAAGGCGCTCTCCCCGTCCGGTCCGAGCCGGACGTCGATCTGGCCGTCCTCGAGATGGACGCCGAGATGGCGGCTGCCGCGGTTCTCGACCGTCACACGGAGGCAGAAGTACGTCAGCCCGTCGGCGGCGTCGTCACGGCCGCGGGGCGGCTCGGCCAGTTCCAGACGGTGGACGCGGACGCGCAGACCGGCATGCTCGTCGTACTCCTGCCAGTCCCCGACCACGTTCGGCTCGTACACGCTGCACCTCTCGACCTCTGGAAGCTGCTTCCTATCTGTGGTCTCAGCGCACTGTCAAATGAGCAGAATGCGCTGTGGCCAGGCAGTTCATCCTTTTTGATCGGTGATCAAGCCGTGCCCAGCAGTTATCCGGATTCAGTCGGAGAAAGCGCTTGCCCGGGCGTGCCGCACATCACTTCCACGAGTGAAGATCAACGGGTCGGCCGCCTCGGCAGGGCCGAGGCGGCGGCGACCACGACCGCGGCGACGGCGAGCAGTTCGAGCGGGTTCCACCGCGGAGCCACGCCGGGCAGGGCGGCGATACGAGTTCGGCGCGGCCTCGGCGCCTTTCACGCAACCGCGTCCGGGCGGCCGGGATGGGCAGCAACCGGGCGGCCGGGCGGTGCTCGCGGACCAGGCAGCCCACCCCTGCCGGCTGATTGACCAGGGTGGACACCGGCTTGGCGGCCAGGCCCAGACCCTCGGCCGCGTCGGAGGCGCCAGTGCCGGGCCACGACCCGCCGCAGCAGCTCCGCCTCGGTGCCGCGCAGCCGCGGGTCGGGCATCTGCCGCCGCAGGCGCCTCCGGATCAGCCGCTGGACGCCGACGGGTGTGTCGGCCGGCTCTTCGGGGGAGGTCTCCGGCTCCATGCGGCCGAGATCACCTCCGCAGCAGAGCTGATCGATCCAAGGCGAGGTCGAGGGGGTCAAGAGAGGTCAAAGGCGTGCACTCGAAATGACAGCGACCTTGAGAGCGCCCACGTCCCCCAAATGCCGTATTGTCTGAATTGTCAGTGCTTCGGACAGGAGGCACGCGTGTGGGGAGCCGGCCGCCCGGACCCCTGATGCTTCCCGTGAAGTCCGAGGCCGCGCTTCCCACGGTGTCTGTCCCTACTCAGCACCTGCTCAGGGAGGTGCGCACCATGCGTATCGCCGGCAGCACCCGAACGCACCCCCACGACGACGCCCCCGACACCGCCGCGGCGTTCGCACGTCTCGCGCGGCTGTCCGAGGGTCCCGAACGCAAGGCCCTGCGGGACGAGCTGGTCGAGGCCTGGCTTCCCATGGCCGAACGGATCGCCGTCCGCTTCCGCGGCCGTGGCGAGGCCCTCGAGGATCTGTACCAGGTGGCGGCTCTCGGCCTCGTGAAGGCCGTCGACCACTACGACCCGGCCCGCGGCAACGCCTTCGAGGCGTATGCGGTACCGACGGTCACCGGCGAGATCAAGCGCCACTTCCGTGACCACATGTGGACGCTGCACGTGCCCCGCCGGGTCCAGGACCTGCGCAACCGGGTGCGGCACGCCGCCAAGGAACTGTCGCAGACCACCCCGGGCCGCTCCCCCACGGTCGCCGAGATCGCCGAGTACGCCCAGCTCACCGAGGGTGAGGTGCGTACCGGCATGGAGGCTCTCGAGTGCTTCTCCGCACTGTCGCTGGAGGCGGAGATGCCCGGAACCGACGGCTACGCCCTGGGGGACGCGCTGGGCGGGCCCGACCCGGCCTTCGACATCGTCGTCAACCGCGTGGCCGTCAGGCCCTGCCTGGAGGCGCTGCCGGAGCGCGAACGGATCATCCTCTACCTGCGGTTCTTCAAGGGCATGACGCAGAGCCGCATCGCCGAGCAGCTCGGTATCTCGCAGATGCACGTCTCCCGGTTGCTCAGCAGCTGCTTCGCCCATCTGCGTGAGGAGCTGCTGGCCGAGGCCCGGTGAGGCCGGCAGAGCCGGTTCCCGGTGCCGCCGGGGCTCACGCCTCCGGCGGCGAACCGGGGATCTGCGTAGGGCCGGCACGGTCGAGGGCGTCTTCCAGGACCGCCCGGATCTCCTCGGGCATCACGCCCGTGCGGCCCCAGACGAGGATCAGATCCGCGACGTTGCGCAGCTTGATGTTGGTGTGCTGGGAGACCTCCTTCAGCACGGCCCACCCCTGGTCGGGGGAGATCCGGCCGAGCGCCACTACCATCCCGATCGCCTGGTCCACAACCGCATGGGAGACAACCGCCTCCTTCAGCTGCTGGACCTCTTCCTGCAGCTCGAAGATCCGATCCGAGCCCCCGTCCGTGGGCATGGTCACCTCCGGGTCCGGTGCGCCGCTGCCGCCAAGGTCCCACCGGGTGCTTGAGTACCTTGACGCAGTGTCCGACCCATCCATCGTCGTCACTCGGCCCGCCCGGTGCCACCGGGGCGGACCAGGCCCGACGCCGTTTCGGCGCCCCCGCCGGGGTACTCGGCAGGCGCCCACAGCGGTTCCGGCCGGACACTGGTGTCAATCCTCCGGTGGCTGCCAGGCCGACGAGATCAGGACGCGACTGCCATGAACCACGACATGCCCAGCCCCTCCGGCACGAAGGACGTCATCTCATCACACTCCGTGTTCGGCGCACCCTGCTGGGTGAGCCTGACCAGCCGGGACGTCAAGGCGACCGAGGAGTTCTACGGGGCCGTGCTGGGCTGGCAGTGGCGGCCGGCCAAGCTCGGCGACCGGTTCCGGATCGCGCTGGCGGACGGATCGCCGGTGGCCGGGATCGCGGGGGTGGCGACCATGTGGCAGATGGCGGTGGCGTGGACGCCGTACTTCGCGGTGCGCAGCGCGGACGACGCGGTGGCGCGGGTGCAGGAGCGCATGGGCACGGTCGCGGTCGGGCCGATCTCGCTGCCGCCGGGACGGGCGGCGCTGCTGGCCGACCGGGACGGTGCGACCTTCGGCATCTGGGAGGGCGACCTCTTCACCGACTGGGAGACCTGGCGCAACGCGCAACCGGCCTTCATCACGCTCCACACCCGTGACGCCTTCGACGCGGCGATCTTCTACGGCGAGGTCCTCGACTGGGCGACGCAGCGGCCGGGCTGCTGCGAGGTCCACTACGAGGGCGGCGAGGTCGTGCTGCGCAGCCGCGGGGATGTGGTGGCCCGGATCGAGTCGGGCGCCCTGGGGGCGGCCCCCGACCCCGCGATCCGGCCGCACTGGCAGGTGCACTTCTCCGTCGACGACGTGGAGGCCTGCGCCCGCGCGGCGGAACTCCACGGCGGCAGCGTCCTGTCCAAGGGCGGCGACGAGGCGGTGCTGCGGGACCACGACGGCGCGCAGTTCACGGTGACCGCGCGCCGCGACCACTGACCGGGTCAGCCCTTCTCGCGCGGTGCCCGTGACGGCCGGGACAGCAGGACCAGGCTGCGGGACCCGACGGTGAGCACCGTCCCGGCCTTGTGCTCCGACTCGTCGGGCGTGCCCTCCGGGTCGGCCGTGTCGATGAGCGCCGTCCAGCGTTCGCCGTAGGAGGCCTTCGGCAGGCGGAAGTCGACCGGCTCCCAGTGGCTGTTGAGGAGCAGCAGGAACGAGTCGTCGACGACCGGGCGGCCCCACGGGTCGGGTTCGGCGATGGCGTCGCCGTTGAGGAAGACCCCGACGGAGTGCGCGTCGCCGCGCTGCCAGTCGTCGTCGGTCATCTCGCGGGCGTCTGGCGCCAGCCACACCAGGTCGGGCAGCGGCTGGTCCGCCCGGGTCGGGGTCTCGCCGAGGAAGAAGCGGCGCCGGCGCAGCACGGGGTGCCCCGTGCGCAGCCGGATGACGTACCGGGTGAACTCCAGCAGGTCGCGCTGTTCCTCGGTGAGCCGCCAGTCGATCCAGGAGATGTCGTTGTCCTGGCAGTAGGCGTTGTTGTTGCCGCCCTGGGTGCGGCCGAGTTCGTCGCCGTGCGAGAGCATCGGGATGCCCTGGGACAGCAGCAGCGTGGCGAGGAGGTTGCGCTGCTGACGCATGCGCAGCTCCCGCACCGCCGGGTCGCGGGTCGCGCCCTCGGCGCCGCAGTTCCAGGACCGGTTGGTGCTCTCGCCGTCCTGGTTGTCCTCGCCGTTGTCCTCGTTGTGCTTGTCGTTGTACGAGACGAGGTCGCGCAGGGTGAAGCCGTCGTGCGCGGTGACGAAGTTGACGCTGGCGCGGGGCCGGCGCCTGCTGTGCTGGTACAGGTCGGAGGAACCCGTGAGCCGGGAGGCGAGCTCGCCGAGCGTGTGGTCCTCGCCGCGCCAGAAGTCGCGGACCGCGTCGCGGTACATGCCGTTCCACTCCGACCACAGCGGCGGGAAGTTGCCCACCTGGTAGCCGCCCTCCCCGACGTCCCACGGCTCGGCGATCAGCTTGACGCGGCTGATCACCGGGTCCTGCTGGATGAGGTCGAAGAACGCCGACAGCCGGTCCACCTCGTGGAACTGCCGGGCGAGCGTCGCCGCGAGGTCGAAACGGAAGCCGTCGACGTGCATCTCGGTCACCCAGTACCGCAGCGAGTCCATGATCAGCTGAAGGACGTAGGGGTGCCGCATCAGCAGGCTGTTGCCGGTGCCGGTGGTGTCGTAGTAGTGCTCCCAGTCGCCGTCGACCAGGCGGTAGTACGAGGAGTTGTCGATGCCGCGGAAGGACAGGGTGGGGCCCCTCTCGTTGCCCTCGGCGGTGTGGTTGTAGACCACGTCGAGGATCACTTCGAGGCCGGCCGCGTGCAGGGTCTTCACCATCTGCTTGAACTCGGCGACCTGCCCCCCGCGCGTGCCGTGGGCGGCGTAGCCGTTGTGCGGCGCGAAGAAGCCGATGGTGTTGTAGCCCCAGTAGTTGGCCAGGCCCCGGTCGTGCAGCACCCCGTCGTGGACGAACTGGTGGACCGGCATGAGCTCCACGGCCGTGACACCGAGGGAGGTCAGGTGCTCGACGACCGCGGGGTGCGCCAGCCCGGCGTAGGTGCCCCGGAGTTCCTCGGGCACCTCGGGATGGGTGCGGCTCATGCCCTTCACGTGCGCCTCGTAGATCACCGTGTCGGCGTAGGGCCGGCAGGGCCGGGCGTCGTCGCCCCAGTCGAAGGCCGGGTCGGTCACCACGCCGAGCATGGTGTGCCCGGCGCTGTCGGCGGGGTCGGGGCCGTCGGGGTTGCGCTCGTAGAGCGAGGGGTGGTTGTCGATCTGCCCCTCCACCGCACGGGCGTACGGGTCGAGCAGCAGTTTCGCCGGGTTGCAGCGGTGCCCCGCGGCCGGGGCCCATGGCCCGTGCACCCGGTAGCCATAGCGCTGGCCGGGCCCGACGCCGGGGAGGTAGCCGTGCCACACGAAGCCGTCGACCTCGTTCAGCGGCACCTGGGTGTGCGTGCCGTCGTCGTCGACGAGGACCAGCTCGACACGTTCGGCGACCTCGCTGAAGAGCGCGAAGTTGGTGCCCTCCCCGTCATAGGCCGCACCCAGCGGGTAGGGGCGCCCGCTCCAGGCGGACACCCCTTTCCGAGTCTGCCGGCGGGTCACCGGGCGTCCTCCAGGACCTCGTCCGGAATGACGGCCGGGCCGGCCAGCTGCGTGACGGGTACCTCGCGGGGCACCTCGAGACCCTCGCTCTCCCGCGGCGCGGGCGCGGTCGGGACCAGCGGGACCCGTTCGCCGGCACGGGCGCGCTGCGAGAACCAGATGACCTTGCTGCCGGTCTCGGTCGCGCAACAGCCCCAGCCGTCGCTCATGGCCGCGAGGTGCTCCAGGCAGCCTCGCAGCTCCTGGTCGGGGCGCAGGGCACGGTCGTTGTCCCCGATGGCGGTGATCAGGTGCTGCCGGTTCCACCACATCTCGATCGACGTGTTCTTGTCCGTGGCGTGCTCGTCGATGGCCTTGAGCAGCATCTCGGCACCGCCGCAGACGGGCTGGACCAGGTTGTCCAGGTCCCAGAACTTCAGGTGAGCGGCCAGAATGCGGCTGACCTGTCCCACCCGTTCCGGGCTGACTTCCACGTCGAGGTGGTAGTAGCAGGGCACTGCGGTCTTCATCGGTCGGCTCCTCACCGCGAAGCTCAGCTCCTTCTCGCTCCCGCGGTCCTGCGGGACGAGCCCCGAACACGGAACGTGAGCGCCTATCGCTTCTGAGTCACCCTCAGCCTGAGGGCGCTAGCCCGTTCGTGCAACACGAGCGCACGGTTGAGGTGGGGGAGCACGCAAGTGAGCGGGCAGAGGTGGCCCGAACGACCCAGGAGAGCCGCCGCTGGTTGAAGATCCAACAGGACGCTGGGTCGCCGCGCGTGCACCATGTGTGAAGAACTCGATCGCCGTTACGGGTCCGTGCCGCTGTGCGCACGGCCGCCGTCCGACCGTCGGGAGACCGTGCCCCTCGAGCCCCGAAAGGTGATCGGCGCCATGCTGCTACCCGCCAAAGCCGAAGTCGCCCGGCAGTTGCGGCGTTACCGGGCCTGGGAACGCGTGATGCTCGCGGCGCCGAACGACCACACGGTGCGGACCACGTTCGAGGACTCGGGCTACACGCTCTGCGTGCTGATGGGCAAGCGGTGCGCGCGGGAGGCGGCGGACGCGGCCGAGCGGTACCTGCGCACGAACCAGGTCGCCTATCTGCAGGAACAGCAGATCACCTGCCTGCAGGAGCAGCACATCACCTGTGTGCAGGAACCGAACGAGCGGCCTCGTCCGGCCGCGGCGGTCAGACGAAGACCACCGGCGGCGGAGCGCAGATCCCCCGGCACCGAGCGGAGATCAACGGCGGGAAGGTAGCGCCCTTCCCGCCTGTCCATTCCCCTGAACCGGGCCTCGTGGCCCGGCTTTCGAGCACGGTGGAGGTGAGGACCATGAGGAGGACCCGGGCCATCGGCCGTATCCCGGTACGGGACGTCCGCCCGGCCGTGGAGAGCGGCAACCGGCCGGCGAAGGCGGTCGTGGGCGAGACGTTCGAGGTCACCGCCACCGTGTTCCGGGAGGGGCACGACGCGGTGGCCGCCCATGTCGTCCTGAAGGATCCGGAGGGCCGCCCCGGCCCGTGGACACCGATGCGCGAGCTCGCTCCCGGCAGCGACCGCTGGGGCGCCGAGGTCACCGCGAACGCCGTCGGCCACTGGTCGTACCGGGTGGAGGCCTGGAGCGATCCGGTGGCCACCTGGCGCCACACGGCGGGCATAAAGATTCCGGCGGGCATCGATCCGGGCCTGGTCCTGGAAGAGGGCGCGGAACTGTACGAGCGGGCAGCGGCCGGCGTGCCGAAGGAAGCCGGCCGCAGTGTGCTGCTCGCCGCGGCGAAGACCCTGCGCGACGACTCGCTGCCCACCGCGGCCCGGTTCGCGGCGGCGTTGACGCCGGAGGTGGACGAGGTCCTGGGCCGGCATCCGCTGCGGG